>MGDB01000053.1 GCA_001790645.1 Candidatus Schekmanbacteria bacterium GWA2_38_11
AAGCCTACACTTTTTCTGTTTTCTGATAATATATTCCATATAGCTTTGACCTTTCTGTGATAACTTTTTGTTGGAACTGCTTCATAGGACCCTGGTTCCCGGATTGTATGGTCAAATATACCATGTTTTTCTGCCATCTTTCCTGTGGCGATAGATGTCCAGACAAGAGGGGAAGTTGCCCTTTCTGCACAGATTAAATTACCCCAGTAGCTTTTCTTTAAAAGTTCTTTAAAAGAAGGCAATTTACCTTTTTTTACCAAAGGTACTATTACTCTCCATGTTGCACCATCAAGACCAATTACAAATATTTTTGCAGATTTTGGATCTATAACTTTTAAATCTCTTTTAAAATTAATATGAGAACCCTGGTCTGCTAAAATAATTCCAACCAAAAAAGCTGACAAACTAAAAGCAATGAGAAACCAGGACATCACCTGAATTATTTTTGTTGTTTTACTTTTTGTCAGACTAATTGACGGTTTGAAAAGCCTTATAAAGCTTTCTATGATAAGCCCGCTAAAGGTAAAAACAAAACAGTAGAGAGATATTATATAAAATGAGATTATCCTTTCATAATATGGAAGGATAATCTCTCCATAAGCCTTAATATAGAAAATGGTATCACTAATCCCTAAAAAAAGTCCGGCTAAGAAGAAAAGCGGAATTAAAATTGAAGTTATCATATTATTAGTTGTTTAATTAATCCTTACCTTTTGTGGATTCAAATCCCCCCAAAACTCGGTTGTAACCTTGTTTTTTGGTAGAGGTTTTTGGAGGTATTTCATGCTTAGATTGTAAAACAGGACATAATTTCCTATTTCTTTTTTTGAATATTTCACTTCGTCATTTTTTAATTTAGATTCTAAATTTACAAGATAGGGCTCTTTTATGTGATATATGTAAAAAGGATCTTTTAGAGCCATTACATAATTAAAATATTTTGGATACTTATCCCTTCCCCAGAGGGGATATATAATTATTTTTTCATTTGTCCTGAATGTTATCTCATAGCCGAGCCAGAAGCTTGCGTATCCACCTTTAGCATTAATAGATTTTAAGTATTTTATCAAATTTTCTTTTTCATCATAAAAAGAAGCAATAGATAAATTTTTATTTATCAACCCCCATTCTCTATAGAAGTTATATTTTTCAAACCCTAAATTCAAAAGAATTATTGATAAAATAACAATAGAAATAGATTTATATTTTTTCTTTAGCTCAAAAAAAAGGATACTTAGAATTACCGGAAGAAAAGTATATAGGGGAAGCAAAAGTCTTGTTCTTAATTCCACATTTGGGTCAACCGGAGTAAGGATGAAAATAACAGGCACAAATATAAACTGAAGGTAAACTATAAACCACTTTGAAATATTATTTCTGCTAAAAGTGAGGAGGTTTTTAAAATCCTTTCTGAAAAAATAAAAACCAAAAGCAATTGAGGCAAAGATTATTAGGAGATAAAGGGTCGTCAAAATATTTATAAAGAAACTTTGTTTCTCAAGGTATCCTGTCATATAGGTAAAAAGCTTAAAAAATACAGATATCTTCAAAATGGTTTGCCTCAATGAGAAATGCTGTGCTGAAGCCGTGATAGTGTAGGTATTGTCAAATAGCCGGTAATAGATTTCTGGGAAAACCCCGACAAAAAAGCCAGGAATAAAGAAAAGGAAAATGGTCTTAAGTCTGGGTAAAAATAATTTAACGGTTAAAAAATCCTTCCTGTAAAAAAGATATAAGGATAGCGGAATTAAGTAATAGAAGAGCATCTGGTCTGTCCAGTAAGAAAACCCTGTGTAGATTCCAATCAGAAAGAGGTAAAATTTCTTTTTATCATTTCTGGTCTCAAAATATTTAAAGCATAAAAGAAAAAATAGAGTTCCTAAAAATAGATTTGCTATATGGCTTCCTGCCTTTGAGCTCCACATATTTAAGGCTGATGGTGCAATAGCTGATAAAAAAGCTGATAAGAAAGCTATCTTTTTATTAAAAAGCATCTTTACAAGAAAGTATTGGGATATGATAAAAAGAAGGAAAAGAAGAAGAGGTGCAAGCTTTAATGCAAATGGATTAATTCCAAATATCAGGAAGAAGAAAGACGCGATACAGGCTTCAAAGCTTCCCCAGTATGCCTGTCCATAAAAATATATTGGGAAAGAACCCTCAAGGATATGTTTTGCCATAAGCCCCACAATCCCTTCATCTCCTGAAAATGACCATGTTGGATTAGCAAGGATTGGTATCTTTAAGACTAAAGCTATAGCGAGTAATGTAATGATAACCCAGAAGTCAGAATTTTTAGATAAGGTAAATTTCAATATTTTTTCCGGAATACAATTTAATTAGTTCAAGTCGTTGAGTTCTCTCACTTTTGTGATATAAAAAAACAGCTTCTGATAGAAAAGTCTTTTATTGATTACCTATTTCTCCCGTCTTTAAGAATTCCTTACTCATTATAATTAAGATTAAAATAGCGTATGAAATTCCACCAAGAGCTAATGCAAAAGTAAATCCAACGCTTATAGCGACTGCTGTTGATAGTACTGTTGCAAGAACTGAAGTAGCTCCGTTTATTCCCCATACCCACGGGATGATTTCCTGAGAATTATTTCCAAGTAATTTAATTCCTAAAGGGAAAGGCATTCCCATAAAGAATCCCAGTGGAGCTAATAGGATAACAGTTATAACTATTTTATAAAATACTTCTATACCTAAAAAATAATCCATAATTTTTGGAAGAAGAAAAATATAAAATAATAATATTACCACTATACATCCTAAGATTAATTGGAGTTTATTCTTAAGAGCAACCTTATTAATATATTCCGTAGAAAAACTTCCAAGACTGCTAAAAAGGAGAAGAGAAAAGAGGAATACTGAAAAGGAATATAATGGATGCCCGAGAAATAAGATAAACCGTTGAATCAAGGAGATCTCAACCATCATGAACCCAAGCCCTAAAAAGGCAAAATAGAACAGAAAGCTTATCTTGCCCTTAATATTCTTTAACCCTTTAATTTGATAGACCATAAGAGGTCCGAATATAAATATTATGGATAGAATAGTTACAACGATTAACAGGCTTCCAATAACAGTAACAGCCCTTAAATGAACTGACATTATTCCCTGGGATAAATTCAACTTATAGAAGTTTTTGATTTTCAGCATGTGAAAGAAAAAAGGGTTATCATCTGTTGGCGGAGAGATATCAATGGGGAACGATTTAAAAAAGTTATTTAGATTTTCTGCATGAATGAGGTTTTTAAAACTCTCGTCGTTGCAGGATAGAGGGGTGTAAACTATTTCGAATCCTAATTTATTACAAACATCCTCAATTAGCTTTACTTCGCCTATGCTGAATTCAGTTTTTTTCATTATAAAGGTAGCTATACCATCAGGACCTCTCGTAAAGTTCATCCATTGAGACTTTTTTGCAACGATTATATGTTTGGATGGATCTTTTATCCCTGCATCCTTTAAAGTTTTTAATCCTAAGGAGACTAATCTTAAGGTTTCACCAGGAAGTCCACTGAAAAACCACCTGGACATAGTCAAAATGCCATCTTCTGCAAGATGGTTATAATAAGAAGCAAAAGCCTCTTTAGTATAAAGGTTATTTTCAGTTAAAATAAAGGCACCCGCAGTGGTTGCAGTCCAGGAATCTACAAGGGATAACTGGATTATGTCAAAATTATCCTTACTTCTGGAGATATAGCTCCTTCCTTCTTCGTTTATAATTTCGACTTCTTTTCTGCTATAGAGGTGACCAGTAAAGTCTGCGTATCTATTTTTGACTACGTCAATTATATCAGGGTTAATCTCAATACCTTTGATTTTTTTTGATCCAAACAAAAGAGCAGTTAAAACATCTCTTCCTCCGCCTGGTCCTATTATTAAAACCTTAGAATCTTTTTTTAAGTAATACGCTAAGGATGTTACATCGTAAGATAAAAAATTAACCTTTTCGAGGTCTCCATCAAATTCGATTATTGGTGTTCCAGCGCTTGCATCCTGCTCTATCCACATTTCTTTAGGTTTAAACCCATTAAATTTTCTGCTTAATCCCCATCCAAAAGGCTTATTTGACTCCTCTTCAGTAGGATATGAGGGATAGATTGTTATCCTTGCAAGGGGGTTCCATTTTTCATAGATGTAACCGTACTCTTTATAGGCTTTTGTATATTTTATTTTAAGTGGGTTGGCAAAGATACCATATAGCAAAAAGCAGAGAGAAAAGGCAGTCAGCCCTATTGATAAAAAAAATAACCTTCTATTAGCCGCTACAAAGCAGAAAAACATAGAGGCAATGGAGCCTAAAAAAGCTGCAAAGATAATTGCATTAGGAGCGCTTATATATGAGAGGATCGGTATTAATAATATGCATCCAAAACTTGCTCCCAAAAGGTCTGAGAAATAAAGTTTGCTTATATGTTTAAAATGAACAGCAAAAGTCAATGATACAATCAAGCCGCTTATGAAAAAAGGAATAGAGATTAAAAGGTAGATTAATAAAAGCATGAGGAAAGATTTTTCTGTAAACTCTTCAAATGTAAATGGGATGTTAATATATATAATAAAAGATATAAGTAAAATTACTGGAAATAAAAGAGATGATGTAGCAAGCAGGCGCTCCACTTTTTTATTTAGTAAATGATCCTTGAAGATATATACTACTATCCCACTGCAGCTCATTCCAAATAGAGCCAGGGATATAGCCATAAAAGCAAAATGATACCACATTGTAACTGAGAAAATTCTGCTTAATGTTAATTCTAAAAAAAGAGTTGAGAAACAGATAAGAAATATTCCAAGAAATATTTCCATTCTGGGCTTTTCATTATTCATTTTTTCAGATTGTTTTTTGTTATCAAGTTGCAGGTTATTTTATTTTATGTTAGGTTATTAACCAAAAACCTGATTTTTTATTTAAAATGAATTCGGTCATTTAATATTTTTATCTACTAATAATCCTTTTATTTTTCCTATATATTTGTATTCTATTATCATAAAAGGAGTTGAAGAATCAAAAAATATATTTTCTTAATTTTATGCTGCCAGATTTTTATTCTTTCATTATTTATATATAAAATCAAATTATATAACAACTTGGGTTTTCCCCTTGATGATGCCTGGATCCATCAAAGCATTGCACGGAATTTAGGAGGACACTTTGAACTTTCCTTTAACCGTGGGGAATTGACAACCGGTTCAACAAGCCTGCTGTGGACATCGATTCTTTCTCTGAACTTTGCGTTTATAAAAGTGGATCCTGTATACTTCACTTTAACAGTCAATATTCTATTATATTTTTTAACAGCTACATTTCTTTATAAATTATTAAGTAAGGAAATAGACAAATTAACTTCTTTTATAATAGTCATCCTATTTTCTCTTACTGGTACTGTAGGGTTCTTTGTATTTTCTGGGATGGAGGTTTTTTTATTCTATTTTCTTTCCATTGCCTCTGTTTATTTTTTTGTAGAGAAAAGGTTTTCTATTACAGGATTTTTGTGTGGTCTTTTAATATTGACCCGACCCGAAGGACTGGGGCTTTTTTTGATCTTTATAGTCGTGACTCTATACAAATCATTCCCCAAGATAGAGAAAAAAACTATGCTATTTTTAATGATTCCTCCAATAATATTTTTAGGAGTATCTGTTTCTATAAATTTTTATATAAGTGGTAGCTTTCTCCCAACTACCTTTATGGGAAGGAAATGGCTTTATTTATTAAGTAATAAACTCTTTTATTTAGACCTTAACCAGACATGGTCGTTTCTTTCCTCATGGTGTTTCATGATAAAGAAATATACTTTTGGAATTCACAAATCAGGAAGCCTAATAATAAATCTATTAAAGAATGGAACAAATTACCTTCTATTTTTATTTATTTTTATAGGTTCTCTGAGAATTTTAAAAAATGGATTGTGGTGTTATGAGAAGAAAGAAAGAAAAGGGATCTTTTTACTGTTTATATGGTCTGTAGCTTTAAATCTCTTGTATATTTTCTTTCTTCCTGCTGCAAGTCATGCAGGAAGATACCAACCTCTTAATTATCTCCTGGTTTCTCTGACAATGGTTTTGGGGATTCAATGTATAGCTCAGAGAGTTTTCAAAAGATTAAGATTTACTAAAGGAGCACTTTCTTTATCAGGGATGATTTTATTATTTATTTTTTTGAATAATGCCCTGTTTTGGGCAGAGGTTACAAAGGTGAGTATATTTCACATCAATAATACTCATAAAAGAATGGCATTATATTTAAAGTCTCACCTACCAGAGAATGAAAAGGTAGCAGTTTTTGATATTGGTGCTATTAAATATTTTTCAAGTCAGAATATTGTCGACCTTGGGGGATTGATAGATAAAAAAATTATTCCTTACTTATTTTCCTGGAACTCGATACCTTACCTGCAGGATAGAGGAGTAAAGTATATAGTCCTCCCATTTTTCTATCACTACGAATCAGAAAATGGATGGAAATTAGGATTTTTTAGGAAAAATAGTAAAGTCAGGCTTATTAAAATTAAGGAATTTTCCACTCCGGAAGATATCTGGAAATTAGTTAGAGATACTACTTATAATGCTGATCCAAGACAGATATTATTTGAGATAAAATATTAACAAAGAGTTTCTATTTTAATGACCAGATCATTAAGAGAAAATATCTTCAAAAAGACCCTTAATATCTCATTGGTTATTTTCTTTATCTTTTTTATTTCTGCCTTCTTTTATTCTATCACCCACAGAGTTTTTTACCCTTTTGAGCTTAATTGGCTTGAAGGGGAAATGTTTCTGAATAGTCTGCGAGTTCTTGAAGGCAAAACTATATATCAGGAACCCTCATCTGAATTCATTACAGAGATTTATCCTCCTGTTTTTTATTGGATAGGAAGTTTTTTTATTTTTATTTTTGGAAAAAATCTGTGTGCATTAAGGTTTATTTCCCTTTGTTCTGTTGTATTACTTTGCTATTTGATTCACAGGATATCAATCTATGAGAAAAAGGGTATTGTGGCTTCATTAGCAGGAATCAGCATTTTCTTAGCCTTTTACCAGGTAAGCGGGACATGGTATGATGTTGCAAGAGTAGATATGTTATTTCTTGCAATCACTTCATGGGGACTTTATTTTCTATCTCTTCATACTCTTCATAAAAATATTTGGAGACTACTTTTAGGTACTATTATCTTAATCCTTGCTTTTTTTACTAAGCAATCCGGAGTATTTTATGTATTTGCTGCTTTTCTCTATCTTATTTTAAAAGATAGGAAAAAAGCTATTTTTTTTATTGGAGTTTTTCTTCCTATTTCTATTTTGATTGTCTATATTTATAATTTGTCAACCAATGGATGGTTCCTTGTTTATACCTTCAATAATCCAAGACATATTCCTATTTCTGACAGTTTCGTATCTGACATAATCAAAGATATTCTCCCTATTTTGCCAATTCTTAGTTTTGTTAGTTGGGATGTATTGCACAGGGTTTTTAAGCGCAGAGAATATCCTGATATATGGGATTTTTCCTTTTTAATTTCCATTTTATCATTTATTTTTATAAGGTGCAGAACAGGGTCTTATCTTAATGACCATATCCCTTTAACCTATTTTACTTCTATAATCTTTGCTCTAAAGATTTTTAATGTAGATAAATATATCTTAAAGAATAAATTGAATCTTAAAATAATTTCTAAAGCGATTTTAGTCATTCAGATGGTTATCCTTTTATATAATCCGTTAAAATATATCCCTTCTCAAAGGTCTATAGATTTCGGAAAGGCATTTATAGAAAGAATAAGCGAAATCAAAGGAGAGGTTTTCATTCCTTACCACCAGTTTTATGCTTATTTAGCTGGCAAAAAAACTTATTTATCTGCCGGTGCCTTTTGGGCATATCGCTTCGGTAATTACTATTATCCTGAAGAAATCATAAATAAACTCAGTAAAAAAGAGTTTAGCATTATAGTTACAGATGATGTGGAAGAGCTTAACGGGATTTTTCTTGGAAAGGAGATATCTGAAAAAATTATCAAAAATTATTCTCTAAAAGAATGTTTATTTTATTGTAATGATGTTGAGTTTAATGTACCGGCAGAAAGGAAGTTCAGACCCTTAGCAATTTATTATCCTAAAAAATTCTAAGTAAAATAATAAATTTATTTAACTTGTAATTCCCTGCGGTCTTGCCACAGGGTTTTTCATTTTGCTAAAAAATACTAAGAATAGAGCCTTCTCAGGTCATTTACTCTGATTTTTATTAGTTCCCATCCTGATTTAAATATGTCTCGTAAAACTACTACTTTGGAATCACGAGTTTCATGAACCCAATTTATAGATATTTCTTTAATGTTAAATCCAAGTTTTCTCGCAAGAAAAATAACTTCTGCATCAAAACTCCATCCATTCAAAAGTTGACGAGAAAAAATCGGATGTATAGTATGCTTACGAAAACACTTAAACCCGCACGTGGTGTCAGTTACATTTAATGCTAAGAAAATGCTTGCAAGCATAGCATACCCGTAACCAAATATTTTTCTGTATAAAGGTGCTATTACTTTATTTCCGTCTTTAACAACTTTTCTTGATCCAATAT
>MGDB01000054.1:0-7442 GCA_001790645.1 Candidatus Schekmanbacteria bacterium GWA2_38_11
TTAGTCGTATATTTTGGTTTAACATTATGAGTTTTGAAAGTTCAAATATCTTAATCCCAGAATGCCCCTCAGCTTGCTGAGGGGTTCTTTACTTAAAAAAATTAAATATTTTCATATACTTAAAAAAATGAAAAAAACAACATTTTTTTCATTCTAAAAAATTACAAATATTCTGAAAATCCTCAATATTATTGATTCAGTTATAAGAGTAGGTTCTCATTAATTCAAATAAAGAGAACCGGTGTTAATGCTCACTAATTAGGTAACTCTTTTGGTATAATAATCTAAACCAAAGGAGGCCTAAATGCAAATTAAAGATCAAGTTATCATTAAATGCTGGAAACCCATCTTAGAAGAATATGAAAAGACAAGGACAAAGATTACCCCACGTTCTTTCAAATTTATAAAAGATCTTTGTAAAGCACATCATATTAGCACTAAAGAGTTAAGGCGTTATTATAATAAATGGATATAAGGGAATAAGTCAGACGAATCTCTTCTGCCAAAGAAAAGAGGTGCAAGACCCGGTTCAAGAAGAACGCCAAAAGAAATTGTAGGAAGGGAAACTAAAGGAAAGGAGCAGTTGGCTGCATGAGAAAACCGAGAGCCACTTTTAAATTTCAACTAAAAAAAGATTGACTCCTCTAAAGTTACCTCTAAAGTTATCTGTTGCAAAATTATAGTAAAATGGTTAATCTAATTTAAGTTTAGGGGGCGTTCCGGTTTGGTAAAAATGTGTTACAAATAATTATTTTGGAGAAGACTTTGAAAAGAATTTTTTTACTTTTTGTTTTGACTTTTCTTTTTTATCTGCCTTTTTCATCAAACTCTTCCAGCGAGGAAAAACCGAATCCAAGACAGAATCCTCCTGCCAATGAAAAGGTCGAATCGCGCGTGGGAAAGAAGACATATGATGAAGCTTTAAAAGAATATGCAAAAAACAGAGGAGATCAGTTATTTTCAGAGGGAGAGAATTTTTATAAAAAAGGTGACCATACCAAGGCTATAGAAAAATGGACTGAGGCTCTAAAGTTCTTCGAGGATGCAGATGACAAGGAATCGCAGGAAATAATCCTGGGCAACATAGGCAATGCTTTTGATGAAAGCGGAAATTACAGCAAGGCGCTGGAATATTATCAGGAGGGATTAAGATTATCGCGGGAGCTTGATGACCGTGCCGGGACAGGGGAATTCCTGACAAATATGGGTTCCTCTTACTGGAATCTCGGACAGTATCAGAAGGCACTGGAAAATTATCTGTCAGCTTTAAAAATTGACGAGGAGCTTAAGGACAAAAAAAGTGAAGAAGGGGATTTAAGCAATATTGCAGGTGTCTATTCCAAGCTTAAAGAATATGAAAAGTCTTTAGAGTATTACCAGAAGGCCATAGCAAAGGCACGGGAGCTTCTTAATAAAAAAGAGGAGAGCAATCTTTTAACCCGGATGGGAGACCTCTTTGTTGACCGAAGCAACCCGTCAAAGGCGCTTGAGGAATATTTAGGTGCGCTTGCCATTGCAGAGGAAATCAAAGACGAAGCAAGCGCAAATGAGATAAAGAAAAAAATTGATGAGGCAAAGAAATTATCACAGAAAAAAATAGCATTGGAACAAGAAGCGCAGGAAGAAGGAGAGGGGAAGGGGAAGGCAGAAGCGAAGACAGAAGCAAAGGCAGAAATGAAAGCAGAAGAAAAAAAGACAGAGGGAGAAAAGACTGGCACTGTGAGCCTTCCGGCAAAACAGGTGTCAATGGAAGAGGCAAAAAATCTGATAAAGGACGGAGACTCTTTTTTCCAAGATAAAAAGTATAAGAGAGCTGCAGAGAATTATATAGCAGCTCTGGTGATAACAAAGACTGCAGGTGATACAGCGCTTTCATCTGACCTCGGTTTTAAGATTGCTGAATCATTCCTGATGGCAGAGGACAAGAAAAATTCTGTAGATTTTATGAACCAGGGACTTACCATTAAAAAAGTAGCCGGAGATAAAAGGGGAGAGGCAGACGGGCTAATCAAGCTCGGGAATATCTTCTATCATTTCGGTGATTATCAGGAGTCTTCAAAAAGATATGAAGAAGCAGCTAAGGCAGAGAGTGCAATAGGGAACAAAACAGGCTTTGGAGTTTCCAGGATAAACCTTGCAGATATTTACAGACTTTCAAGTTTATACGGTGAAGCAAAAAAGATCTATATCGAAGGATTGAAAATCGCATCAGAAATTCCTGATACTGACCTGATATGGAGGGCGCAGTATGGGCTTGGAGTGATTAATGAGAAAGAAAATAATACTGACCAGTCACTCAGATACTTCATGGAAGCAATAAAAATAATCAACAGCAAGAGGAATGAATTTTCTCCAAAGGAGGCTAAAGGGCTTATAACAGATGAGGAGATGCTCTTTGATGATTTGAAATATATGCTCTTTAAACTGCACGGGAAAGATAAAGGCAAAGGATATGACAAGCTTGCTTTTCTTTATGATGAGATGTCTGAAGAATTAAAGTTTGAAAGAGAGCTGCTCAGAATGGGTGTCCCGTTAGGTCAGAAAAAAGAGCAGTCGAATTTTCCGGAGAAACCCTTTTCCATTTATGATGCGCAGAAACTATCTTTAAAAGGTTCTGATGAAGTGCTTTTGAAGTACTGCGTCCTGAAAGATATGACATACCTCTTTGTTGTCAGCAAAAAAAATATAGTAACTATAAAAATCAACCTTGTCGGTGATGACCTTGAGGATATGATTGTAAGCCTGAGAGACCCGATTGACAAATTGCAGAACATCACAGACACATCTGCATTTTATAAATCGCTTGAGGAAGTTGATCTCAACATTGCAAATACACTGTATAATTCCCTCATTGAGCCTGCCAGAGAATACATCAAAGGTGCAAGAGTGCTCCTTATTGTGCCTTCAGGGGTGCTGAGTTATCTGCCTTTTGAAATGCTGGTGGAAAAGGTTGGGGAAAGGAAGAAAAACACTGATGTAATTTTTGCAGAATTCTCAGACTCAACTTATCTGACGGAAGAATTCTCTGTCAACTATGCTGCAAGTGCTAAAAAGTTTTCAAAAAAAGGAGGGATAAGCTTAAGTCAGTTTAAGCACGACCTTTCCGGAAAGCTTCTCTCCATCGGCGATTATGGAGGTTTGGCAGAGGACCTGGTAACTGTTTTTGGCAAAGACACTAAAATTTTAAAAGAGGCAGAAGCCACAAAAACAGGTTTTAAAGAACTGGCGCAGAAATTCCCCTTTGTAAATATTTCTCTTCCTGTTTGGATTGATGATGATATTTCCCGCACGGGAATTATATTTTCAGAACAGAAGAACAACAGGATATTATCAGAGTTATTAAATGCATACGAACTTTACAGCCTTAATTCAGACCCTAAATTTTTTGTCCTTGACAACTGCGAATATAATTTAAGTTCATATAAAAAGGATAACGGAATAGAATATTTACTGAATTCTTTGACCGGGTCAGGGTCCTCCGCAGTATTAAACCTGTGGAGGCTTGATGAAAAAACTGCCGGAGATTTTTTAAAGGAATTTTTCAGTCTTTTGACTGAAACTACTTCAACCAGCGATGTCGTTGATGTCATGAGCTTGACAAAAATTAAACTGAAACAGGCTGTAAAGGAATTAGGTTCTTCGCCCCATAAAATATCCTATTCCCATCCCTATTTTTGGGCAAGCTTTGTGCTTGAAGGAAGAAGCTATCACCAATGATACGTGTCCCTACCATATGCATTTATTGCGGTTGCGGCTGCGGATTATATCTTAATGTCAGAGACGGTAAAGTAAACGGCGTTACACCGCAGCGATCCCATCCTTTAAATAGCGGAACCCTGTGTGCAAAGGGATGGTCAATCCCTGAACTTTTGAGAGGATATGGAAGGCTTACCTCACCCCTGATAAAAGAAAAAGGCAGCTTCATAAAAGCCTCATGGGATAAAGCCCTTGGCAAAGTTTCAGATGAACTGAACGAATTGATTAAAAAATACGGGCCTGATTCTATCGGTCTTTTCTCATCAGCCAAAGCCACCAATGAAGAAAATTATTTAATGATGAAATTTGCAAGGGCTGCCATAGGCACAAACAACATAGACCACTGCGCAAGACTTTGTCATGCATCCACTGTTACAGGCCTTGTGAAGACCTTTGGGTCAGGTGCAATGACAAACAGCCAGAATGAATTTGAAGATGCAAAGGCAATTCTCCTCACAGGCTCAAACCCCACAGAGCAGCACCCCATGGTAGGAGCAAAAATCAGAAGGGCTGTTGAGAAGGGTGCAAAGCTTATTGTTGTTGACCCGCGAAAGATTCCTCTTACAGAATTTGCCCATATTCATTTAAGGCAGAAGCCGGGAAGTGATGTTGCATGGATAAACGGCATGATAAGGATAATAATTGAGCAGGGGTGGGCAGATGATGATTTCATCAGGAAGCGGACAGAAAATTTTGAAAACCTTGCTTTATCTGTAAGCAGTTATACAGCTTCAATGGTTGAGGAGATAACCGGGATTCCCGGAGACTTACTTTACAGGGCTGCGGAGGTTTATGCAAAATCAGGTTCGGGAATGATCGCATACGGTATGGGTATTACGCAGCATGTAACAGGGACAGACAATGTTTCAGCACTTTCCAATTTGGCAATGGTAGCAGGGCAGGCAGGAAGGCCCTCGACGGGTGTTAATCCGTTGCGGGGCCAAAACAATGTGCAGGGTGCATGTGACATGGGAGCGCTTCCAAATTTTCTCACCGGGTATCAGAGGATTGAGAACAGAGAGGTGAGGGAGAAATTTGAAAAGATATGGAATGTAAAACTTCCGGAGTCAAATGGGATGACCATTACTGAGATAATTGACGGTGCTTACAGCGGGAAAATAAAAGGGCTCATTGTCATGGGTGAAAACCCGCTTCTTTCTGACCCGGATATAAATCATGTTAAAAAAGCGCTTGAGAAGCTTGAGCTGCTTGTTGTTGTGGAACTGTTTATGTCAGAAACGGCTTCAATTGCCAATGTAGTCCTTCCATCTGCAAGCTTTGCAGAGAAGGACGGAACATATACAAATACTGACAGGGCTATCCAGAGGATAAGAAAAGCTGTACTTCCGGTTGGTGAAAGCATGGCTGACTGGGAGATAATATGTAATTTATCTGAGAGAATGGGTTTTGAGATGGGATATGAGAAACCTGAAGAGGTAATGACTGAAATAGCTTCACTCACGCCTATTTACGGCGGTGTAAGTTACAGCCGTCTTGAAGGGGAAAGTTATCTTCAGTGGCCATGCCCTGATAAATCCCATCCCGGCACCCCGTACCTCTACCAGAAGGAATTTACAAGAGGCAAAGGCTTTTTTACTCCGGTTGAATACAGAGAGCCTGATGAAGTCACTGACAGCGAATTTCCATTTGTCCTTGTAACAGGGAGGATTTATTACCACTGGCATACAGGCACAATGACAAGGAAAGTTGAGACCCTTGACCGCGAGGTACCCGTCGGGTATGTAGAGATAAATCCGGCTGACGCAGCGAAAATAAAGATCAGGGACAGGGAATCTGTTAAGTTAATTTCACGGCGCGGTGAGCTTGTGACGCAGGCTCTGGTAACCGAGAGGGTGCAGGAGGGAGTTGTGTTCATGCCTTTTCATTTTAAAGAGGCAGCTGCAAATTTACTGACAAATCCTGCTGTTGACAGGGAGGCAAAGATTCCCGAGCTTAAGGTATGCAGCGTAAAACTTGAAAAAGTTTAGAAGAAATTTTTATGGAAGTTACAATAAAAAAGATTTCAAGAAGTAATTTATTAAAATTTATAGATATCCTCTGCAGGGGGTTTGAAGTAATAGCTCCTGTAAAAATCGGAGGAGATGTTTTCTTTAACCCGGTTAAAAAATCCTCTGAGCTTACACTTGATTATATAAACCCTGTGGAATCGCCAAAGAGGTTCTTTTTCCCGCAGATAGAACTGATGTATCAGATGGATTTTGAAAAGCATGAGGTAATGAGAGATGAAGCAGAGAGAAAAAGAAAAAAGCTTATCTTCGGAATAAGGTCTTGTGATTTAGCTGCAATAAACAGCGTTGATAAATTTTTCACCGGAGAAAAGACAGACAGCTATTACCGGAAGCTGAGGCAGGATACAATACTTGTGAATCTGCTGTGCCACGAATGTGCATCTGAATGTTTCTGCACGGCAATTCCCGGAGGTTCATTGTACTGCGACGGATACGATTTACGCCTTTCTCCTTTAGATGATGGGTATCTGGCAGAGACGGGAACAACGAGCGGTGAAGAATTGCTGAAACAAAACAAGTCGCTGTTTGAAAAGAGCGGGAAAAATGATATTGAGCTGAGAGAAGAAGCTATCAAAAAATTGAAGAAGAAAATCAGAAGCAATCATAAATTTGACAAAGCCGTTGAGAAACTTAAAAGCGAAAAAGTGGATTCTGCAGAATGGAGCGATATTGCAAAAAGCTGCCAGGACTGCGGCGGGTGCTGCTATGTATGTCCGGTCTGCACATGCTATAATATCATTGATGATGTTGAGAATAACAACCTCACAAAATACCGTTGCTGGGATTCCTGCCTCTTCTCAGGGTTTTCAAGAATGGCAATGGCTCATAACCCACATAAAACATTTGGTGAGAGGCTGGAATACAGGTTCATGCACAGGTTAAAATATTTTGAAGACCGCTACAACAGCCTTGGATGCACAGGGTGTGGCCGTTGTGACGTAGTATGCCTTGGGGATATTGGAACAGGGGCAGTGCTTAAGCGGATTCGGTGCAGGTAAAATCAAAAATAAAATATCAAAAATTAAAATGAAGCCCGCCCCTTAGAACTTAAAGCTAAAAATGCAAAACTAAAACTTAAGGTGTAAAATTATGATTTAAAGTTTTAAATTTTGGTTTTTCGCTTTGCATTTAAAGTTTTTTCTTTTTTTACACTTGAATCCTTGACCTTTGAACCATTTGAATCCTTTTTAGGAAGAGCTGGTATGACTAATGAATATTTACCTCTAATCGCAAAGATAGAAGAGGTTAAGGAGCAGACAAAAGGGATTAGGACCTTTGTATTCTCCATAGGAAAGGATACTGATTTTTCCTATAAGGCTGGTCAGTTTATAATGCTCTCAGTATTTGGATTTGGTGAAGGTGCATTTTCTCCTTCCTCATTCCCTGTAAAGGATGGAAAGATAGAGGTGACGATTGCAAGAGTTGGAAAGTTGACAACAAGGCTTTTCGAGATGGAGCGTGGAGAGAGAGTTGGCATAAGGGGGGCTTTTGGGAATGGCTTTGACCTTGAAAGGGTGCGTGGGAGAGACATTCTCCTTGTCGCCGGCGGGATTGGCATGGGGGCATTGAAGCCTCTTCTTGAGGTACTACTGTTAAACAGAAATTTATTTGGTAGAATAGATCTCCTCTTTGGGACAAGAACTCCTTCTGACATGC
>MGDB01000054.1:7506-9817 GCA_001790645.1 Candidatus Schekmanbacteria bacterium GWA2_38_11
AAAGGATTTAATACGAACCAGATAATCACTTCTCTTGAACGCCACATGAAATGCGGCATCGGATTTTGCGGCCATTGCAGAATAAATGAAAATTATGTCTGTACAGATGGCCCTGTGTTCAGCTATGATGAGATTGAGAGGATGGAAAGGAAATTATGAGCGGGGGTATTAATGTTTAAAAAAACTATAATTGTTTTGTTTATAATCTTAGCTATGTCCCAGTTTTCTTTTGCGGCGGAGCTCAGCAAAGAGTTGAGCTATGAGGAATTGAAGCCAGAAGAAGGTTGGAAGGCAGTTATTGAGGGCGTAGAAGTTAAAGAAATAGCCTTACGCAGGCAAAACTGGTATGGAATGGGTTTAACAAAAGAAGACCTTAAGGGAGAAAGTATTTCCGTTGATGAAATCCAGAAAGTAAACATCAAGGCACTGCGCATTGACCCCAAAAAGCTGAAGCTGCGCTTAATCTACTGCTACGACTACGGAGAAAAAAGCGGAGCTGATATAAAAACACTGGTTAAAAAATCCGGAGCAATAGGAGCAATAACAGGAGGATTTTATGATTACGGGAAAGACCGGAAAGGTTTTAAGCCTGTTGGAATTCTTATAGTTGATGGTCAGAAGATAGCAAAATGGATGGCAGGAGTAAATGGTATCTTCATAGTAAATCAAGATGGGGCAACGGATATTATTGATAAGGGAAAATATAAATATTCACCTGATATTCTGCAGGCTGTACAGTCAGGACCAATTTTAGTTAATGATGGTGGAATAAAAATAGACAAGCCGTCATCTTTTAATGAATTTAAAATCCTTCCCCGCACGGCAGTAGGGATTACAAAAGATAAAAAAATTATCATGGTGGCAGGTGAGACAGGATATAACGGATTGTCTCTCTATGAACTTGCTGAAATAATGAAGAGGTTAGAATCTGATAAGGCCTTAAATATGGACGGAGGTCCTTCTGCTCAGATGTACCTTGCCACAAAGAAGACGGAGCTCTATGTCAAAGGGGCCGGAAAAATTATAGATGCAATCGGGTTTTTTGCTAAGTAAAATTTCTTCCTTCTTAAAGGCAGGTCAGGAGACCTGCTGCTACCCGGGTAGAATCGGGTCTCCTGACCCGATGATTATTTTCTTTTCTACGGGGTTAGAAAACCCCGCCTATCGATAGATGGGACATTCCTGTCGCGTTTATTTTTATTGGCGGAATAGCCGGGGCATCTTGCCTCGGCTAGAAGTCAGGCAAGATGCCTGACCTATATTCTTGGGAGAATAGTTCAACTCTTTGGTAATCTCAGAGAGGAGAAAAAACTGGTGAAAAGATGATTTCAAAATCAATTATCCTGGATATAAAAAAAGTTTTTTTAATCTTCATTATCTTCCTCCTTCTTTCTCTATTTACTTCCACCTCTGGCAGTGAAGAATCAAGAATAGACAAGGCAAAAGCACTTTTAGAAAAGAGAAATTTCGTAGGGGTTTCAATCATGGTAAAGGAGATTATTGAGACATCAAAGGAGAAATCTGAGATTGGATTAGCCTATAAAATAAAGGGTGATATTAAAAGTGATGTTTTTGAATATTATGAGAATGCTTTGGCTGAATACAGGAAAGCACTGACTTTCCCAATCAGTGAAGATATTTCCAGAGACATTAGCATCAAGATAGCTGTAATCTCACTTAAACTGCAAAAGCAGGAGAAAGCCGAGAAAAAAGATTATTCAAAAGAGGAGGTAAGGGTAGTGCTGGCAAGAGTGAAGGAACTTATTGTGACATCAAAAGGAAGATTCAGAATTTCTTCTTTGACCGGCGGAGATCCGTTTACGTTAACCAATGGGGCTAAACTATCTGTTTCAGAAAAAGGTATCATTGTTAATTCAAAGGAACTTCCTGCCAAGCAGGTAAATATAGAGCCTGAGAAGGATAGTTTGATAATATTTAATGGAAAAGCTTTAAGGGGAAGGTTAATAGTATTGAAAGATAATCAGGAACTTGTAGCAATAAATCAGCTTAACATAGAAGAATATCTTTATGGTGTTCTTCCAAAAGAGATTAATCCGGATTGGCCTGTAGAAGCGATGAAGGCTCAGGCAATAGCTTCGCGGAGCTATGCCCTGTTTAACTGCAAGATAAACAGGGACAAACCATTTGATCTTGATGCGACCATGTTCTCACAGATGTATGGAGGCGTTAGCAGCGAAAATAGAAAAAGTAATCTTGCTGTTGACAAGACAAAGGGACAGGTTTTGTTTTATAATGGCAGTCTTGTCCTTGCGTACTTTCATTCAAACAGCGGCGGTTTTCTGGAGGATTC
>MGDB01000054.1:9854-9980 GCA_001790645.1 Candidatus Schekmanbacteria bacterium GWA2_38_11
GAGACCCGGGACCAGTACAGTGAAAATCTTCCGGGCTACAACTGGTCATATAAAATTAGTCTCAAAGATATATGTTCAGCGCTAAATGACAATGGGATCAGAGTAAATAAGGTGAATGAAATAATT
>MGDB01000055.1:0-7346 GCA_001790645.1 Candidatus Schekmanbacteria bacterium GWA2_38_11
TCCCTTTACCCCTCCTATTTCCGCCAGCAAAGCTTCTATTGTAATCCTCACATCCAAATTCCGCGAAAGCAGATGGCTTGTTCTTGAAAGAATTGAAAAGATATTCTCCAATTGCTCATACTCAAAATTCCGGGATAGCCCTCTCAGTTCAGCAAGTTTATCAAAATTGAGGATTGAATCCACATTCCCACCACTTTTGGCTAAAATCACGTCATGAACCAGGGTCAGCATCAATTCTATGAAAAGCTGTGTCAACCCGGTCTTGCGCTTCCTGTCTTTTTCACCTTCGCCTGAGAATTCTCTGGCAAAATGAAAAAATTTTTCTATATCCCTCAGATAACCGGATGAAAGGAGGTTAATTATTTCCTCGCGTTTTTTGAGAGTTTCCTCTAAATCCATCTCCAGTGCTTTGCTTATGCTGCCCTGCGCAAGAAAAGAGGTAAGCATCGCATCTTCCTGTGAAATGCTTTTTGCATTCGCAATAAAATCAGAAACAGATTTCCTCCTCACCGGCTGAAATTTTATTTTACGGCAACGGGAATGAATTGTCGGGAGCAGCATCTCGGGTTTTGAAGTAACAAGAATTATAATTGAGTCTTTAGGCGGCTCTTCAAGGGTTTTGAGAAAAGCGTCTGCTGCTTCCTCGGTCATTTTATGGGCATCATCTATTATAAAAACCTTTCTTCTTCCCTCTGAGGGTTTTAAATAGATTTCCTTAACAATACCCCTTATGTTCTCCCTTCCCTCATTGTTTTCCTGTTTACCGATTTTAAAGCTCTGCTTATAAAACCCGCTTGTAAAAGTATAGAGGGATTTTGCAAGAAGGTAGGAGTAAGAATCTCCCTTGCTTAAGGAATCAAGATTTTTTTCAATCTGTGCCGCTGAGACATAGCATTTACCGCTCTCTTCAACAAAAATGATATCAGGATCAAGATAGAACAAATCTATTATATTAATACCTTTTTTATAGTTTATCGGGTTTAACAGGAATTCTTTTTCTTCCAAAAGCCTGCAGGCTTCAAGATAGATGCCTTCCACCCTCTCGAACTCTTCTTCCCTGAATCCTATTTTTTTTAACAAAAGGGCTCGTGAGATAGCCACAGGTTTATAAACGTCATGGTATAGCGAAATGTCAGGATGGGAAAAAAAGGTATGTGGAATTTTCTGGCATGAAGTACAAGCATTGCAGGCATAAGGGGATGGATTGTGGCACACAAGGGCTTTTGCAAAACAGATAGCCGCAGTCTTCTTTCCTATCCCCTCCTGCCCTGTAAAAAGATAGGCACCGGTACAGGACCCTCTTTTTAATATAGATTTCAGATGTAATACCGGTTTTTCCTGGTCAATAATCTGATTGAAATCGAATTGACTGTGAAAATATTTCATTTTGTAAAAGTTAGTAAAAGGATTCAAGAAGTTCAGGATTCAAGTGAGAATCAAATCCCCCTCTTCGCCCCCCTTTTCTAAAGGGGGGTTGGGGGGATTATTAACCCCTTGAGCCCTTGGATCCTTGAATCCTCGAATCCTTTCAATTAATTAACTACCCCATACTTAATATCAGCTTCTGCAAAATCACTTTTTCCTGGGAGCTTGTACTTTTTAAATCTATATCAGCAGAATGAAGTAATTTAAAACTCCCAAGCAAAGCCTCCTGCGACCAGTGCAAAGCAAGCTTCAGGACTTTGTATACAAAAAACGGATGAGATGAGAAAAGGTTATATGAATCCTCACCGTATCTCTCCTTCAACTCCCCTATTGTCCGGTCAAAAGCCTTTTGGAAATACGGGTAGGAATAGCTGTCATTAAATTTCCTGCCGGATTCATTGTTTAAAAAATCTTTTGCCTGGAGCAGAAGCCTTATCTGCCGCGCTATCATGTTGTTAATTTTCAAAGCCGCTTCACCTCCAAGTAAAAGGTTCTCAAGCACAACCAGGGCCCCTTCCCTGTCTTTCCTGCTTATAGCGTCAAGGAGGTCGAAGATTATCTGCTGCTTTGTTAACGGAATAACTGCCTCTACATCGCTCTTCTCAATCTCTTCCTTGTCGTTTATAAAAATTAAGAGCTTTTCAATCTCAAAAAATATCATGCGGGGGTCAAACCCTGCTCTTTCTATTAATTCATCAAAGGCCGGCCGGAATATTTTTTTCTTTTCTCTTCTCAGCCTTTCATTGACTTTGCTGTAGAGGTTAGAATATTTTAATTTATCACCCTTCTCCGATTTAAATTCTAAAATTTCCCCTGTTTCCTGAATTTTTTTAAAAAGGATGTTTTTCTTGGCAACAGATTTTGTGGTTGTAATAATCAGATGATTTTGATGAGGAATATTGCCTTCAAGGCATTTAACCAGTGGTTCAAGGTTAGCTGCATGGGAGTCTAAAAGTTCTGAGTCCAGAAGGGCAATAACTTTGTGACACTGGAAAAAAGGATAGGATGATAGTCCTGTTATCACAGCATCGAGGTTTAAATTCTCGCCCTTAAAAACCTCTAAATTTAAAGACCTGAATTCCTCGGGAACAAGGCTGTTTACAAGTTTCTTAAAAGCCTCGCTGATAAAATATTCCTCTTCACCAAAAAGGAGATATACAGGGGCAGTCTTTCCTAACCCGATATCCTTAAGTACCTTATCAATACTTTTTAAAATGTTTCCTTTATCCATTTTAATCCTGAAAATATCCTCTTTTTTATATTAAATGCGGGGTTAGAAAACCCCGCCTATCGATAGGCGGGACATTCTTGTCCCGCTGAGTTTCTTATCCTCTTATGTAAGCCATGTTACGCAGGCTAAAGCCTACGGCTACCTTTTTTAATTAAAATAACACTGTTTATATAACAAAACGAGGGTGAATTAACAGGAGAAAAAAGGGTTAGTCAAGGCAATTTTGATTTGCATAAAAATACCTGGCATTAATGTCCACCAATTATAATATGCCTTTGTCAACTTCAGCCTTAACACACTATAAAATAATCTTGCTTTTATAAGCTTACGATAATAGCAGAAAAAAGACATTTTAATTTGACAAAATCAAATATGTGGTAGTAAGATTTATTATTTGAATAAGTTTAGAGAGGGCATAAATGAAATATTTGCGGGCTGGAATTGCTCAGATCAATACCACTGTAGGTGATTTGGATTATAATACTAAAAAGATCATCGAGTTTATTAGAAGGGCTAAAAAACTTAAAATAAATCTCGTCACTTTCCCGGAGCTTGCAATCACCGGCTACCCGCCAAAAGACCTTTTGCTCAAGACAAAATTTATAAAAGACAACGAGAAAAGGCTTTTTGA
This sequence comes from Candidatus Schekmanbacteria bacterium GWA2_38_11, assembly GCA_001790645.1. Classification (GTDB taxonomy): domain Bacteria; phylum Schekmanbacteria; class GWA2-38-11; order GWA2-38-11; family GWA2-38-11; genus GWA2-38-11. The sequence continues at coordinate 3,288 of MGDB01000055.1, forward strand.
TATTGTCGGGGAAACTGAAGGTATTATTGCAGTAGTGGGCTTCGCCCATGAGGCCGGGGACGTCTTTAATGCTGCAGCAGTAATCCATGACAGGAAAATAATAGGGATACAGCATAAAATCCACCTTCCCAATTATGGTGTCTTTGATGAAAAGCGCTATTTCCAGGCAGGAATAGAAACCTTTATCTTTAAAACTGACGTAGTGGATTTCGGGGTAAGCATATGTGAAGACATCTGGGTCACGGGATTCCCCACTGAAGACCAAAGCCGGGCAGGGGCCGAACTTGTGGTTAATATTTCTGCCTCTCCTTATCACATGGGTAAACCGGATTTCAGAAAAAACATGTGCATAACAAGGACGAGTGACAATGTTATCAACTTGTTATTCAATAACCTTGTCGGCGGCCAGGATGACCTTGTCTTTGATGGTAAAAGCTTCATAATCGGGTGTGAAGGACAGCTCCTTGCTGAAGGAAAACTTTTTAAAGAAGATTTAATCTTCTCTGATATTGACCTTGAAGATGTAAAAAGGTCACGCTTGAGAGACCCAAGGTCAAGGAGCCTCTTACATAAGCCTGAAAACTCTAATGTAATAACTGTAATCTCTAAAGGCAGGACAAAGCTATCAAAGGAAAAAATACGGGAAGGGTTGGACATTACTAAAAACCCGTTTCTTGTTAAAAAGAAGGTTATTGAGGAAAACCCTTTTGAGGAAGTCTACGCGGCATTAGTCCTTGGAGTGGCTGATTATGTAAGGAAAAATGGTTTTAAGAAAGTGGTAATAGGCTTAAGCGGAGGCATAGATTCCTCTCTCACTGCAACTATAGCTGTTGACGCTCTTGGTGCTGATAATGTTCTGGGAATTTCAATGCCAAGTCACATCTCTTCAAGCCATAGCATAGAGGACGCTCGGGAGCTTGCAAAAAATTTGAAAATAAAATTAGAAAAAATCCCAATCTATGAAATTTATAAATCCTATATTGAAACATTGTCCCCTGCATTCAAAAAAACAAAACAGGATGTAACAGAGGAGAATATCCAAGCCCGCATCAGAGGAAATATCTTAATGGCTGTTTCAAATAAATTCGGGTATCTCCTTTTAACAACAGGAAATAAATCTGAACTTAGCATGGGGTATGCTACTCTTTACGGAGATATGGCTGGCGGATTTGCTGTTCTCTCTGATGTCCCGAAAACCCTTGTATATGAACTGTCCAGATACCGCAATTCCATATCACCTGTAATACCAGAAAGGTCTCTTACAAAGGAGCCTTCAGCAGAGCTCAGGCCAAACCAGAAAGACACTGATTCCTTGCCTGATTACAATATCCTTGACGGGATATTGCATCTTTACGTAGAGCTTGATAAGAGCATTGAGGAGATCGTTGCCCTTGGATACGATGAAAGGACTGCCCGGAACGTGATAAACAAAGTTGACGGAAACGAGTATAAGCGCCAGCAGGCAGCCCCTGGCATCAGAATAACCCCAAAGGCCTTCGGCTCAGGCAGAAGAATACCCATAACAAATAAATACAGAGGATGAATTAATTTTGAAACCTTCAATGCCAATCAATGCTACCAATGAAAACATCTTTGTTCCGTCAAACCTTTAAGGCACTATCCCACAGAAATTTTAAAATCTTCTGGTCAGGACAGTTTATCTCACTAATTGGAACCTGGATGCAGAGTATAGCCCAGGGCTGGCTTGTATACCGCCTCACAAACTCTCCTTTCATGCTGGGGCTGGTAAGCTCCATGACTTTCCTGCCTGTGTTTTTTCTGTCCTTCGTTGGAGGTGCTGTGGCTGACAGAATAGAGAGAAGAAAAATCCTTATCTTCACCCAGGCAAGTTCTATGATTCTGGCTCTTTTGCTTGGAATCCTTACTTCAAGCGGGTTAATAAGAATATGGCATATTATAATTATAGCAGGTTGCTTCGGTTTGATAAACTCCTTTGATGCACCTGCAAGACAATCCTTTGTAGTAGACCTTGTGGGTAAAGAAGATCTCAGAAATGCTATTGCCCTTAACTCTTCCATTTTTAATTCTGCAAGAATCATAGGACCGGCAATAGGCGGAGTCTTAATCTCCCTGTTCGGTGAAGCATTCTGCTTTTATATAAACGCCGTAAGCTACATAGCAGTGCTCACCGGGCTTAATCTTATAAAACCGGATAATAATTTATCCAATGGCCCGGATTCTTCATTCAAAAAAGGCCTCATAGAAGGATTCAAATATATCAGGGAAAATAAAGTAATATTTTTCCTGCTCCTCATGGTAGGTATCACAAGCATATTTGGCATGACTTTTACAGTTTTAATGCCTATATTTGCCAAGAGTATTCTCAAGGTAGGAGCAAAAGGGCTTGGCTATTTGATGGCTACAGCAGGGTTTGGCTCTGTTTTTGGTGCTTTAAAGATGGCTTCCGGAGGAACCAGGACAAGGCTTAAAACCATTTTATTAGGCGGACTGGCAGGTTCTTCCTTTCTGGTATTCTTCGCTTTTTCAAAATGGTTTTTCCTGTCACTCTTCTTTCTCTTTTTTGTCGGCCTTGGAATGATTATGCAGATAGCAATGACAAATACATTCATTCAGGAGATTGTCCCTGACCACCTGCGGGGAAGAGTGATGAGTGTCTTCACTTTCATGCTCCTTGGGATGTCCCCGATAGGAAATTTTATTGCCGGAGGGTCAGCGCACCTTATTGGAACACCACTTACTGTCGGCATTGGTGGTTTTATCTGTCTGCTCTCTGTTATTATTTTAGGGAAAATGGCCCGCGCTGCAAGCTCTTTGCAGGAAAAAGTAACAACCAAATAATTAAATCCACTGGCTTAAAAGCTTAATACTTCCTTTTTTCTTAGCCTTATCAAAATATATCTTATCAGCAGTTATAAAAGTCCCATTTTCCTGAATAGCTAAACAATGATAGGCTGCATCATAAAAAGTAACGCTTAGTTCCTTCATCAAAGCAAAAATCTTCTGGCACAGGGATTTTGTCATTTTACACTCTTGAAACTCATAATCTATTAAAACTTCCATTACCTCGTGAGCTAAATCAGGATTTTTCATTCCGAGAATATTACCAACCTCAAATATCCATAATGGAGGCAATATAATTTCAAATTTACCTTTAAGCCATCCATTTAATATTGATAGAGCAATATCCTGCTCTTGCTCTTTAAATGACCATTTTATTATTATTGAGACATCGGGTACAATCAAATTCATTTTTTATCCTAATTAATGCTTTTGCCTGTCTTTTCTTAATTCCTTTGTTATCTCTTCAATTGAAACCTTGGGGCTTTCAGAACGGATTTTTATCAATCTCTCAGTCGCTTTTTCCCTCTTAAGCTTCAAAAGCTCTTTTCTTAAAGCTTCATTCACTACCTTACTTCTTTGGCCGTGGGGGACTAAAGAATCGAGTTCTTTGCTCAGTTTCTCATCAATTACAAAATTTACTCTCCTGGCTTTAAGTGCCATTTTGATACTCCTAATATATATGCATTAATTATACACAATAATAATACGTATAAATTATATGTCTGTCAATAGGATTCTTTTTTTCAGCTCAATCAACGGATAGCTCCCCGCAGGCTCTCAGGCTTTACCTTTTCATTCTTCAGGATAAGATTACGTGCTTCCTCGACTTTCTCCGAGACATTGCAAAGCATTATTCCCCTTATCCTGCCATCCTTCATGTAATAAATAATACCGGTATCATTTTCCTTCTGCCAGTCAGCAAAGGTTTCAAGTTCTCCGTTGATATCGCCAACAGCCTCATATCCTAATTCAAAAAGGTCTGAGAAAAAATAAGGCATATAATTTAATGGCTCATTTGCACCTGCCATATTCATTCCTGCAAGTTTACCCAGATTAAGCGCATTGTCCCAGTGCTCTACGCGCATCTGCTGACCAAGTGTACGGTATGGAGAAAAGGCAATATCTCCTGCCCCGTAGATGTCAGGATTAGAAGTCTGAAGATATTCGTTTACTATAATGCCGTTGCCGGTCATCAATCCTGCTTCCTTGGCGATTTGGATATTTGGCACAATACCA
>MGDB01000055.1:7990-9006 GCA_001790645.1 Candidatus Schekmanbacteria bacterium GWA2_38_11
GATTACAACATGAAAGGGGCCTGGAGTTTCTAAAGTTTTTTGTATATCAGGATATTAAATTACCTGATCCGGGGCAGGATGGCCCAACTATTTTCTGTATAAACCGGCTGCTTCCAACATCTCATCTAAATAGGTCAGGCATCTTGTCTGCCGGCAGGCAGGTCGCCTCACCCCGGCATTTATATCAAAAAATTATTACACTTAATGACAAAATTATGAGGAAACTCCGGATGCACTCTCTCTCATGGCCGGATTAAATCGCAGACCAAGCAACAGGATTGGGACTGCTAAGATTGCAGTGAGAAAAAAGGGAACAGGAATTCCAAAATAGTTTGAGATAACTCCTCCCCCTGCAGGGCCAATAAGATACCCGATTGAAAAAGAAAGGTTCCATAACCCGTAGGCAAGACCCTGCTCACCTCGCCTGCTTGAGACAGCAATAAGGTACATCGATGTTGTAACAAGCGCGCCAAGACAAAAGCCAAACACACCGGCTATCGAGACCCAAAAAAGAAAGCCTGATGTCTTTACAAAAAGAAAAAGGGAAACTCCTGTTAATACCAGGGCAGTGTACATCGGTCTATATGGACCTGATCTGTTTATCCACATACCTATCAGTGGCTGGCATATGGTAAGCACAACTGCAATGACTCCAAAGAGGATTCCGATTTCATATTTTTTGAAAGACAACGAATCCATGTACAGAGGAAAAAGCAGCTCAATCATACCGACACAGATGTAGGCATAAAGAATAATTACGCAGCCAAGGATTATGCCGTGTCTTTTTAATAATGCAGAAATACTTCCTACCTGAACTTCCGGTTTTTTAACTCCGGGTTTTATTCCAAAAAATGAAAAAACTGAAAGTAAAAAAGCAATGGCAGCACAGATTATGAATGGCAGCTCAAAAGGGTTGAGGCTTCCGATAAGCGGACCGGCTATCATTCCAAGCCCGTAAGAGGTGCTGACAAGGCTTAACTGTATTCCTTTTTTCTCCCACCCTTCAGTGCACTGGG
>MGDB01000055.1:9089-15197 GCA_001790645.1 Candidatus Schekmanbacteria bacterium GWA2_38_11
TAGGCAGAGAAGGCAAAACCGATTTCTGCCTCAGATGCTTTAAGGAGTTTTGCAAATATCGGAATGCTCGGGGTTATTATCCCGTAGCCAAGCATATCGGTGAAGATAACACCGCAGCAGACAAGAAGGGTTTTGATTCTGGTATTTCTGTCCATTAATTGTTCAAAACTTAACCTTAACAAATAAAGCATTTACAGCCATTGGCAAAACTATAGCTTCTTTATCCTTGAGCAATGCTTGACTGTCCTTAGAGTTTTTCACAGCTTTTTATTATATCCCCTGCTTTGTTTACTGCAACTTTTTTGTGTATATATTTTTATATACTTTTCCCTTGACTTATTTCTTTATAAATATACTTTAAACCATAAATAGATTCTCAAAATTCCTGCTCTTCAAAGTAAAACATATTAGCAAAATAATCATCAATCGGAGTGGGATGGAAAACTCATTTTTTATATTAAGAGGACTCTTCATGCCTAAATCTAAGTTGATTCTGTTTATACTAATATCTCTCTTATTTTTGTTAATATCTGGTAATGCATCGCCTGCTGTTTCTCAGATTGCAGCAGGAAAGTGGCACACCATAGCCATAAATACAGACGGTACTTTATGGGCATGGGGAGATAACAGGTATGGCCAATTAGGTAACAACACAACGAGTGATAGATCTTTTCCTGTTCAGATAGGCACAGGCAAGAACTGGGCTTCTGTTGCAGCAGGAAGCGCTCACACCGTAGGCATAAAAACAGACGGCACATTATGGGCTTGGGGAAATAACATGTTTGGCCAATTAGGTAACGGCACACTCTATAAACTTTCTCCCATTGAGATATTATTAGAAGCTACAGCTATTCCTGCTGAACAAGCAGAGTTAAAGGCAGTAGCAGTAACTTGCCAGAAACTGATAAAGGCAGGAAGAAATCTTAATATAAAAACTATTGGGAAAAATATTGGAGGAGAAAATGCCTCTTCTTTTAAAATTGCATTTTATCTTTCATTAAATCCTGATAAATCACTTGAAGGAGATACCTCTATAGGGGGAAAATCTGTATCAGAGCTTGTAAAGAAAAAGACAAAAAATATTGTCTATCTATGGAATGTACCCAAAACGACAGCAAAAGGCAGTTACTATATAAAAACAGTTTGGGACAGTGAGAATGTGGTGAATGAATCAGATGAGAATAATAATATAGGAGTATCGAAGAAAATTATTATCAAATAGGGTTGCTTTCTCCTATTATAGCAATTTGCTTTATTTATCTTCTCCCTTAAATCCAATCTTTTTTCTTGGTGTTTGAGGTGGAGACATAAGTTGGCGGATGGCATCAAAGACTACTCTGAACTGAGCATCATATTTCCTTTCCATTTCATCAAGCTTTCGGGCAAGGTCTTTATGGGTTGTCAGCATCTCACGCAGTTTCACAAATGCCCGCATTATGGCAATATTAACCTGAACTGCTCTTTTGCTGTTAAGCACGCTTGAAAGCATTGCTACACCTTGCTCTGTAAAAGCATATGGGAAAGAACCACCAAAATATTTTTTATGTGGTATCACATTTTGTGATACCAAGCCTTCTGTTTCAGAATTATTTAGCTGAAACATGAAATCTGTTGGAAATCTATCTATGTTTCGTTTTACTGCCTGATTTAATACTCTTGTTTCTACGCCATAAAGTTCTGCTAAATGAGGACTTAACATAACTTTCTGACCACGAATGACAAAAATATGCTGTTCAACAGTTTCTAACAGAACAATATCACTCAAATTCCTATTATCTCCCTTTTTTTGTCATAAATTACATATTCTTGAAATCACAAATTGTGATTTCAAGTTTTTAAGTTCTTCATCTTGCCCTATAAAAATTTTAAAATTTATCATCTCTGAAAGATATAATCAATCTAATTTTCCTTTTTGGGTACAAATAAAAACAAACAAAATTTTTATAGAATCAGCTTGCAGAAGACAAATGACAAGGAGTGTGTGTTCAGGCAATCAATCTCCCTGACCATACCTTGACTAAGATTGCTATAAAATAAAAAAAGGGGATAAAAGGAATAATCCTTAAATCCCCTTTTTTTCTAACTCATTATCTCACTCTTTAAAACTCTGTGAAAACCAGTAAAATCACTCGCCGGCAAAAAGAATATTATGGAAATAGTAATCAGTCCACTCTTTTCCGAAGTACTTTTTCATAGGGCCGTAACCGGGATCATTCTCGGTAAATAACCCAACAACTCTTTTCCTTCCCTCTGCTATTTCTTTTTTTCTATTTTCATCTTTCAAAGGCGTGGCATTTTTAACATAAGAGACAAAAAGGTTAAAATATTCTAATACCCCTTTGAAACACTCATCCACATATTTCGGATCCATTGTAGTAACTGAAATCCCAAAACCTGTTGATATTGATTCAAGCCACTCTCTACCGCGGGGCATTTCATCGGGGAGGTGTTTATATTTCTCATGGAGAGATTTCATCGGCTCTATATACTTTTTGGTAAGTTCTGCATCCTTTACATAGGGCTGTACGTCGCAGTAAACAACAAGCATCTTTTCAAATATAACTATATCAGTCCCGAAAAGAGGAATGTCATAATTATTATCGGGGAAAACGGTCATGTTATGCGACTGGACAACTCCGTGGACAACAAACCTTGATACTGAGATATGCTTTAGCTTCTCTGTATGGTAGGTCATTGCTGCGTTCTCAATTTCCTTCCCCTCATATTCAACTTTTTTATGCAAGAATTCATCCCTTAATGGATTAGGGGTGGGATTGAAAGCCTTGCGCATAGCTTCATCCAGTTTCAGGTAATAATCGTATACCATAAAATTATCTCCTTAGTTTAAAATATGAAAAACGACTGATTTTTGAATTGTACCAGCGTAAATTATAAAAAAAGGTGTAGACTGTCAATAAAAAATAAGTAAATTTCTGTAAAGTTTAAAATCGTAAAGTAAATTATACAAAATCTCTTGATGTTTTAAAATCTCTTTATTATCATTACAATTTATAATATTTTTTGAAGATTGCAGATATAGTTCGGGCGAACACGAAAAGGGACTTGTCGCAATGTCATTGCGAGCGACCGTAGGAAGCGTGGCAATGACAAAACATGGTAACAATACACCTTTACACGTTCCGTCCATACAAAAATATTGCATTTAGTAAAAGAGGATAAAATTGCGGAAGCGAATACCTCCCTGGCTCATAAAAAAGAGCTTTGACATATCCCAGCTTCACGGGATGAAAACCCTATTGCGGGATAAAGGCTTACACACTGTCTGCGAAGAGGCAAGGTGCCCGAATATTGGTGAATGTTTCAGGAAACCGACTGCAACTTTTATGATAATGGGAAATACCTGCACAAGGAAATGTCGATTCTGCTCTGTAGCTAAAGGGAACCCGAAACCCCTTAAGCAAGACGAACCAATAAGGATAGCTGAGGCTGTAAAGGAACTCGGATTAAAACATGTTGTCATAACATCTGTCACAAGGGATGACCTCGAGGATGGCGGCGCTTCTCATTTTTCAAAAATAGTAGAAGAAGTCAGGAAAATTAATAAGAACGTTGTAATTGAAGTCCTGATCCCTGATTTCAAAGGATCACAAGACAGTTTATCAAAAGTGGTTTTTTCAAAACCTGATATTATTAACCATAACCTTGAGACAATTGCGAGATTATATGAAAAGATAAGGCCTGGAGCTGATTACAGGCGCTCCCTTGATCTTTTAAAAAAAGCAAAAGAATTTCATTCTGGAATAATAACTAAGTCAGGTCTTATGGTTGGGCTTGGTGAAGAGCCTGAAGAAGTAATTAAAACGTTAAAAGACTTACGGGGTTCTGAGTGCGACATGGTAACAATTGGCCAGTATTTAAGTCCTACAAAGGATAGTTTTCCCGTTGAGGAATATGTCCAGTTAGAAACCTTTGAGTATTACAGAAAAGCAGGAGAAGAGATGGGATTTAAGAACATAGCCTCTGCTCCTTTTGTACGCAGCTCCTATATGGCAGAAGAACAATCTAAATTATTTGCGGGTAAAAATTTATAAAGAAAATCAGCAGGAGAAGAATGTCCTGCCTATTGATAGGCGGGGTTTTCTAACCCCGCATTTTTGGAGTAAAGGATGACAGATAGGCATCGGGTCAGGAGACCCGATTCTACCCAGGATAGTGGCAGGTCTCCTGACCTGCCATTTTTTGGAATCAAAGAAGACTGATTACTGAGATTTTAAAAAGATTGCAGAGATCTTTTCTCATGTACCCAATCTCTGTAATCTAAATTTAATCTCTGTAATCATTCAAAAAAATTTCAAAAGGAAAAAAACATGGAAGAATTTCATAGAATAAAGCGGCTTCCCCCTTATGTTTTTTCCATCATCGATGAGATGAAGCTTAAGGCAAGAAGAAAAGGTGAAGACATAATTGATTTGGGAATGGGCAATCCTGATTTAGAGACCCCAAAACCAATAGTGGATAAGCTGATAGAAGCAGCCAAAAACCCTAAAAACCACAGGTATTCTGTCTCAAGAGGGATCTATAAACTCCGCGTAGCCATAACAAAATGGTATAAAGACAGATATGACGTTGACCTTGATCCTGACACAGAAGCCATTGTAACAATAGGTGTAAAGGAAGGACTCTCTCATTTAGCTCTCGCAATCATAGAACCCGGAGATGTTGCCCTTGTACCGAGTCCGACTTACCCGATTCACTCCTTTTGCGTTGTAATATCAGGTGGAAATTTGAAAAGTGTAAGACTCTCAAAAGATTCAGATTTTTTTGAAAACCTCCTCAAAGCCTATGAGGAGAGCTGGCCAAGGCCAAAGCTGCTATTCCTTAGTTTTCCCCATAATCCAACGACAGAAGCAGTGGATATAAACTTTTTTCATAAAGTGGTCTCCTTTGCCAGGGAACACGGAATGCTGATAATCCATGATTTTGCATACGCTGACATTACCTTTGGTGACTATAAGGCTCCAAGCCTCATGCAGATAAAGGGGGCAAAGGAGGTAGGGGTAGAATTCTATACACTATCCAAAAGCTATAACATGCCTGGATGGAGGGTTGGATTCTGTGTCGGAAACAAAAAGGCAATCCATGCTCTTGGAAGACTTAAGAGCTATTTTGATTATGGAATTTTCCAGCCAATTCAGATAGCCAGCATCGTTGCGCTGAATGAACATAGGTCTTGCATAAAGGATATAGTTGCTGTATATGAATCGCGCTGTGATATGTTAATCTCTGGTCTTAGCAGAATAGGATGGAATATAGAAAAACCTAAAGGAACGATGTTTGTATGGGCTGAAATTCCTGAAGGCTTTAAGGAGATGGGTTCCTTGGAATACTGCAAGCTTCTCCTTTCAGAAGGGAAAGTGGCTGTCTCACCCGGAATAGGGTTTGGTCCTTATGGAGATGGCCATGTGAGGTTTGCCCTTGTGGAGAATGAACAGAGGATAAAACAGGCCGTAAAAGGAATAAAAAAGGTTCTTCAATAATCCCCCCTTACCCCCCTTTGCAAAAGGGGGGTAAGGGGGGAATTTGAGGTTAAAAAAATGAAACAGATAAATGTGGGGCTCATAGGATTTGGCACAGTTGGGAAAGGCGTAGTCAAAGTACTGTTTAACAATATATCCGTTATAAAGGACCGGGTAGGGATTGATATTAAAATAAAAAAAATTGCTGATCTTGATATTACCACTTCAAGAGGTGTAGAAGTCAGCAGGGAAGTTCTTACAACTGATGTAAAGGAAGTCATTAATGACCCGGAGATTGACATTGTAGTAGAACTGATTGGAGGTTACAAGCCTGCAAAGGAATTTATCTTAAATGCTCTTGAAAAGAAAAAGCATGTTGTCACTGCCAACAAGGCCCTTCTTGCCAGTGAAGGATATGAGATTTTTAAATGTGCTGAGAAAAATCAGATGACAGTCGGGTTTGAGGCAAGTGTTGGCGGAGGTATTCCAATTATAAAAGCCATTAAAGAAGGGCTTGTTGCAAACCACATTCATTCCATATACGGGATAATAAACGGGACTTCAAATTATATCCTTACAAGGATGACAGATGAGGGTAAGGAGTTTAAAGAGGTCCTAAAAAAAGCCCAGG
>MGDB01000055.1:15234-15934 GCA_001790645.1 Candidatus Schekmanbacteria bacterium GWA2_38_11
TGAGGGGATTGATTCCTCACATAAGATCGCAATTTTAGCGGCACTGGCTTATGGATCAAGGATCAATCTCAAAGATGTCTATACTGAAGGGATCACAAAGGTCTCTCCTCTTGACATCAAATATGCACTGGAGCTTGGCTACAAGATCAAGTTATTAGCTATTGCAAAAGAGGTTGACGGCGAGATAGATGTGAGAGTACATCCGACAATGATTCCTATGTCCAATCCGCTCTCTTCTGTCGGAGGCGTATTTAATGCTATATACCTAACGGGAGATGCAATCGGAGAAGCAATTTTTTACGGCAGAGGTGCAGGTGAATTCCCTACAGCATCTGCAGTAGTCGCAGATATTGTTGAAATAAGCCGCGATATTCTGACTGGTGCTAAAAACCGCGTCCCATCCCTGTCCTTTCAGCCAAACAGGGTAAGGGATAAAAAAATAAGAAAAATAAGCAAAGTTGTATCAAGGTTTTATTTCAGATTTTCAGTAATAGACAAACCCGGTGTTCTTTCAAAAATATCAGGAATTCTTGGAGAAAACAATATCAGCATCGCATCAGTGCTCCAGCAGGAAAGAAAAGAAGGCGAGGAAGTTGCAGTTGTGATTATGACTCATGGTGCGCTGGAAGAGGATGTGGAAAAGGCATTGAGCCGGATTAACCAATTGCCTGTAGTATTAAAAGATACAGTATTGATAAGA
>MGDB01000055.1:15969-18433 GCA_001790645.1 Candidatus Schekmanbacteria bacterium GWA2_38_11
AGGGAACTTGGAGGAAAGACACCTCTTCAGGTAGCAAAGACTCCAAACCTTGATTTTATAGCAAGAGAGGGAATAGTCGGGATTGTAAGAACTATTCCAGAGGGAATGGACCCTGGAAGTGATGTTGGAACTTTATCAGTTCTTGGATACGATCCCAAAACCTATTATACTGGCAGGGCACCTCTTGAAGCTGCAAGCATCGGTGTAAACCTGGAGCCCTCTGACGTCGCCTTCCGCTGCAACCTTGTCACAATAAAAAACGGGATTATGGATGACTATAGTGCAGGCCATATAAAAACTGAGGATGCAAAAAAATTTATAGAAGAGGTAAACAACCAGTTAAGCAATGATGAGATAAAATTCTATCCAGGAAAAAGTTACAGACATCTGATGGTCTGGAAAAACGGGAAAAACAGTTTAAAACTTACACCACCGCATGCCATATCAGGAAAAAGGGTAATAGATTACCTTCCAAAAGGAGATGGGGCTGAAAAGCTTAAGGAGCTTATGGAAAAATCTCAAGCCCTCTTTGATGGCTCAAAGCTAAATATTATAAGGATTGAAAAAAATGAAAAGCCTGTAACAAGTATATGGTTTTGGGGTAATGGGAAAAAACCCTTATTTAAAACCTTTAAGGAAAGGTTTGGAAAAACCGGCGCAGTAATCTCAGCTGTTGACCTGATTAAAGGTATTGCAGTTTATTTGGGGTTTGATAGAATCGAAGTCCCTGGAGCTACGGGATATCTTGACACAAACTATGAAGGTAAAGCAGAATATGCCCTCAAGGCATTAAAAGAGAGGGATTTTATATACCTCCATGTTGAAGCGCCGGATGAGGCCGGTCACAACGGAGACCTGAAAGCAAAAATAAAAGCTATTGAAGATTTTGATGCAAAAGTAGTGGGAGCAGTTTTAGCAGGGATAAAGGAACACAAAAAATATAAGGTTATGGCTCTACCTGATCATCCCACTCCTTTGAGTTTAAGGGATCATAGCGGTGACCCTGTCCCCTTTGCCATATATTCATCAAACGGGAAAAAGGATGGGGCAGGAAGTTTTGATGAAGAGGAAGCAAAAAATGGATCTAAAAGATTCGAGGAAGGACATAAGTTGATGGAATACTTTTTGAGCGAATAGTGATTCGTTGTCATTACGATAGTCGGGGTTTTCTAACCCCGACTTGGAGGGACAAAAATGTCCCGCCTATCGGACTTCTAATCACTGTTTACTATTCACTAATTACAAACTTGGAGGTGGATTAAGATGGCATTAGTTGTTCAAAAGTATGGCGGCACTTCAGTCGGAGATATTGAAAGGATCAAAAATGTTGCCCGAAAGGTTGCCGAAGCTCACAAGAAAGGAGATGACGTAATTGTTGTTGTCTCTGCTATGTCAGGGGAAACTGATAAGCTTGTCAGCCTTGCCTATCAGATAACCGATTCCCCAAACGAAAGAGAAATGGATGTACTCCTGTCCTCAGGCGAAAGGGTCTCTATCGCTCTTGTAGCAATAGCTCTTCAGGCAATCGGTATAAAAGCGCAATCCTTTACCGGAAGGCAGATCGGTATGATTACTGATAGTGCCCATACAAAGGCCCGGATCGAAAAGATAACTGCTGAAAGGATAAAAGAAGCTGTGAAGGACGGAGCTGTGGCAATTGTGGCTGGGTTTCAGGGAATTACTGCTGAAGGAGATGTTACGACTTTAGGAAGAGGCGGTTCTGACACTTCAGCTGTTGCCATTGCAGCAGCCCTGAAGGCTGATGTGTGCGAAATTTATACAGATGTTGACGGTGTCTATACAACCGACCCGCGCATTGTGCCTGATGCAAGAAGGCTTGATAAGATATCTTACGATGAGATGCTTGAAATGGCAAGTTTAGGCGCAAAAGTATTGCAGATAAGGTCAGTTGAATTTGCAAAAAAATATGATGTTCCTCTATACGTGAAATCAAGTTTCTTTGAAGGTAAAGGAACATTAGTTACAAAGGAGAGTGATAATATGGAACAGGTTTCGGTTACCGCAGTTACTTACAAAAAGGATGAAGCAAAAATTTCTGTAAGAAGAGTCCCCGATAAACCGGGCGTTGCAGCAAAGATTTTCGGAGCCCTTGCTGATGCCAACATTGTAGTTGACACTATTGTACAGAATATCAGCGTTGATGGATACACTGATATAACATTTACAATCGCTAAAATAGAATCTAAAAAGTCTCTGGATATAGTCAAGAAGGTAGCAAAAGAAATCGGTGCAGCAGATGTCACTCTTGACGACAATATTGCCAAGGTTTCAATCGTGGGTTCAGGGATGAGAAGCCACTCAGGAGTTGCTGCAAAAATGTTCAATTCCCTTTCAAAAGATGGCATCAACATCCAGATGATAAGTACTTCAGAGATCAAGGTTTCCTGTGTAATAGAAGCAAAATATACCGAGCTTGCCGTAAGGGTTTTGCACGAAGCCTTTA
>MGDB01000056.1 GCA_001790645.1 Candidatus Schekmanbacteria bacterium GWA2_38_11
CTCATTAGTAGATAAGTTTTTGGTATGGTAATAATCTTTTGTTCTGATTTTTCTTATTGTGCTTAGCATTTTATCTTTCATAATTTTGCTCCTTATAATGCCATAGGAGGTGGCAAGATTTTAATTTGTCTGTAGTTATATAATTCATTGACTAAGTTTACCTGAATAATTTTTGATTCTTTAACAATATGTTCAAAGTTCCAACTGAGCAGAGCATCAAGATTATTGACAGTAGCTATTGCTATCTGCAAAAGGTCATTCAGATGTCTTTTTGTTAGAACTTTATGCGTAATATATTTATTTGCTAAATCAATAGCCTCTTCTGTTACTAATAGTCGTTCAAAGTCCTTTATGAGCATAACAACATCATTCCGCAATTTTATATCTTCAATCCTGATAATTTCACCGAGGGTAATTTCTGAAATATAAATATCAAATTTATCAAGATTGTTCCAAAAAAATATTGTTTCCTGCTGGCGGTCAGGTTTGTCATAATCAAAATATGCATTTGGTACATTGGTATCAAGAAGTATTTTCTTCTTCTTCATAATAGGTTTTATATGATATTTATAGTTTTTTTGTCAACAAACATAACAAAAACAAAAGTTCCGATTCTGATTTTTCAAAATCGGGATTTTTAAAAATTTTCCGGCAGCGACCTGCTTTTCCGCCTGTAAAACGAACAGTACCATAGGTGCTGGAGGGTTTTCTTTGTCGCATTTTTCCACCACATAATGCATAATTAAACCATGAAAGTAGTGGAAAAAGTTCAGGCAATCGCTTTGTTTAAATTCTGAATTTTGATATTTGACATCCGCTTGCTTAGCTTTTATAGTTCATAAAAAATTATAAAAAAATGAAAGCAAAAATAAATTTAAAATATCTCCCAATAATCGCCATCACAATGGGAGACCCTAACGGGATAGGGCCTGAGATAATATTAAAGCTCCACAGGGATAAAAAGGTCAGGAATTTCTGCCTGCCTGTTGTAATAGGGGATATAGCAGTACTTGAAAGCTATTCAAAACTGCTTGGGATAAAATCAGGTATCTATTCTATAAGAAATTCTGTCAGGGAGGAAGTTAGGTCAGGAAAATCCGGAGAGATAATGGTCATTGACGAGGGATGCTTTGACATTAAAGACTTAAAGCCAGGAAAAATTCAGGCAGAATGTGGCAGCGCAGCAGTAAGATACATTAAAAAAGCCGTGAAATTAGCCCTTGACGGAGAGATAGACGGAATAGCCACAGCACCGATCAGCAAGGAAGCCATGAACAGGGCTGGCTTTAACTACCCGGGTCACACAGAGCTTTTGGGAGAGTTAACCAGGACAAAACATTTCACCATGATGTTTATCGGAGGAGAGCTTAATGTTGCGCTTGTTACAACTCATATGGCACTTAAGGACGTACCAAAAGCAATAAAGAAAGAAAGAGTCTACAAAACAATTGAAATAGTAAATAATGGTTTAAAAGATTTTGGGATTAAAACTCCAAAAATAGCAGTCTGTGCTTTAAATCCCCATGGCGGCGAAGGCGGAATTTTTGGCAATGAAGAAGAGAAAGAAATCCTGCCGGCAATCCTCGAGGCAAAGGATAATGGTTTTAATGCGGAGGGACCTTATAGCGCTGATACCCTTTTTTACAGGGCTGCAAAGGAAAAGTTTGATGCAGTGATTTCAATGTACCACGATCAGGGACTGATTCCGGTAAAGATAAAGGGCTTTGGAAGAAGCGTAAATGCTACCATGGGTCTTCCAATTATAAGGACTTCGGTTGATCATGGGACTGCCTTTGATATTGCGGGAAAAGGTGTAGCAGACCATAAAAGCCTTCTTGAAGCTTTAAGGATTGCAGGCTTGTGGGCAAGGAAAAAAATAAAAGATTAACCTTAAATAATTTCTCCTTGCATTTTTTTATCCCCTGTGGGAGCATTTAGTTAAATATAGTGAAGAAGGGGTCAAGGATTCTGGGGTCCAAGGGTTTAATAATCCCCCCCAACCCCCCTTTAAAAAAGGGGGGAGAGGGGGGATTTGATTTCCACTTGAATCCTTGAATCCTCGACTCCTTGAACCCTATTAAATAATTTTTATGTCAACAACGATGGTTACTGATTACCAGGTTTTAGCAAGGAAAAAACGGCCGCAGGTCTTTGAAACGATTGTAGGCCAGGACCATATTACAAAAACCCTTAAAAACGCTATCACAAGCGGAAGGATTGCCCATGCCTTTCTCTTTACTGGCATTCGCGGTATAGGCAAGACCACATGCGCAAGGGTGCTTGCAAAGGCCTTAAACTGCCGCAAGGGACCAGCCCCAGCTCCATGCAACGAATGCGATAACTGCGTCGAGATTACCAGGGGGAGTTCCCTTGATGTGATTGAGATTGATGGCGCTTCTAACAGGGGAATAAACGAAGTAAGGGAATTAAGGGAGAACGTTAAATTTGCCCCTGCTGCCGGGAAATACAAGATCTTCATCATAGATGAAGTGCACATGCTTACAAAAGAGGCGTTCAATGCCCTTCTTAAAACCATTGAAGAACCTCCTCCCCATGTAATCTTTATCCTTGCTACTACAGAGCCCCATAAACTCCCTCTCACAATCCTCTCAAGGTGCCAGAGGTACGATTTCAGGACTATGCCGAGAGAGGGTATATTTAAATTCTTAAAAAAAACTGCACAGGAAGAGGGAATTAAAATAGATGATAAGGCTCTTTCCTTAATTGCAGGGGCAGCTGACGGGAGTTTAAGGGATTCATTAAGCATCCTTGAAAGCATTGTCTCAGCAACAGAAGGGAAGATAAGTTACGAACATGTTGCAGATATACTCGGGGTTGTCGATTCAACCCTCCTTTTATCTTTTTCAGAAAGCCTTATTAATAAGGACTCAGACAGAATTCTCTCATTAATTGATGAACTTTATTCTTATGGCTATGATATTAAGCAGTTCAGCAAATATTTCTTAAACCATCTGAGGGACCTTATTGTAATCTCAATTTCAAAGGAGAAAAATCTTGGAGCAATGGTTTTTCATGTAGACCGGGATCGTTTAAAAGAACAGGCAGAGAAGATTTCCTATGAGAACCTGCTTCAGTATTTTTCTGTCTTTTATGAAGCTGAGAAGGAAATAAGGCGGGCAGATAACCCAAGGCTTTTGCTTGAAGTAACTTTTTTAAAGATGATGAGAATGGAATCGGTTATACCCCTGGATAAAATTTTAAAGCAGATTGAAAACCTTAAGGGGAACCTTCCCAAAAATTCTCCTGCTCTATCTGAACCGTTAAAAAACCCGGGGAGTCCGGGAACTGAAAATCCAAAAACAGAAGAGGAGCAAGCCCCTTATTCCCTGAAGCAGAATGAGGGCGGAAATTTCCCATGGGAAGAATTTATTAAGCGGGTCGAGGAGGAATCGATTTCACTGGGCGCTTTTTTAAGAAACGGGTGTATTAAGGAAATTGTGGGAAACAAAATTACCCTCGCTTTTGAAGATTCCTTTTCTATCCAGACAATAAGCAAAGATAAGAATTTAAAGCTCCTAAAGTCTGCTGCTGCGGCATTGTTGGGAGGCAAAGGTGAGCTTATTGTTAAAAAGGAACTCTCAGCAAAGAAAACATCAGAAGCTGATGAAGGCGCTGAGAAGGAGAAAAAGAACGGAGAAAATCTTTTCCAGAAAGCCTATAAGGAGCAGGCAGTAAAAGAAGTCCTTGAAATTTTCCCCGGAAAAATAGTAGATGTAAAAGTTTTGAAATAGTTAAAAATAATTCTTTACTAAAGAGGTTGAGACTAAAGTTATAATATTTATTTAAGGAGGTGCAAAATTCTAAATTCGAAATCCTAAGTTCTAAACAATATCAAAAATCAAAATCCCAATGTTCTAAACTTTTTTGGATTTTGATAATTATGATTTAGAATTTGTTTAGAGTTTAGATATTAGAATTTAGGATTTTTTTGCATTTAACTCTGACTTTCGAGTTGAACATGAGAAAAAACTTATAGGAGTTAATAATATGAAAAACTTGAATAACTTAGTAAAGCAGGCACAAAAGATGCAGGCTGAAATGGCTAAGATCCAGGAAGAAATGGCTAACCGTGAGATTGAAGCTACAGCCGGCGGCGGCATGGTTACAGTTGTGGCTAATGGGAAACAGGAGATACTGAGAATAAAGATTGATCCGGAAGTAGTTAACAAAGACGATGTGGAAATGCTTCAGGATCTTGTAATAGCAGGAGTCAACGAGGCCCTTCGCAAATCAAAGGAAATGATGGAAGAAGAACTTAAAAAAGTAGCTGGCGGACTTGCGTTCAAAATCCCAGGCTTTTAGAGTATAGGGTTCATGACTTTAAAATCTCCATCCTTAGAAAAATTAATCCGTGCTCTTCTGAAACTGCCTGGTATAGGCCAGAAAACAGCAAACAGATTAGCTTTCCACATTCTTAAGACCAGCTACGAAGAAGTGAAAGAACTGGGAGAGTCAATCCTTGAAGTCAAGAAAAAGATTTTGCGCTGTTCTGTATGCTTCAATATAACTGAAGACAGTATATGCCATATATGCAAAGACACAAGCAGGGATAATTCCATTATCTGTGTAGTGGAAGATTCCCTCGATTTACAGGCTATTGAGAATACGAGGGAATACAAGGGTCTTTATCATGTTCTTGAGGGGTCTTTATCCCCCCTTGACGGAGTAGGACCTGAACAGCTTCGTATCACTGAGCTTTTAAGGCGCCTGTCAGGAGGCAGTGTTAAAGAAATAATCGTTGCTACAAATTTCAGTGCAGAAGGTGAGGCAACAGCAATGTACATGACAAAGATACTAAAACCTCTTGGGTTAAAACTAACACGCATTGCTTACGGCCTGCCTGTGGGCGGGGACCTGGAATACGCAGACGAAGTCACTATCGCAAAAGCCATGGATGGGAGAAGAACGCTGTGAAGAAAGCACGGAGCAGGGGCATGGGGTTAGTGATGAGTGAATATTAAACTGGTAGGAGAGTTAAAAAATTCTAAATACTAAATCCTAAACTCTAAACAATATCAAAAAAACAAAATTCAAATGTCCAAAACCGTTTTGAATTTGTTTACCTGCCTGCCGGTAGGCAGGGAATTTAGATATTAGAATTTAGTATTTTAAAAATTAGGTTTGCATAGAATGAAAAAATATGGAATAAACATTCAGGAGGTTTTTGATGAGTGAATATATTGAGGTGCGCTGGCATGCGAGGGCAGGCCAAGGTGCTGTTACGGCTGCCAAGGCTTTGGCAGAGGCTGCAACAACCGGAGGAAAGTTTGTCCAGGCTTTTCCTGAATACGGTCCTGAGAGAATGGGAGCGCCGCTGCGCGCTTATAACAGGATTTCAGACAAGCCGATTTCAATCTACTGTCAGGTCACTAACCCGAATATCGTTGTGGTAATAGACCAGACTTTGCTCGCAGGTGTTGATGTCACTGAGGGGGTTGCTGAAGACGGAGTTTATATCATCAACACAGAGCGCACTGTTGATGAGATTCGCAAAAGCCTCAATTTAAAAAATGAGAAAGCAAAAGTCTATGTAGTTGACGCTACAAAGATTTCCCTTGAAACAATCGGGAGGCCCATACCGAATACCCCGATTCTTGGAGCTATAGCAAAGGTGACAAACTTTGTTAAGATAGAGAATATCAAAAATGAGATAGAGACCACTTTCGGCAAGAAGTTTGGGAAAAAAGTAGTAGAGGCTAATCATCTGGCGATTGAGAGGGCATATAAGGAGGTAAAGGGAGGATGAAGCTTAAAAGCTGGAAGGAAATTCCCCTTGGAGGGATAATTGAGGAACCCGGTAATTCAGAGCAGTACAATACAGGCTCATGGAGAACATACAGGCCCGTATGGGATTTCAACAAATGCATCCAGTGCCTGCAGTGCTGGATATTCTGCCCTGACTCATGCATAATAATAGAAGAAGGAAAAGTTACGGGCAGCAACCTCTATCACTGCAAGGGATGTGGAATATGCGCCAATGAATGTCCGACAAAGGTAAAAGCCATTACCATGTTTGAAGAGGTAAATTTTCATAAAGAAGAAGGGTGAAAATTAAGTTTCTCTTCAATTTAATCCTCTTTCCTTGGTGGAAGAGAAGGAAAAGCAGGCATTAAGCAAGGCTAAAGGCTTCGGCGTGAGCTCAGTCGAACGCCTTGCCCTACAAGGGCAAGGGTGAGGGGAAAATTCCTAAGTAGAATATAAGGAGAATTTATAATGGCAAAACGTGTCTCAATGACCGGTAATGAGGCAGTAGCAGAGGCTATGAGGCAGATAAACCCGGACGTGGTTGCAGCCTACCCCATTACACCGTCAACCGAGGTAATGCAGATTTTTTCTCAGTTTGTTGCTGACGGGCTTGTAAATACAGAGCTTGTGACAGTTGAGAGTGAGCATAGCGCTATGAGTGCCTGCATTGGAGCTGCGAGTGCCGGCGGTAGGGTAATGACTGCAACATCAGCCTGCGGGCTTGCCCTGATGTGGGAAATGCTTCCGATAGCATCGGGCTTAAGGCTGCCCATTGTAATGACAGTTGTCAACCGTGCGCTGTCAGCCCCGATAAATATCCACTGCGACCACTCTGACTCAATGGGATGCAGGGACGCGGGATGGATTCAGCTTTATTCAGAAAATGCCCAGGAAGTATATCATAATGTTATACAGGCTGTGGCTATCGGGCAGATGGAAGGTGTATGGTTACCTGTGATGGTATGTGTTGACGGGTTCATAATAAGCCATTCCATCGAATCAATGGAGCTTTTCGAGGACAAAGAGGTAAGGGAATTTATTGGTGAATATAAACCACGCAGATCCCTTCTTAACACTGATAACCCGGTCACTTTTGGTCCCCTTGATTTGCAGGATTACTACATTGAACACCGGAGACAGACTGCTGAGGCGATAAAAAATTCCAAAAAAGCCATCAACGAAGTTGCAGAGGAGTTCCATAAAAAATTTGGCAAAAAATACGGTTTCGTAGAAGACTACAGATTAGAGGATGCAGAAGTTGCAGTCCTGTCGCTTAACTCATCTGCAGGAACGGTAAGATATGTTGTTGATAAACTCAGGGAGAAGGGAATTAAGGCAGGTTCTTTAAAGCTGAGGGTCTTCAGGCCTTTTCCTACTGAAGAAGTAAGAGACGCGCTCAAACACCTGAAAGCTGTAGCAGTTATTGAAAGGGCAGATACTTACGGCGGTTCAG
>MGDB01000057.1:0-1518 GCA_001790645.1 Candidatus Schekmanbacteria bacterium GWA2_38_11
TACATTATCTTCTATTCGTTCTATAATATAAATTTCATACTGCTCCTTGTCCTTTTCTTCCTTGTCATACGCAACCTGGTAAAACTCTATTTCGAAAGGCAGAGGAAAATCCCTGGAGCAAAGTTCAGGACAAAATTAATCGTATCATTTTTCATCCTCACAATAATACCTTCTGTCCTGCTTTTCTTATTTGCAAAAGTTCTTATCTCGCAGACAATTGAATACTGGTTCAGCTTTCCCATCGAGCATTCTTTAAAGGGAGCAATTGAAGTCTCAGAGAGTTATTATAAAAATCTTGAAAATGATACCCTTCACTTCAGTCTGCAATTAAGCAAATCAATCTCAAGCGGAAACCTTCTCTCAAAAAACAGGTTATCTAATTTAAGGGAACTAATAACAGCAAAGAGAAAAGAATATAACTTAAGCTCAATATCAGTTTATAATAAAAGGAATGAGGAAATATTAAAGGTCTTTGATCCAAAAATATCAGGTGA
The DNA here is from genome assembly GCA_001790645.1 of Candidatus Schekmanbacteria bacterium GWA2_38_11. GTDB lineage: Bacteria > Schekmanbacteria > GWA2-38-11 > GWA2-38-11 > GWA2-38-11 > GWA2-38-11. The sequence goes on from MGDB01000057.1 coordinate 495, forward strand.
CAAGTTTGAAAAACTTAAACCCAAAGTCTTCAATAATGCGATTAAAGGTAAAAAAATCACTGATAAAAAGTCTTCCGGAAAGGGAGAATTGATTCTCGGAATCACACCTGTAAGAGCTTCCTGGGATAAAAAAGAGGTACTCGGAACAGTTGTTGCAAGCTACTACCTGCCTAAAGGTATTTCACAGGACATCAGATCCATATCTCTGGCGTTTAAAGAATACAGGGAAAAGGATATTCTCAAAAAACCAATAGCCAACAACTACATTGCAATGTTTGCAATTGTCACTCTGCTTGTTATTTTTGCTGCAATGTGGTTTGGATTTCAGCTTGCAAAAGGAATTACTATCCCTATCCAGCAGCTTGCTGCCGGTACCAAGGAAGTTGCCGGAGGAAACCTTAATTTTCATATAGACATAGAATCTGATCCTGAAAGTCAGGATGAGATCGGTATACTGGTCAGCTCATTTAACCAGATGACTGAGGATTTGAGAAAAAATAAAGTTGATCTTGAGAAAAAGAATGTGAGCCTCAGGACAACCAATATTGAGCTTGAGCAGAAACGGACATACATGGAAACCGTTCTTGAAAACATTGCAACAGGTGTTATCTCTCTTGACAGCGAAGGTAAGATTACAACCATCAACAAGGCTGCTGAAAAAATGCTCCACCTGAATGAGAGCGATTTCAGGAACAATTCCTACAAGGATGTATCAGGCGTATCCTTTTTTGATATATTAAAAAATATTATCAATGAAATGCTTGAGAATAATGTGAGGAACTTTGAAAAGGAGATAAACCTCACTATTGCAGGTGAAATTTTCACTTTTATGGCCAATATCAATATGCTCTTTGACAGCGAGAATAACTACATCGGCATGGTCATAGTCATTGACAACCTGACCGAGTTAATCAGGGCTCAGAGGGTAGCGGCATGGCGGGAAGTGGCAAGGAGAATTGCCCATGAAATAAAAAATCCATTAACCCCGATAAAGCTCTCTGCCCAGAGGCTGAGGAAAAAGTTT
>MGDB01000057.1:1526-6952 GCA_001790645.1 Candidatus Schekmanbacteria bacterium GWA2_38_11
GGCAAAAGACTCTGAAGAGGTTTTTGATCAGTGTACAAACACTATAATACAAGAAGTAGATGACCTGAAGAAAATGGTAAATGAATTTTCCCAGTTTGCAAGAATGCCAACCTCAAACCCTATCCCGTGCAACCTGAATGAAATCATTAAGGAAGCTATAACCTTGTATAAAGGTGCGTTAAAGGATATAACCATAGAGGCTGAGTTATTTGAGGAAATTCCCCAGCTTCATCTTGACCCGGAACAGATGAAGCGGGTTTTTATCAACCTTATTGAGAATGCCATTGAAGCCATGAAAGGACATGGAGGGATATTTATTAAGAATATGTATTTTTCTGATCTTCAGATTGTGAGAATAGAATTGTCTGATACGGGAATCGGAATACCTGTATACCTCAGGGAAAAACTTTTCATGCCTTATTTCTCAACAAAAAAAGAAGGAACAGGTTTAGGGCTTGCTATAGTGAATACTATTATTTCAGAACATAACGGTTATATAAGAGTAAAAGACAACGAACCCCAGGGAACAACTTTTGTAATTGAACTACCAGTAAAATAAAAAGGGAGATTTTATGCAAAAAGGTCATGTATTAATTGTTGATGATGAAAGCAGTATCAGCGCTACCCTTGAAGGAATCTTGGCTGATGAGGGGTATGAAGTTTCAAAAGCAGATAACGGAATCCAGGCTCTCGAAATGGTTAAATCTTTTCCTCCAGACTTAATTCTCCTTGATATCTGGATGCCGGGAATGGACGGTATAGAAGTACTCAAAGCTGTAAAGGAATTCCAGTCAGATCTTGAAGTCATAATAATGTCAGGTCACGGGAGCATTGATACCGCTGTGAGGGCAACAAAGCTCGGCGCTTTCGATTTCATTGAAAAACCCCTTTCTCTTGAAAGTCTTCTCTCCACCATTAACCATGCCCTTGCGCAACAGAGACTTGTGAGGGAGAACCTGGAGCTAAAAAAAGAGCTCATCAGGAAACATGAGATAATAGGGGAAAGCCCCGCCATAGTTGAGCTCCGTCGCCAGATCAAAAGCTCATTGGATAGTAATAAAAACATTTTGATCACAGGAGAAAACGGCACAGGCAAGGAACTCATCGGGAGGTTAATCCATTCTGAGACAAGCCGCAGGAAAAAACCTTTCATAAAGGTCAACTGCGCCACAATCTCAGAAGCAACACTGGAGTCCCAGCTTTTCGGCTTTGAAGACCAGAACTCCCAGATAGGGAATATTTACAAAATGGGAAAATTCGAGCTTGCAGAAGGAGGAACCCTTTTCCTTGATGAGGTGGATAAAATCAACATAAACACACAGAAAAACATCATGGAGGTTTTAGAGAGCAAAAAGATGAGCAGGGTTGTAGGAAAAAGAGTCATACCCATTGAGTTCAGGCTGATTGCTGCCTCAAACAAAGACCTCTCTGAAGAAGTAAAGCTTGGCAATTTCGATCCTGATTTTTATCAGCTATTATCAGAAATCGCCATCTTTTCCCCGCCTCTTCGGGAAAGGAAAGATGACATTCCGCTTCTGGCAAATTATTTCATGAAAGAGTTTTGCGAGGAGTATGGCAAGAAGACTAAGGAAATAGATGATGAGGCAATGGCAGCTTTGACAGGCTTCAACTGGCCCGGGAATGTAAAAGAACTAAAAAATATTATAGAAAGGTTGGTAATAACTGTTCCGCTGACTAAAGTCAGTTACAATGATATTCCTGCAGGAATAAAGGGTGAAAATAAAGAGACTTTAAATTACCGCTTTGAAGGTTATTCATCAATAGATGAAGCCCACACAGCCTGGGAAAAGGAGTTTATCTCCCATTACCTTAAAAAGAACGAATGGGATTTGGGGAAAACCTCCCAAGCCATTTCAATGGGAAGGCGTGTCTTAGAGCGCAGGATAAAGGCCCTCGGCATTACCATGGGAAAAGCAAAATCACCGGATAGAAAACGGCAGAGGACACTGAAGACAAGCGTTGTGCTTTGCGGCCAGGGTCTCCACTCAGGACTTAAAACAGGACTTATCCTGATACCCCAGCCTCCAAATTCGGGCATAAAATTTGGAAACATCTCAACCGGTGAAACAATCCCTGCCCTTCTTGATTACGTTGAGTCAACTGAGTTTGCAACCTCTCTGAAACGCGGCAAGAACCAGGCAAAAACCGTAGAGCATATAATGGCAGTACTCCATACTTACAGGATAAATAACCTGCTTATAAAAATCTCTGACGAAGTACCAATAATGGACGGTTCAGCAAAGGACTTCTGTGAACTTATTGAGGATAGCGGAATTCAGGAACAGGATGATCACATAGAAGAAATTGTGATAGATAATGTTTACTCTGTAGGAGATATTTCAAACCATGGGAAGTACATATCAATTGAACCAGCACCTGAATTTTCTGTAAATTACATAATGGACTACCCGAAGCCTATTGGCCACCAGGAATTCCGTTTCGTTTTAAAAAATGAAGAAGATTTCAAAAAGAAAATAGCACCCGCAAGGACCTTCTGCTTTTTGAAGGATGTTGAAGCGCTTGAGAAAAAGGGGTTTATAAGTGGGGGAAGGTTAAACAACGCAATACTTTTAGATGAAGAAAAAGTCCTTAATACGGAACTCCGCTTTCCTGATGAATTTGCCAGGCATAAGATCCTCGATATAATCGGGGATTTTTATCTTCTTGGAAAGCCCGTAAGGGGGAAAATCACTGCAAGGCTCTCAGGTCATTCAGATAACATTGCCCTTTTAAGTAAGATTAAAAAACTGTGCTGAAATGAAGGGTTAGAGGATTCAAGGGAGCAATCACTTAGCTATCAGCTTTTTTGTAGGAGCTATCTCCTGATCTGCCTGTACCGTTGCTCGCAGACAAGTGGCGATTTTAAACTCGCTGACAGGAGTCAGCTACTACATTCTAAAAGTTTAAAAACTCTCGAATCCTTGACCTCATGAATTCTTTACGTTATAGATGTAAGGACAGGGTTTATCCCTGTCCATTCCCTTTTTAGAAAATGGGGGCAGGGTGGATTTAAAAACCTCAAAGTAATTCTTGAATAAAGCGATTGAATTTTTATAATAAAAAAACCTCCTTTGATAAAAAGGTGAGAAGGGATTTTGGGGATTCAAATTAAGAAAGGAAAACCATGCTACACAGACGACTGGGTAGAACAAATTTACAAATCTCATGCATTGCCTTTGGCGGACTTCCGAGTACCTTCATTCCTCCAAAGGAAGCTATTGAAGTCATAACCGCTGCTATAGATGAGGGAATGAACTATTTTGACCTTGATGAAGGTCCTGGGCAGTTCTATGATAAGGCATATTTAGACAGCCATAACAAAATTGGCAAAGTCCTCAAAACCCGCCGCAATGAAGTTTATCTTGGCGTAAAGACCATGAGAAAGAAAAAGAATGAAGTACTTGAGGACATAAAAAAGTCTCATGAACTTTTGGTAAAGGGAACATCACGTGAGATCATAGATATCTTCCAGCTTGCCTTTGTAGACTATGACCATGACATCAAGGCAATTACATCTCCTGACGGTGCAATAGCCGCTCTTGAAGAGGGGAAGAAGCAGGGGCTGATAAAGCATACTCTTGTGGCAGGTCATAACCGTGACATCCTTATAGATGCTATTAAGACAAATGCCTTTGACGTTGTCGAATTCCCTTTTAACATAATTGAAAGAGAAGTAATTGATGAACTCATCCCCATTGCAAATAAGATGGAGATCGGGACTATAATTATGAAGCCCCTTGGTGGCGGCCAGTTCGGGGAAGTTGCCGCAGCCCAGATAAAATGGATTCTTGAGAAGCCTATATCTTGCATCATCCCTGGGATTAAGACAGTTGAAGAGGTAAAAATTAATGCTGCATTCGGTAAGACCCCGCAAAAGCTGACAGATGCTGAGAGAAAACAGTTAGAAGCATTTTCCAATCGCATGGCAAAGATATACTGTCACCGGTGCGGCTATTGTCTTCCATGCTCCCAGGGAATAAAAATCTTTGGGTTGATAGACATTCTCCATGCAGGGGTATTGAGCTATGAGAAGAAAAAGGCTGCTTATCTGCAGGCTGTTCAGAAAGGCCTTCTGGTCCCAGCTTCAAAGTGCATCGAGTGCGGCGAATGCGTCCCCAAGTGCCCGTACGAACTTCCGATTCCGGAACTGATGAAGCAGTTAGTGGAGAAGTTTGGGATTTAAAGTAAGTGGCAAATGGGTTTTATAAAATCCAAATGCCAAAATCCAAATTTCAAATTAAGTTCAAATGACTAAATATTCCTGACGTCTCTCTAAAGTCCAGTCACGAGGTAGTTGGTCACTCACGTCCCGAATATTGCATATCTTATCTGCAATCTTAATAAGTTTTGCACGATTTGAGAGATGTGGAGCATGCTCGATCTGAAGCCTCCTTCTCTCAAATTTTGGCAATCGCGTGTCATCTGTTACTTCGAGAACTAGGTCTCGAATTTCAGAACCAAAATTCAGCTCGAGTTCTTCCGGACTGGTTTGTGTATCTTCGATTGTGTCATGCAGGATCGCTCCTTGGAGTGTTAGTATGCCTATAACACCTAAACGCCAAGAATCTCTGCAACTTGGATCGGATGATTGATATAGAACGAAGCTTCTTTACATTTACACCTCTGATCCCGGTGCTTGTGCGCCGCAAAAGTCAGGGCTTTCAGTAAAAGCGCAAATGAGTTATTCTCTGAATCCATATTTTACCTGTCAATAATATTAGAATTATCTGTAATATTCTAAAATTTTTTTTAAATATTATTAGTCAATAGTTTCTGATCATTCCCCCAGATTATTGCAGAAAATAGTAGGGTTGAAAATAATATGATAAAAAATAATCTTTTTTAGAATTTGTTTGTCATTTGAAATTTGTTACTTAGAATTTTTACTTCTGGCCTAAGGTAAATTACGAATCCGCTGGATCCGGTCTTCCGTGTTAGGGTGTGTTTCCAAAAAACCTCCGCTCGGGCCCTCCGTCTTTAACAGCCAGGTCAGTGTGTTGATTTCTATCTGCTTGCCGTTATAGCCGGAGCGGTTGAGGATGTCGACTCCGTGAGCATCCGCCTCGTATTCCTCCTTCCGGCTAAAAGGCCGCATTACCCCAAGGTCGGCTACCAATGGCGTGATTTTGCTTGAGCCAGGAAGAATTTTATCGAGGACAATTATCCCTATGTTCAGACCGGTACCAACCAACTGGGCTTTAGCAACGTGGCCGAGATCCGCATGTGCAATCTCATGGGCCATTACTCCCCGCAGCTGGTCGTCGTTTGCACTTTCAAGGAGGCCGGTTGTGACAAGGAACTTGCCGCCGCCCGCATTGGCGGCATTAATCTGTGAGTCATCAAGAATACTTATGCTCACCTGATTCAGCGGCAAGGGATTGCTCATATGCTTGATAAGCGGGGTC
>MGDB01000058.1:0-820 GCA_001790645.1 Candidatus Schekmanbacteria bacterium GWA2_38_11
ATAAGAAAGTCTGTTTCTTCGACAATTCGAAAGGACAGGCTTTCTTATTTTTAGAAAATAAAAGTTGCACCCATAAAAATAATAAGATAAAATAACATTTAAAAAAAGGAGAACCAACATGAGAAATGGTTTTATTAACCGATTTGGGATTAAGATTCTTATTTTTTCTATAATTTTTCTATGTTTGGGAATTGGTGTAACAACATTCTCTGCAAGCGGGGCTAATTATTACGTAAGACCAGCAGGTTCAGGTGGCTTAAATACTGGTACAAGTTATGCGAATGCCTGGCTTGGATTTGGAAATATAAACTGGACAACTTTGGCAAGTGGCGCTAACACGCTTTTTGTGGCAGGGACTCATACTGGAACTATGACCATTGGTCAATCAGGCGAGGACGGTCAGAAGATCAGGATAGTATCATGTGAACAGCAATATGGAGCCTCGACTGAAGACTCAGGTATTATCACAGCGGGGCAGATTTATGGAAACTATAAATCTTATATTTATATCAGAGGCTTGGAAATGAAATATTCTGTAGGAATTAACCAACCATTTAATTGGGACCATGCAATATACAATTATGGTGGATCAAGGTGGGATATTTTAGATTGTGATTTTCATCATAATAGTGGTGATGGAGATGTTTATTTGAACGGAAGTGGAGGATACCATAATGTCCAGAATAACAATTTTACCTCAACTGGACTTGGTGTTGGGTCATCAACTGGACAGGGTTTTGGGTTAGGTATCGACAATAATCCAAATTCTACCATAAAAGGCAACTATTTCGATGAGGCTGGTGCGGGTTCGGGTATTGGC
>MGDB01000058.1:833-10318 GCA_001790645.1 Candidatus Schekmanbacteria bacterium GWA2_38_11
TATTTTACTTAGGTAATTCTTGCAATAATTCTGTAGTAGAAGGAAATTATTTTAAGCTTTCAAATGGAGATAATGGTTCTCCCATGATATATATTAGAGCCAGTGTTGGCTTTCAAGTTTATAATGTTAAATTCAAGAATAATGTTGTTGTAAGAGGTGACGGTGGTACAGACACTCCTTTACTTGGCTATCACGGTGTCAATTTTAAGATTTATAATAATCTCTTTATCGGCGGTGCTTATATAGACGACTGTGTCAATACCATTATTAAAAATAATATTTTTATAAACGGAAATTTTTATTCACAAACCTCTGGTGATGGTGGAACATTAGATTATAATCTTTACTATAATTGTGTGCGTGGTGATGTGAGTGGCATAACAGTCGGCAACCACGAAATAGGTGGCGCATCTCTACCTGGGGTTAATCCTCAATTTGTTGCTTCTGGTAATATCCCATCACCCTATTACCGTCCGCAAAGCACTTCGCCAGCAAGAAACTCAGGAATTAATGATGATGCAGATATTCCAAATATTGATTACGACGGAGTTGCCCGGCCGCAGCAAAGTGTTAAAGATATTGGCCCGTTTGAGTATGCTTCTGGAGTAACTACTAAAACAACTACACCGACTACAACAACGACAACAACTACTCTTATCAGGATCAAACCTCACAAAACTACGGTAAAGGTTAGTAAAAAAAAGACATTTAAGGCTAAAGTAAAAGGGAAAGGAGATTTCAGAGAAGGTTTTGAATGGTATGTAAATGATATCCTGGGAGGAAATAGCATTATAGGAACTATAATCCCGAGAAAAGATGGGAAATGGGCAATCTACAAAGCGCCTTCTATTCCTCCTAACCCTGGTACTATCATAATCAAGATAAAAAGCAGAGGAGACTCTTCAGGATATGGCACTGCAGAGATAATGATAAAAAATAATGATCAAAAAGAAAAAATGAGAGCTCAATCAGGTTCAATTCCATATTTTTTTAGCAGGTCATAGAATGTTCCTCTGCTTATCCCTAATTCCTTTGCAGCCCTGTTTACAAAGCCTTTATTCCTATCAAGAGCTTCCTTTAAAAACTTCGTTTCCATTTTTTCCCTTGCCTCTTTGAAAGATTTGGCATCATCTAGCTCTGTCTTTCCTCCCAATTTTAGGTCAACAGCGGTTATTAAAGATTGAGGTAAAATAATAACGCTCCTCTTTATAATGTTTTCAAGTTCTCTTACATTTCCCGGCCAGTTGTAATCTCTCAAAGCAATTTCAGCTTCACGGCTCAGGTATTTTTGATTCAATTTATTCTCCTCACAAAACTTTTTTATTAAATATTTTGCTATCAGAGTGATATCCTCACCCCTTTCACGTAATGGCGGAAGAGTAACTGAAACTACGTCTAATCTGTAATACAAATCTTCCCTAAAGCATTTTTTTTCAATTTCTGCTTTAAGGTTCTTATTTGTTGCAGCAATTATTCTTACATCTATTTTAATACTTTTATTCCCACCAACTCTTTCTATCTCCTTTTCTTGGAGAAATCTCATTAACTTAGCCTGCAAAATGAAGGACAATTCACCTATTTCATCTAAAAATAAAGTTCCTCCATCGGACATTTCAAATTTACCTTTTTTTTGAGCATAGGCACCTGTAAATGCACCTTTTTCATATCCAAAGAGCTCACTCTCGAGAAGATTCTCAGGGATTGCAGTGCAATTGATTACAATAAAAGGTTTATCTTTTCTCAAACTATTCTCATGAATGGATTTGGCAACCAATTCTTTCCCTGTTCCGCTCTCTCCTAAAATCAAAACCGTTGTATCAGTTTTAGCAATACTTTCTATAAAATTAAATATATCGAACATTTGGGGACAGCTTCCTATGATATCCCCATATTTATTTTCTGATACTTCTTTTATTAAACTTTTTAGATTTTTCTCCTCTAATTCGTATATATTAAAAGCTCTTTTAACAATAAGTTTAAGTTCATCAATATTTACCGGCTTTAAATAATAATCATAGGCCCCCATTTTTATAGCTTTAAGGGCATTTTTTTCATCCTCATTTGCAGTAACAACAATAATTTTTACCTTAGGATTAAGATATATCATCTTATCCAAAATAATTAACCCTTCCACTTCTCCTTCTTCATAAGCAGATAGACTTAAGTCTAACAAAACAATTTGAGGATTTTCATTCTGAAAAATATTTATTGAATTCTCTCTATCCTCTGCTAAAAAAACTTTATAACCATCAGAGAAAGCCCATTTGAGCTGATTCCTGGTGTTTTGATCATCTTCGACAAGCAAAACCTTTCCTTTTTTCATTTTTACCACCAACTTTCTATTGATTTGGCAGATTAATAATGAATTTAGTTCCTATACCCTCACCACTTTCTACTTCTAATCTCCCATTGTGGGCATCAATTATGGTTTTGCATTGATAAAGCCCTATTCCAAGACCCTCTTTTTTAGTGGTTTTAAAGGGTTTAAAGAGATTTTTATCTAAAAATTCTTTTGAAATACCACATCCATTATCAGCTATCTCAATTGAATACTCTCCTTCTTTTTTTTCAATGGCTATCTTAATTTCACCTTCTCCATTCGGTAGAGATTGAAGTGAATTCAAAAATAAATTTAAAAAAACCTTCTTCAAAGCCATTAAATCCCCCTTCATCGTATATTCTCCATCAATATCACTGTAGCTCTTGGTTAGCTTCAATTTCGGTACCTTCCTAAGCTTTAATTCTTCAGAAGCTTCTTCAATTATATTCTTTACGTCTACATTTTCAAACTTATATTCCAAATCTTTAGGACTGGAGGAAAGCTTAATGATTAAATTTTTCATTTTACCTACAGTGTCTGAAACTGTCTGAAAAGCATCTTTTTGAAATTCCGGGTTACTGAAATGAATCTTTGAATTCTGAACCACAAGAGAAAGAGTTGATACTAAGTTTTTCAAGTCATGTATAATGAAAGCAGAAATTCTACTAAGAGATTCCATTTTTTGAGAAGCAATAAGTTTTTCTGATAACTTTGCGTTTAAAATTATACTAGCAGCCTGGTCCCCAAAAGTTCTTAATAGCTCGAAATCCTCCTCAGTAAAACGTTCACCTGTTATTTCTGGACCTAAAGTTAGAAACCCGATAAGAATATCCTTAGCTATTAAAGGCATAATTAATTTTACTTTCATTAAATCAAATAAGAATTTATTTTCTTCGTATATAAGTCTTCCCCTTTCTCCGCGGTTTTCTAAATCTATTATATCTTCTTTTTCATGTAAATGTTTAGAAAGATTATTCCATTTTTTTATAGAACTGTCTATCTTTTTTGGTATATTTAAGGTACTTGCAACATAAAATTCCTCACTATCCTCGTCCCAAAGCCATATTGAAATTCTCAAAACCCACATAGTATTAGATATCATTTCAAGCATTTTGGGTAGCATTTCTGATAAATTTCTATCATAAGTTATCTTTTCTGTAAATTCAGTCCATACATACCGGTAATCATATTTATTGGCAAAAAAGTTTCTGTTTATGAAAACTTGAATTTTTCTTCTCGTTCGGTCAGATAGAAGCAACACTCCCAAAAATGCCATTACAATAAATATTATTATAGGTCTTAAAAGTAACCTGTTCTCTTCACCAACAAATCTAGTGAGCTCAATCAAAATCCCTGTAAAAAACAGATAAATTCCTATAATTAATATTGATATAGACCTATATATTATTTGTCTTGAAACAAAGACATTCACGTCAAGGAGCCGATGCCTTACAAGAGAAAATGCCAAAAGAAGATTTACCATCAAGATTATGAATGAGCCACCTACAATTAACTTTATCCTCATAAAAGAGTATAGGAGTGTCTCACTGATATTATATATAAAAAAGCAGAATCCTCCTATTATCCCAATCACTGCATATTTAATTTGCCATTTCTCAATACCTTTTGTTTGGCGAAATGTATTTTCAAAATTCACCACTATTATAATTATTGATAGTAGCAAGAAAATATTAAAATAATATCCTCCCGCTCCTAAAAATATCCCACCATCTCCAATCCCTCTGAAAATACCCTTAACTATTGAATCAGATGATAAAAGTAAAAAAATAAAGATAAAACTAACGAAAGATATTAAGATAAGGTAGTTCTTCCATTTTTTTATAACTCCTTCAGCATTCTTTCTTGCAAATATTATACTAAAAAAAGACCAAGCCGGAGGAATCAAGGCAGCTCCAACCATTGAAGTTTTTATCCATAAAATCTCGCTGTTTTCTTCCAATGAACGGAGAAACATGAAATTTCCAAACTCCATGACAGCAAAACTGAAAAGGGCTATTCCAAAAGCCAAATTATGGATTTTCCTGGGATTCTTTGAGAAGACATAAACTCCCAGAAAAGTACTTGCTAAAAAACTGAAAAAAGACGGTAAACTTGAAAGGTTCATGCTACTTGTTTTTTGTAAAACAAACTTAATTTAATATTATTTAGGAAGATATTTTCTTATTGCTTTCGAAACTTCTTTTGCAAAATCTATGGCATTCGCTATGTCTTTTTCTTCTTTTTCTACTCCGAGTGGCAACGAAACCCTTACAAAACCGCTTTCAATATATCCATGAAATATTCCTGTATATACCATATTAAGCATCTGATCAAACCTGCTAGCCATCTGCTTTCCTTTTGATCCGAACCACCAGTATAAAACCATCTCTTTAACACCTTGCTTTTCAACATAGAAGCGGTTTATTTTATGGTCTAATCCTCCCAAATAAATACTAGTAGTTTCGTATCTTCCGCCGTAATCGTACAAGTTCCATCCCTGGGACCTATAGCAAACTTGAGGGTCATGGGCTCCCCATCTATCATTTTGATGATACACAATACAAAGCCATAAAGCATCCCTATTTTTGTTTTCATATTTTCTGAATACTAAAGAAGAAGGTTCAAGGGCAGCAATATTCGCCTGATCAATTTGTATCTCTTCTGTAGCCACCCATTCCCCAACCTTTTTAGGAAAAGTTTTTAGAATTTCTGCTGTTTTAGCCATTTCGGCAGAGGTCTTTGGCTTATAAACAAAAAAAGCATATAAACTGGCAAGTGAAAGAAACCCAATAATAATTAGATATTTTATTTTACTTTTTTCCATTTCAATATAGATCTAAACCAAACCAGCCCTAAAAGAGCTACCATAAAAACAAGTAGTCCTGCTACAGTATGAATAACTCCTGTTGTGACATTTATTCCTGCGCTTATCATTAAACCAGAAAATATAATTCTACTCAAATTTCCTAATACGGCAAGAGGAATTGTTGAAATCACAAGAAATATTTTTTTGGTCAAAGAAGTTTCAGTAAAGTATGCAAAAATTGTTCCCAAAGCAAATAATGATATTATTGACCTGATACCGCTGCAGGGATCTGCAACTTCAATAGATCCTGTGGGAAAATTGAGCATAACTCCTTCTCTATAGACAGAGACTCCTAATAGGTAAATTATTTTAGCTGAAAGATATGCTGAAAGCAATTTTAGTTTATTACTAATAGGTTCTATAAAAAATCCTAAAAAAGGAACCATGAAGAATAGGTAAGCAACCGGAAAGAACAACTTTTTTGAAATCTCTTTTCCGTAAAATGTTAGAATGATTCCATAAATTATAATGATAAAAGAATAAGAAGAAGTTAAATTCACTTCAGCCCTTATGCTGAGCACCTGCAAGATTATGGCAAAAGTTATAACTGCCAAACCAAATAAAGAACCATCCTTTTCTTTGATCTTTAACAATTTCTCTCTCTTTAACCATCCAATATATATCGAGATTAAAGGAATTAATGGGCCATGGGAATAATCAGGGTCATCTATCCATTTATAACCAAGCCAGATAAGATTTTTGTGATATAAAAGAATTGTAATAGCCACAGTCACCAAGAGTAGCAAAGTTTTGCTAATATCTTTAGTTACTTTCATTCCCTCTTTTTTAAAGGCTTAGCTGGAATTCCTCCGGCTATTGTGTAAGGAGGAATATCTTTCGTAACAACTGACCCAGCAGCTATTATAGCACCATCTCCAATCTTCACCCCAGCAACAACAACACAGTTTGCTCCAATCCAAACATCATTTCCAATTACAATATCTTTTTCAATAAAGGGTTGAATATTCATTGGGATTCCTAACTCACTACCATGATTCGAAGAAAATATTTTAGTTCCTGGACCCATTAATAAATTATCACCAATAATTATCTTTGAATTCGGGCTTGCCCAAACACAACAATTATAATTTATATGAGAATTTCCCCCGAGACAGATATTTTCACCACATCTAAGAGAAGCTGTGGGATGAATCCTCGGGTTTCCTTTAATATGCATCTTTGACAAAGGTGCTATATGGTCATGTATAAAATAAGCTAACCTCGAAATTAAACCTTTAAATAAAGAAGGGGCAAAGAGAAATCTTAGTACTTCTACCACATCTTTAAATTCTGGTTTGTTTCTCGGTTTAATTATGCAATCTTTAGTCATATAAGCACAGTAATTTTATCTAGTTGATTCTGCAGCTTCCCAGATAGTTTCTCTTTTCCCAATAAAATATTTATAAAGCCCAACCGTTCCTGCCAAATTTATCAAACAGAAATAAAATGGTATATAAAAAATTTTAATTTTTATCTTAATCTCCTGGAAAACCCAACCAATTAATGCACTCATATAAAAAAGTAATTGAATTTTAAAAAAAAATTGGTAGAAATAACCTGTTAAAAAAAAGTTAATAGAAAAAATCATGATCATCAATGGAAAAACAAACCACCTCAACAATTTGTGAGAAATAAAAAAGAAAGAATTACGACTTTTTAGAATATTATATTTTTTTTGGTAATAAATAAAAGCTGAAAAACTGCGAACAACAATCCTTACCCTCCGTTTGAACTCGTCTTTTATTGAAGAAGTAGCCTTTTCTTCGGCAATTGCAGAAGGCTCGTAAACTACTTTAAATCCCTTTGCTCTGACTTCTATAGGATGTGCAAAATCATTTGGTACTTCATTAGGTAAAGGAAACAATAAATCTCTCCTTATAGCATAAATTGCTCCGTTTCCAGTAACAACAACACCAAAGTTACTTTCCAGATTTTTCAACATAGATTCATATTTAAAGTATAAGCTTTCTCCTTTACCAACCAAAGATCCTTTATCATTAACATAAATTAGCTTTCCACAAACACATCCAACTTTTGGATCCTGAAAATTTTTTACCAAATTTTTTATAGCATCAGGCTTGTAGATAGAATTGGCATCTGAAAAAACTATTAATTCTCCTTTTATCTTCGGGATTGAGTTGTTGATTATAACATTTTTCCCACTTCTTTCCTCTTCCCTGTAAAAAATTATACCTTCCATTTCATATCCTTTAATTATAGAATCTGTCTTGTCATTGGAAGCATCCGAAGCTATAATAATTTCTAATTTACCCTTTGGATAATCCAAAGCTAATGTATTTTCAATTTTTCTTCTAATAACTCTTTCCTCATTATGAACAGGAATTAAGAGGGTTACGAAAGGCAAATTTGTTTCATTTTCTTTCCACTGTGATTTTTTAAAAATAGAAAAAGATCCAATAATTAGAGGATATCCAAAATAAATATAAAAAACCATAAATAACAAAAACAAAAAAAATAATTTCATATCTTCAAAAAACTACTTCCTTTTAAATCCCTTTTTATCGTCTTTCATAGCCCAAGCAGTCCGCGTGCTCTTATCAAAGGAAGAATTATTTTATCAATTTTCTTAGCCCTTGGGAGATACTTTTTAGTGTATTCATTCCAACGTTTATAGGTTTCCTTCAATACAGGATCTTTTGTTATCTCTGATAAAAATTTTTAATTGATAAACATGGACTCTTTTGTGATAGTGAATACCACTGCACCATACACATTTGTTGTCATATCGTGACCACTTAAAGTACTTACTATCCAGCTCAAATTCTGGCAGTTTTTCATTAAGGGTTTGTATGCCTTTTTTGAAAAGATCATTTGCTTTACTGCTTTTGAAGTAATCGCCACACTCCCAGATGCTTATAAGTGCATACATAAATCCGTTGAGGACATGTCCTCGCTCTTGACCAGTATACTCATCATACCACTCTCCATATGTTGGATCTTTTACGCCCCCTTCTTCTATTAGAAGCTCGAATGTGATGAGGATCTTTTCTGCCCACTCTTTATGTTTTTGATCTTGGTAAAGAGCATCATATCGAATCAGAACACTAAGTATCCTAACTTGCAATACTCTCCTCTCCAATTGCCGGACAGCCTGCATGCCGCAGGGTTCTTCATTACTAACATTTTAAACAATTTTAAATATTTTCCGGAATAAGTTCATATAAATAAAATGATGAATTTGCCTTAATTAATTTAAATTTATATTCCGGATTATTTCTTAATAATCCTTTAGCAAAACTGCCTGAATCTTTTATTGGACGAATAGTATGTGTTTTAGGAATAAATTGGATTAAATATGTTTTTACTATTTTTAATGGATTAATGCCACCTTTATTCTCAAGAAAATATAAGCGAATACCTTTTAGTGAAAAATCCTTTAATTTTTTATTTTTAAGATTTTTATAGGAAATACATTTTCCTGAATAAAGAGTAGAAGTTGTGTAAAAATTATAATTTATACAAATAGCCCAATCGCTAATAATTCTATAATCCCCATTTTGGTTGTAGTGAAAAGACTCGGCAAAATTACGGTAATCGTGGGTTGTTTTGTTAATTTGAATAATCTTAAAAAAGAATGAAAGTAAAACATATATTAAGAAAATTGTGAGTAGAATCTTGAGATGCTTTTTGCAAGACATCACAGCATTAAGAATTTTCATTAAACCTAAAGCGCCCAATATTCCAAGAAAGGGATATATGGTTAAAGCGTAGGAATGGGGGTCTCCTGGATTATCAAAGTACATATAGATATGCATTGGCAGCAAAACTATTGATAATAAGAAAAAGAAACGGTTTTGGAAAAAAGATGTATAAAATCCTAAAATTATAAATGGTATGGCAATATGAAGGGATTTAATAAAATAATAAGATCCATTTAATAAGTAAAAAAAGAAAGGGTAGGAATTCCCAACTTTTACATGATGAATCATTGAAGGTAATATACCCATCCTTCCCCAAAAATATTCATGAAATAAAATGATTATTGGAGGGATATAAATAATAGTGGCGCTTAAAACTGTTTTTAAGAAATTCTTAAAACCATAGCAATAACGATAAGCTATTATTGGATAAAATGGAGCAACCAACCCAACCTGGGGGTATATAAGAAGCGCGATACCATATGTTATTCCAGAAAATATAAATCTCTTTTCTATAAACATAACTAAAGAAATAATGACAAAAACAGTGTGAACTATATAAGAATCTCCTATCTCTGAAAAAAGCCAGTACTCACCAGAAAAAACTGTAAAGGCTGTGGCTATCAAAGCGCTTTTCCTA
>MGDB01000059.1 GCA_001790645.1 Candidatus Schekmanbacteria bacterium GWA2_38_11
CTATGGTTGCAATTATGCCATATAAATTTAAATTAATTCAAGTTTAAATACGTAACTGTATTTATAAAATTAAGTACTAAGTAGCCACCTTGTACGTGGGAAAAGGTGAAAGTGTATAAAGTTACTCTCTTCGCCAAAAGCAGCACAGTAGACTCTTTCAGGTTTTACTACAGCTTCTATTGCCTTTATTGCCAACGAAAGTGTTCTTCCTAAAGCTACCAATGCTCCATTAGTCATCTCTGATAAGGATCTTACCTCTATTTTGAGGTTAAGAATCAAATATCCTGGTATGGGGTATGTGTAACACTGCTCTAAACGGAAGTGTTTATTTTCGTAAATTAATAAATTGTCATCCATAGGTTGTTTACTCAACCGTTCGGTTACATGCAGTTGGCTAAATGACTGTATGACTTAGATCAATTAGTTTTTCCTGCATACTCATTAATAATGATCTTTAGTTATCCTGTTTTTGTTTTAAAGGAAGCTTTCATATTATATTGGCAGGCAATATTGGAATCAAGGCTAAATTGCAAGCTGGATGATTTGGGTTGACGAATGCTCTTTCATCAATTATAAAAATGCTGACTAAAGTAAATTAGAAGCTAAAATTTAAATTATATAATAAAAATAGTATGGATCGAACATTAATAAGAAACTTCTCAATCATCGCCCATATTGACCACGGGAAGTCGACGCTTGCAGACAGACTCCTTGAGATAACAGGAGCACTTTCCCAACGGGAGATGCTTGATCAGGTACTTGATGATATGGACCTTGAGAGGGAAAGAGGGATTACAATCAAGGCCCATGCAGTAAGGCTTAATTATAAGGCAGATGACGGGAATACTTATGTTCTGAACCTCATTGATACGCCCGGGCATGTGGATTTTAATTATGAGGTTTCCCGCAGTCTTGCATGCTGTGAAGGAGCACTTGTTATAATCGACGCCTCCCAGGGAGTTGAGGCACAGACCCTTGCAAATGTATACCTTGCAATGGATAATAACCTTGCCATGATTCCTATAATCAATAAAATTGATCTTTCCGGGGCAGATGTTGAAAGGGTTAAACAGCAGATAGAAAATATTTTGGGTTTTGATCCAAAGGACGCTCTCCTTGTAAGCGCAAAAGAGGGGATAGGAATTAAGGAAGTCCTTGAGACCATTGTAAAGAGGATACCTCCGCCAAAAGGCGATTTTGATAAACCCTTCAAGGCATTGATTTTTGATTCCTGGTTTGACTCGTATCAGGGTTCGGTTGTGCTCACAAGGGTCATTGATGGAGAGATAAAGAAGGGTGAAAAGATTTTGCTCATGTCAAATGGCAAAAGCTTTGAGATAAGTCAGCTAGGTGTGCTTACGCCTAAGCCTGTTGAATGCTCATCACTTGCTGTCGGAGAAGTAGGATTTATCACGGCGGGGATAAAAAAAGTCTCTGATACAAAGGTAGGCGACACAATTACATCTGCTTTAAACCCTACAAAGGTACCTTATCCAGGCTATAAGGAAGTCAAGTCAATGGTCTTCTCAGGGCTTTACCCTCTTGACAGCGATGATTACCAGCCCTTAAGGGATGCCCTTGAAAAACTCAGGCTCAATGATTCAGCATTTACCTATGAGCCGGAAACCTCGCTTGCACTTGGGTTTGGCTTCAGGTGCGGTTTTCTGGGACTCCTTCATATGGAAATAATCAGAGAGCGTCTTGAGAGGGAATATAACCTGTCTCTAATCACTACGGCACCTACTGTTGTCTATAAAGTAATAAAAACGGATGGAACCAGAATTGAGGTAGATAATCCGTCAAAACTCCCTCCGCAGCAGCTTATAGAAAAGATAGAGGAGCCAATAATTTCAGCCAGTATATTGACCCCGAATGAATATGTTGGAGGAATCCTCCAGCTTGCACAGGAAAAACGGGGGATCCAGAAGGGGATAGACTATCTTGATGAGAGAAGGGTAATGATAACTTATGAGCTTCCTTTTAATGAAATCGCTCTGGACTTTTATGATAAGCTCAAATCAATCAGCAAGGGATATGCATCATTTGATTATAATTTCCTGTGCTACAGAGAATCGGATTTAGTCAAGCTCGATATACTTCTCAACGGGGATCCGGTTGATGCTCTTTCTCTTATTGTACACAAAGAAAAGGCATATTACAGGGGAAGGGATCTGGCTGAAAAGATGAAGAGCATTATTCCAAGGCAGATGTTTGAGGTGATAATTCAGGCTTCGATAGGGAATAAAGTCATCGCCAGGGAAACAGTGAAGGCTCTCAGGAAAAATGTTACGGCAAAATGCTACGGTGGAGACATAACCAGAAAGAGAAAGCTTCTTGAAAAACAGAAAGAGGGGAAAAAGAGAATGAAACAGATAGGGAAGGTTGAAATACCCCAGGAGGCTTTTATGGCAATACTGCAGATTTAAGAAGAAGGGTTCAAGGATTCCAGGGTTCAGGGAAAAATCAAATCCCCCCTTTCCCCCCTTTTCTAAAGGGGGGTTGGGGGGATTATTGCCACTTGAATACTTTGACCCCTCGACCCCTTGAATCCTTTTGGAGATGAAACAGATTAAGGAGAGAATAATGTGGGGATTAAAGAGGAATATTAAGAAGGCGAATTTGATCATAGAAAAGGCAAAAAAGGATTTCAATAAACTTGAATCCAGAATAGATGCCAGGACTGAAAAAAAGTTTGAGACAGTCTCAAAGAATCTTGAGGCAGCTATTAAAAAAGAGAATTTAGCTGAAATAAAAAAATACTCTAAAGAATTGTCCGAGATCACGCAGGAAATCCACAGTTTAGTAAAATCTATAGTACGGGAATATGCAGAGGCAATAATAATCGCCCTTATTTTAGCGTTGATAATACGGACCTATGTTGTCCAGGCTTTTAAAATCCCCTCAGGCTCAATGCTTGAAACACTCCAGATAGGCGACCATATACTGGTAAATAAGTTTATTTACTGGTTTAAAGACCCTCAAAGGGGAGACGTCATGGTGTTCAGGTATCCTGTAGATGAAACCAGAGATTTCATTAAGAGGGTTATTGCTGTTGGCGGGGATACTATAAAAAGTAAAAACAAGAAAATTTTTTTAAACCACAAAAAAATCTATGAACCTTACACAGTATATAAGGATCCCGTTATCTACCCGAGGGAGAACCCTGCTATATTCGGTGATGAAGGGGTCAGGGATAATTTTGGACAGATCACAGTCCCTGAGGGGAATTACTTTATGATGGGAGATAACAGAGACAGGAGCCTTGACAGCAGGTTCTGGAAATTTGTTGATAGAGAAAAGATAAAGGGTAAGGCTTTTATGATATATTGGTCATGGAATAATACTGGAACATTCCTCGATAAGGTCCGCTGGGGAAGGATAGGGAAGATAATTCACTAGTGAACAAACTCAAATGCCAAAGCTCAAAGTTCAAAAAAAACCAAAGTACAAATAAATTTTAATGAACAAAAAGAAAGAGTATAAGGGAATTAGGTGATTAGGATTTGGAAATTTGGTGATTGGTGCTTTAGGTTATCGTAGGTAAATCAACCCATGAAGGGGTTTCCCACCTGCCTGCCGGCAGGTTGGCAAATGTGGGAGAGCCTTTCAAGGCTCGATATAACACGACTTTAATTTTCATAAATGTAGGGCAACCCTTTAGGGTTGCTTTAAGCAAGGCTAAAGCCTTGCCCTACTTAAAACTTACAGCTTATAGCTGATTTTGTCATTTGGATTTTGTCATTTGAGCTTTGATATTTGAACTTTATTTTATAGGGGTCTCTCATGGAAAACCTCACCCCCATGATGCAGCAATACCACAGGATTAAGAGCCAGTATCAGGATGCAATCCTTTTTTTCCGCATGGGGGATTTCTATGAAATGTTTTTTGATGATGCGAAGATTGCTTCAAAGGCTTTGCAAATAGCCCTCACAACCAGAGGTAAAAATATCGGAGAAGATATACCGCTCTGCGGCATACCCTTCCATGCTATTGACACTTATCTGCCTAAACTTATCAGTCAGGGATTTAAAGTTGCAATATGCGAACAGGTGGAAGACCCCAAGAAGGCCCAGAAACTTGTAAAGAGAGAGGTTATAAGGGTCATAACCCCTGGGACTGTTATAGACTCATCACTGCTTAACCCCAAAACAAATAATTTTATTCTCTCTCTTGCTCCGTCCATGGAAAACATAGGGATTGCAGTTATCGATGTTACTACAGGAGAATTTTTAATAGAAGAGATTGAGAGGAGCAGTAATCCCGCAAAACTTGAGGCAGAAATATCACGCTTCTCTCCAAAAGAGCTCCTTTTTCCGAGGGACCAGGATGAAGAGTTTAGAGAAAGTCTTAAACCGATAATTGACTCTTCAGTCTTTTTAACTCCCTATGACTCATGGATCTTTGACTACGGGAATGCAAGAAGGCTTTTGCTTGAAAAATTTAAAGTTACCTCTCTTGAAGGCTTTGGGTGTGAGGAACTAAAAAGCTCAATCCGGGCAGCAGGAGCACTTATCCACTATCTGAGAGAAACCCAGAAAAGCCCCCTTGACCATATCAATAAAATCTCTTTATTCAGCAGAGGAGACTACATCCTCCTTGATAAGGCTACCCAGGTCAATTTAGAACTAACCCAGACTATAAGAGAAGGAGAGAGGGCGGGGTCGCTTCTTGGAGTAATAGACCTTACAAATACAAGCATGGGGGGAAGAACCCTTCGCAAGTGGCTTCTACATCCCCTTTTAAGGGCAGATGAAATAAAACTTCGGCAGGATTCAGTGGAAGAGCTTTTTAAGGAAACTCACCTGCGGGGTACGCTAAGGGAGATAATGGGCCTAATCTATGACCTGGAGAGGCTTTCCGGGAAGGTGAGCCTCCAGGCTGCAAATGCAAGGGATTTAATAGCTCTTAAGGAATCTTTTTCTCACCTTCCAAAAGTAAAAGAGATTGTTAGCGGGTTTAAATCAGAATTTTTAGAAAGGATTGCCACCAATTTTGACGACCTCCAGGACCTCTATCTTCTTCTTAATGCCTCTATAAAGGATAATCCGCCTCTTTCCTTAAAGGAAGGTGGAATAATCAGGGACGGCTACAGCAAGGAATTAGATGAGCTACGAGCTATAAAAGATAATGCAAAGTCATGGCTTGCTGCCCTTGAGATGAAGGAAAAGAAGAGGACAGGGATAAATTCCCTGAAAGTCAGGTTCAACAGGGTCTTTGGGTATTACATTGAGGTCACAAAGCCGAATTTAAGCCTTGTACCTCAAGACTATATAAGAAAGCAGACCATAGTCAATGGCGAGAGGTTTATCACTGAGGAGCTTAAAGACTATGAGTCAAAGATTTTAGGTGCAGAGGAAAAGATAAATGAGCTTGAATTTGAACTCTTTAGCAAAATAAGAGATGAAATGGCTTCAAGGATTGACAGGATCAAGGAAAGCTCTGACAGGATCGCTTTACTTGATACCATTGCAAGCCTGGCAGAGGTTGCATATCAGAACAACTACGTAAAGCCCGAAATGGGTGAAGATAACGTTATAAATATAAAAGATGGAAGGCATCCTGTGCTTGAAAAAATTTCTTTTGATAAAGGTGAAAGGTTTATCCCAAACGATACCTGCCTTGATTCACAGGAGAACAGGGTAATAATAATCACAGGCCCGAATATGGCGGGTAAATCAACATACATGAGGCAGGTGGCTTTAATTGTGCTCCTTGCCCAGATCGGGAGCTTTGTCCCTGCAAAAGAGGCGCATGTTGGAATAATTGACAGGATTTTTACAAGGGTTGGAGCTGCTGATAATTTAGCCAAGGGTCAAAGTACCTTTATGGTAGAGATGCAGGAAACAGCAAATATTTTAAACAATGCCTCTTCAAAGAGCCTGATAATCCTTGACGAGATAGGAAGAGGCACAAGCACTTTTGACGGCTTGAGTATTGCATGGGCAGTGGCAGAATATATTCATGATGAAAACAGGATCGGGGCTAAAACCCTCTTTGCAACTCACTACCATGAACTTACAGAGCTTGCAGCAACACTTCCGGGAGTTAAGAATTATAATATAGCGGTAAAGGAATGGAACGATGAAATAATCTTCCTCAGAAAAATTGTTGAGGGAGGGACTGATAAGAGCTACGGCATTCAGGTAGCAAGGCTTGCAGGACTGCCAAAGGAAGTAATCGCAAGGGCAAAAGAGGTGCTCTCAAACCTTGAAGAGACAGAATTTGACCAGGTTGGAAAGCCAGTAATTGCCCATTCAAAAGGAAAAGAGGAGCCAGCACAAAATGATCAGTTCTCTCTTTTTTCACCACCTTTAAATCCGGTAATCGAAGAGCTTAAGAAGCTTGATATATCATCAATGACGCCGCTTGAAGCTTTAAATAAACTGGACGAGCTGAAAAAGAAAATAGGGTGATGTCTAAAAAAGTCATAATTGACTGTGACGCGGGTGTTGATGATGCCCTTGCAATAATCCTTGCTCTAAAATCCCCGGAACTAGACGTAAAGGCAATAACGACGGTTTCAGGAAATGTATCTGCAAGCCAGTGTTACAGGAATGTTTTGCGAATAATGGAAATCCTTAACCCGTTCTATCACCCTGTTCTGGCAAAAGGGAGTGAGAAGCCTCTTTCAGGAAAAGATAACTTTGTCCCCAATATTCATGGTGAAGACGGTCTTGGAGATATTGAGAAGATCCTGAATGATGACGGAACAACGCGCTATTCACCTCTCAATGCCTTTGAGATAAGGGGAAATGCTGTCAGTCTTTTCTACGAATTGATTGAAACCTATCCCAATGAAATCACGCTGATAGCCACAGGGCCTCTTACAAATGTGGCTATGGCTATAAAAAGTGGAAAAAACAAAATGAGGAAACTCCGTGAGATAGTCTTAATGGGTGGAGCTTTTAGCACACCGGGAAATGTAACGCCTTTTGCTGAATTTAATATTTTTTGTGACCCGGAAGCTGCAAAGATTGTGTTTAACTCAGGGATACCGGTTACAGCGGTTGGCCTTGATGTAACGCACAGAGTAGTGCTC
>MGDB01000060.1 GCA_001790645.1 Candidatus Schekmanbacteria bacterium GWA2_38_11
GCTACCCCAGTGTAAAAGATGTTCCGGAAAAAATTGAGATCCTTGAGGTTTTCCGTCCGTCTGACCAGGCACTTAATGTTGTCAAGGAAGCTGTTGAGAGGAAGGCAGAGAGAGGGGATATAGAGGTCATCTGGCTCCAGGAGGGCATTGCGAATGATGAGGCTAAAGAGTTAGCTGAAAAGGCAGGCATTAAGTTTATTCAGGATAAATGTATGTATAAGGAATTTGTGAAAGTTTTTCCGGATAGAGAGTGAGACAAACCCTTCCTTGACAAAAAGCCCTGATAAAAATATAAAGTAAGCGGAGGATTTAATGGGAAAAACAGAGGAAAAACTTCAGAGACTTAAGGAAATATTAAAGGGGTTAGAAAGCGTGCTTGTAGCCTTTTCAGGCGGGGTTGACAGCACATTCCTTTTAAAGGTTGCACTTAATACCCTTGCCCATGAATCGGTTCTGGCTGTGACAGCAACCTCTGAAACCTACCCGAAGCGTGAGCTTGATGAAGCAATCTCGATAGCAAAGGAATTCGGGGCAAAGCATATCCTTATAGAATCAGGGGAAGTGGATATACCGGAGTTTCAGTATAACCCTACAAACAGGTGCTATTACTGTAAACATGAGTTATTCTCCAAACTAAAAGATACGGCAAACCAATACGGATTAAAATATGTCCTTGACGGGACAAACCTCAACGATGTCCAAAACGACCACAGACCCGGCAAGCTTGCAGCCGACGAGCTCGGGGTGCGGAGCCCACTTCTTGAGGCAGGCATGGCCAAGAAAGATATCCGTTATCTATCCAAAGCCTTAGGACTTCTTACATGGGAAAAGCCTGAGTTCGCATGTCTTTCATCAAGGTTTCCTTATGGTACTCCTATAACAAGGGAAAAGTTATCAATGGTTGAGAAGGCTGAGGATTTTTTAAAAGATATAGGTTTTAAACAATTAAGGGTCAGACACCACGGTGAAGTAGCCCGGATAGAAGTGGAAGAGATGGACCTTAAAAGGTTTCTTGAAAACGGCTTGAAATTAAAGGTGATAAAAAGGTTTAAGGAAATAGGCTTTAAATATGTTACTATTGACCTGCAGGGATACAGGCGGGGCAGCATGAACGAACCTTGACCTCTATGTTTTTCCCTTGACAGTCCGGCCATTGTAATATAAAAAATACGAAAGAGTTAGTCGGGTAAGTGGACTAATTGAGTCCACTTTTTTGCTTTTCTCAGCAAATATTTTTAATGCCTTAAATGGATGGTGCATTTAATATTTATAAAGAAAAAGGGGTTTCATCCTTTTACGTTGTCAAGAGGTTAAGGAGAATTTTAGGTGTTAAAAAATGCGGCCATGCAGGGACCCTTGATCCTGCGGCTGAGGGTGTAATTCCGGTATGCGTCGGGAAGGGGACAAAAGCGGTTTCCTTTTTGCAGGATGGAGAGAAATCCTACGAGGCAGTTATCAGGTTTGGAATAAGCACAGACACTCAGGACACTGATGGTAAGATTATAAGGCAGTGTGATACCGGTGAGATTGATATAAAAAAAATTAAGGAGGCGCTTGAGCGTTTTACCGGACCGCAAGAGCAGATACCTCCAATGTTCTCTGCATTAAGGTTTAAGGGAAGACGGTTATATCATTTTGCAAGGGAAGGTAAGGAGGTACCGAGAAAGCCAAGAAGAATTAATATATATGAAATTAAACTTCTTGATTTTTCTTTTCCTGATTTAAAGATTTTGGTAAGATGCTCAAAAGGGACCTATATCAGGACATTAGCTTCTGACATAGGTGATTATTTTGGATGCGGAGCGCATTTATTTTCGCTAAAACGGGTTAAGGTTGGGAGTTTTTCAATAGAAAACTCCCTCAGGATAGAAGAAGTCCAGGAGCTTGTAAAAGAGGGAAGAATTAACGAGAAGATTTATTTGGTTGAAGATCTTTTGAAGGGCAGAGATTAGGGTAAGAATAAAAATAAAATCCTAAATCCGAAATTCTAAACCCTAAATAAATTCAAATTATCCAAATCCAAAAAGTTTGGAACATTTGGTATTTCGAATTTTGATATTGCTTGAAATTTAGTATTTAAGAATGTAAATATTAAATTTATTTAAGGAGGTGAAATCTTTGGTTCTAAATAAGGCGGTAAAGTCAGGTATAATTAGTAAATTCCAGCACGATGAAAAGGATACCGGTTCCCCAGAGGTACAGATAGCTATTTTCAGCGAGAGGATTAATTATTTAACCGAGCACTTTAAAACCCATAAAAAAGACCACCATTCAAGAAGAGGACTTCTTAAATTAGTTGGTAAGCGAAGAAGGCTTCTTGCTTATCTCAAGGACACGGATCCTGAGAGATACAAGGCCATTGTTGAAAAACTTAATTTAAGAAAATAATTTAAAACTAAAACCGGTTAATTGATGGAATTTAATATCCTGATTAGCCAAAGGTATGTTAAAAATGATTAGAAAAGAAATAACGGTTAATAATCTGCCTTTAAGCATTGAAACAGGGAGGTTAGCCAAACAGGCTGATGGAGCGGTTCTTATACAATATGGCGATGTAATGTTACTGGTGACAGCAGTAGCCGCGGATAAACCGAGGAAGGACATAGATTTTCTTCCTTTTACAGTAGATTACAGGGAAAAGGCTTATGCCGCAGGGAAAATTCCGGGTGGATTTTTCAAGAGGGAAGGAAGACCCCATGAAAAGGAGATTCTTACCTCACGGCTGATTGACAGGCCTTTAAGACCTCTTTTCCCTGACGGATATTACCATGATGTACAGGTGATAGCCACTGTATTGTCAGTGGATCAGCAAAATGATCCTGATGTAATTGCCTTAATCGGTGCGTCAACTGCACTTCTGATTTCGAAAATTCCCCTTACTGATGCAGTTGCCGCTGTAAGAGTTGGAAGAGTGGAAGGAAAACTCATCATAAACCCCACTTATGCTCAGGTTGCAGAGAGTGATATAAATATTATAGTAGCAGGGACAAGAAAAGAGATAATGATGGTTGAGGGAGGAGCAAATGAGGTAAGCGAGAAAGATATGATAGAAGCAGTACTTTTTGGTCACCGGCAGATGCAGGATATCATAACACTCCAGGAAGAGATTGCTGCAGCCGTTTCTTCAAATAAGGATGAAGTAATACCAGGTCCTGATGATCCGGAATTAAAGGCGAGAGTCCGGAAGCTTTCAGTTGCGAAGATAAACCGTGCTGTGAGGATAAATAAGAAGCAGGAAAGGCAGGATGAACTGGATAAAATTCTTCAGGAGCTCATTGCCGAAGCGGGCGGGGATGAGACCAGAGAGTTATTGATTAAAAAATATTACCATGAAGTTGAGAGAGATGAAATGCGCAGGATAATCCTTGATGAGGGGGTCAGGG
Source organism: Candidatus Schekmanbacteria bacterium GWA2_38_11 (assembly GCA_001790645.1). Taxonomy (GTDB): domain Bacteria; phylum Schekmanbacteria; class GWA2-38-11; order GWA2-38-11; family GWA2-38-11; genus GWA2-38-11. Next base: position 3,384 of record MGDB01000060.1, read on the forward strand.
CTGATGGAAGAGGGCCAACAGAAATAAGGCCGATTACATGTGAAATCGGCGTGCTTCCCAGAACTCACGGCTCAGCTGTATTTACAAGGGGAGAGACGCAGGCACTGGCTGTGACTACACTTGGCACTGCTGATGACGAGCAGCGGATTGATGCCCTTGAGGGTGAAAGCAGAAAGTCATTCATGCTTCACTACAATTTTCCAGGCTACAGTGTTGGTGAAACAAGTGCCATGAGAAGCCCCGGGAGAAGGGAAATAGGCCATGGAGCTCTTGCCGACAGAGCACTGGTGCCTGTCCTTCCAAAAGATGAATTTCCTTATACGATAAGGATAGTATCAGATATTCTGGAATCAAATGGTTCTTCCTCAATGGCAACTGTTTGCGGTTCAATCCTTTCCCTAATGGATGCCGGTGTCCCGATAAAAGCTCCGGTTGCAGGGATTGCAATGGGGTTAGTAAAAGAGGGAGATAAGGTTTCCATCCTCTCAGATATCCTCGGGATTGAGGACCACCTTGGAGATATGGATTTTAAGGTTACCGGGACAAGGGCTGGAATAACTGCATTCCAGATGGATGTGAAAATTGCGGGTGTCTCAAAAGAGATTATGGAGAGAGCCATGGAGCAGGCCAAGGCAGGAAGGATGCATATTCTTGATAAAATGGAACAGGTTATATCCAGGCCCCGTGAGTCTCTCTCTGTCTATGCACCCCGTATTATCAGTTTTTACGTTAACAAGTCTAAAATTGGTGAGATAATAGGCCCAGGGGGTAAAACCATAAGAGGTATTATAGAAAAAACGGGAGCAAAAATTGAGATAGATGATGATGGAAAAGTCAATATCTCTTCTGTTGATGAAGAGTCAGCAAAGAAGGCTCTCGAGATGGTTGAGGACATTACCCAGGAACCTGAAATTGGGAAGATATACATGGGAAAAGTAAAAAAGATTATGGATTTTGGCGCTTTTGTTGAGATATTCCCGAAGACTGAAGGTCTTGTCCATATATCCCAGTTAGCTGATTACCGTGTACAGAATGTATCTGATGAAGTTAAAGAGGGAGATGAGATATTAGTCAAATTAATAGATATTGACAATCAGGGAAGACTGAAGCTTAGCAGGAAAGAAGCCATGAAGGAAAAAGGAAACGATTAGATGCAATATAGAAAAGAAGAACTTCCTAATGGGATCAGGCTTATCTCAGAGGTTGTTTCGCATGTCCATTCGGTAGCTGTCGGCATGTGGGTGATGAATGGTTCGAGGGATGAGGATGAAAAGGTAAACGGAGCCTTCCACTTTATTGAACACCTGCTTTTTAAAGGCACAAAGACAAGGGACGCCAAGAATATTGCTTTTGCCATTGACAGCATTGGCGGCCAATTTGATGCTTTCACCACCCGTGAATACACCTGTTTTTATATAAAAGCTCTGGACAAATACCTTGATACCATCATGGAGCTTCTTTCTGACATTTTATTGAACTCAACTTTTGAAGGGGAGGAATTTGTCAAAGAAAAGCAGGTAATCATGGAAGAAATCAAGATGTCGAAAGACATGCCTGATGACTATCTCCATAATTTATTCTATAAAACTTTTTGGGGAAACCACGGACTGGGCCGACCAATTCTTGGAACAAAAAAAACCATAACAGGTCTTACGCCGGAGTTTTTGAGAAAATATTTTAAGACTTCCTATCAGCCTCAAAGGATGATAATCTCTGTTGTTGGGAATTTCTGCGAAGAGAAATTAATTGATTTAACGAGGAAATATTTTATATTTGAGAACCCGGAAGGAAACAATATCCCCCCGCGGGAAAAGCCAGTCTGCAAATCTGGTTATGTATTAAAACAAAAGAAACTTGAACAGATTTATTTTTGTTTGGGAATGCCGGGACTGAAGCAGACAAGTGAAGAGAGGTTTATAAAGTATATTCTTAACCTTGTTCTGGGAGGGAGCATTAGTTCGAGGCTCTTTCAGAAAATCAGGGAAGAAAGAGGTTTGGTCTATAATATATGTTCCTTTTTCACTTCCTTCTCTGATTCCGGAATTTTGGAGGTCTTTGGATCGACAAGCCCGGGAAACATTGAGGAGATTCTGAAATTAATATTTAATGAGTTTGATGAGATAATTAATAAGGGGATTACTCCAAAGGAGATAGATATAGCAAAAAACCATCTCAAGGCTAATTTTCTGTTGGCTCTTGAAAGTACAAGTACCAGGATGAGTAAACTCGCAAAGCAGGAGATCTATTTCAAAGGATTCTTTACTATTGATGAGACGCTGCAGGGAATAGATGCTGTTACGCTGGAACATGTCCAGAATTTAGCTAAGAGGTTATTTAAGAGAGAGACAATTGTTTTTGCAGCTACAGGTCTGCTGAAAGAAAATCTGGACATAGCGAGCTTTTATTGAAGGAGATAGCAAATTGATTCCTCGTTACACAAGAAAGGAAATGGCAAAAATCTGGGAGCCGGAAAGTAAATTTTCAAAATGGCTTGAGATTGAAATTTTAGCATGCGAAGCACTGGAGAAGCTTGGAGAAATTCCATCAGGCGTATCAAAAAGAATCAGAGAGAAGGCTAAGTTTGATATCAGGCGGATAGATGAGATAGAGAAACAGACAAAGCACGATGTAGTGGCTTTTTTGACTAATGTTGCTGAATATGTGGGAGAGGAGTCAAGGTTTATACATCTGGGTCTTACATCATCGGATATCCTTGATACATCCCTTGCAATGCAGCTTAAAGAAGCATCCCAACTTTTAATTGATGATCTCAATGAGATATTGTCCGTTTTAAAGCGGATAGCTCTGGAACATAAATTTACGGCAGTGATCGGCAGATCCCATGGGATTCATGCTGAGCCAACAACATTTGGTCTTAAAATGGCTCTCTGGTATAGTGAGACAAAGAGAAACCTTGAGAGAATGGAAAGAGCAAAAGAGGTTGTGAGTTACGGCATGATTTCAGGTGCTGTTGGTACCTTTGCCAATATCAAGCCCCAGGTTGAAGAATATGTGTGCAAAAAATTAGGGTTGAAGCCAGCTCCAATATCAACCCAGGTAATACAGAGAGACCGCCATGCAGAATTCATGTCAGCCCTTGCAATAATTGCAAGCTCCCTTGATAAGTTTGCAACTGAGCTGAGGCATCTGCAGCGGACTGAGGTGCTGGAGGCTGAGGAGTATTTTTCTGAAGGCCAGAAAGGATCCTCCGCGATGCCGCATAAAAGAAACCCGATTACTGCTGAACAGATATCAGGGCTTGCAAGAGTAATAAGAGGAAATTCTATGGCAGCCCTTGAGAATATACCACTATGGCATGAAAGAGACATAAGCCATTCTTCGGTTGAGAGAGTAATTTTTCCTGACAGCACCATACTCCTTGATTATCTGCTGGTGAAATTCAGAAACCTTCTTGATAAGCTGCTGATCTATCCTGAGAGGATGAAAGAAAATGTCATGAGGACAAAGGGATTGATTTTTTCTGAAGCAGTTTTGCTTTCCCTTGCAAGAAAAGGTGTGCTGCGGGAGGATGCTTACGTTATGGTCCAGCGCAATGCCATGAGGTCGTGGAAAGAAGGGCTTGGCTTCAAGGAACTTGTGCTTCAGGATAAGGATATAAAAAAGTACCTTTCAGACAAGGAAATTGATGTCTGCTTTAATTTAAACCATCACCTTGAGAACGTGGATTTTATCTTTAAAAGAGTTTTTGGAGAGTGAGTTCTTGTAGCCGCAACCTTTAGGTTGCGTCAAGTTGCACAGGCTGAAGCCCGCGGCTACCAACCTGTATTAGTTTATTAGATCAGAAATAAAAAATAAATGGAGGATTGACGGTTGTTAGAAGCAAGGGTTTATGTAATAATGAAGCCGGGAGTTCTTGACCCTCAGGGGAAGGCAGTTAAGAGCGCTCTTGATTCGCTTGGTTTTGAAGGGTTAAAGGATGTGAGGGTTGGGAAATATTTTGCGATAAAGCTTGATGATATCTCAAAAGAAAAAGCCATGGAAAGGCTCAAGGGGATGTGCGAAAAATTGCTGGCTAATCCCGTGATTGAAGATTATAAGATAGAAATATTAGATATTAAATCCTAAGTTTTAAATTCTAAACTCTAAACAATATCTAAATTCAAAATCTAAATGTTTAAAACTTATAAGGAATTCCCCCCTTTAGAAAAGGGGGGAAGGGGGGATTTGAAACTTAGAAAATCCCCCTTAATCCCCCTTTTTCAAAGGGGGAATTAATAGTTTTATTCCTTAGATAATTTGAATTTTGAATTTATTTAGAATTTAAATATGAAAGGGTAAAAAAGTGGTTTATAAAGAGACAGTTTTAAAAACAAATTTTGCCAAGCTGAAGCTTTCAAGAAGAGGCAAGGTCAGGGATATATATGACCTCGGCGACAGGCTGTTGATAGTTGCATCAGACAGGATTTCTGCCTTTGATGTGGTCCTGCCTAACGGGATTCCCTATAAAGGGATGGTACTGACCCAGATATCTAAATTCTGGTTTGACGAGCTCAAAGATATAGTTCCCACACATTTTATTACAATGGATGTGGACCAATATCCCTATGAATACAGGATTTATAAAGATATTTTAAAAGGAAGAAGCATGATTGTTGAGAAATCAGAACCTCTGCCGGTCGAGTGCGTGGTGAGGGGGTACTTGGCAGGCTCAGGTTTTACCGAGTATAAAGAGCGGGGATCTATTTGCGGGATATTCCTTCCAAAAAATTTACTTGAATCAAGCAAACTCGATGAGCCAATATTCACACCTTCAACGAAGAGTAGCAAAGGTCATGATGAAAATATCACCTTTGAAGTTATGGCGGAAATGCTTGGAAAAGATTTAGCAGAAAAGGTGCGGGATGTAAGCCTGAAGATTTACAAAAGAGCAAGCGAGATAGCAGAAAAAAGAGGTATAATTATAGCTGATACTAAGTTTGAATTTGGTATGCATGGAGGAAAGTTAACGTTGATTGATGAAGTTTTAACGCCGGATTCCTCAAGGTTTTGGCCAAAGGATAGTTATCGCCCCGGAAGAGCGCAGAAGAGCTTTGACAAGCAGTTTGTAAGAGATTATCTGCTGACTCTTGACTGGGATAAAACCCCGCCGGCTCCTGACCTCCCTGAAGAGGTTATTACTAAGACTACCGAGAAATATCTGGAAGCACTGAAAAGGCTTGCTGATATAACATTGAGATAAATTAATAAATCCCACTTAATCCCCCTTTTTCAAAAGGGGAGTTATTTGTTCTCCCATCTTTACCTGCCTGCCGGCAGGCAGAGAAAAGGGGGAGCCAGAGGGGATTTGAAATCCTATTATGATAGAATGAAATTTGGAATCATAGTCTTCCCCGGTTCAAATTGCGACCACGACTGTTACCATGTAATCAAGCATGTGATCAAAGAAGATGCCCAGTACATATGGCATAAAAATGAGAGCTTCAACCATTTTGATTGCATAGTAGTACCAGGTGGTTTTTCTTATGGTGATTACCTACGGACCGGAGCCATTGCCCGCTTTTCCAAAATTATGAAATCTGTTGAAGAGTTTGCTAAAAGAGGTGGGTTGGTAATAGGTATTTGCAATGGCTTCCAGATTCTTCTTGAAGCAGGACTTCTTCCAGGCGCAATGATCAAAAACAAGACTCTTAAATTTATCTGCAAGTATGTCAATATCAGGGTTGAGGAGAATAATACACCTTACACCAGAGAATATAAAAAGGGCGAGGTTCTGAGAATTCCGATTGCTCATTCTGACGGAAATTATTTTGCAGATTCTCATACTCTTAAAAGCCTTGAGGATAATAACCAGATAATTTTCAGGTACTGCAATTCTGAGGGCAGCGCTACAGAAGATTCAAACCCCAACGGTTCTCTCAGGAATATTGCCGGGATATGCAATACCGGGCGGAATGTCCTTGGCATGATGCCGCACCCTGAAAGGGCTTCAGAGAAGGTTTTGGGGAGTGAGGATGGAAGGAGGGTGTGGACGTCAGTAGTGAGGTTTTTAAAGGGGTGAAGGTACAGGAAAAGAAAAAGCCAATACAAATTTTTGTAGGACAGGCGTCTCGCCTGTCAGAAAAAGATTAAGGTTATTTAGACAAAAAGAATTTAATGATATGTTTATTCTCCGAGGCAAGATGCCTCTGCTATTTTCCTACTGA
>MGDB01000061.1 GCA_001790645.1 Candidatus Schekmanbacteria bacterium GWA2_38_11
AGGATAATTTCTTATGCACTAATTTCCTTTTTTGTTATCCTGTATTTTAAAAGCAGACTATCTTTAGAAAATCCATTATCAATAAAATCCCACGGGAATAACTCTTCTTCTTCTCTATCTCTGTAATTGTAGAAATCAGGATTAATATTAAGCTCCCGGAAAGATCTATACCAGTCGCCGTCAAGCTCCAGGGTCTTTATCAATATATCAGATACCCTTCTGTCTCCCCTTGCTAAAACAGCCTGCACATAGCTCCATTTCGGGACATCAGTTATAACCGAGATATTGCTCATTCCTTTTAAAGACTTTTTTAAAAATATTAATTTTTTATTTAAACTTGATACCTCCTCCATTGGATACCACTGGAATGGAGTAAAGGGCTTGGGGATAAAGGAGTTAATGCTGACAATAATTTTCCCAAGACGTGTCTTCCCTTTAGTTTCTTTGACTATTCTGTGCCTTATCTTTTTTATTAAGTCATCTATTGCTTTTATATCATCCCACTTTTCTCCTGGTAATCCAATAAGGAAATAAAGTTTCAGGTTCAGTATCCCTTTTACAATAGCATACTGAGTTTTTTCTAAAATTACCTCTTCGCTTATAGGTTTACCAATTAACTTCCTCATAGCTTCACTGCCGGCTTCAGGAGCTAATGTCAGAGAGTTTTGCCCGGATTTTACCAATAACTCTAAAAGCGGGTCCCTTACACCTTCAAAGCGGATTGAGGAAATTGAAGGCAATATTTCTTTATCTGATAAACTCCTGCATAAAGAATCAAATTCAGGGTGTTCAGAAATTGATGACCCAAGCAGTCCGATCTTATTCGTGCGTTCAAGACCCTTGTCTATTTGCAACAATACCTTATTAACATCCCTGAATCTCCCTTTGCCCATAAGATTCCCTATGAGACAGAAGTTGCAGTGCCTGCTGCACCCCCTTGAGACCTCAATAAGATAGATATTAGAAAACTCTGTAGCAGGAGTTAAAACATGTGTAAATGTTTCAGTCTTATTTAAATCTTTAACCTTCCCCACAGAAACCTTTTCTTTTCCAACACCTATATTCCTGAATCTCTTAATTGTACCGGAATCATTATAATCAACTTCTATGAAACGAGGGATATAGGCTTCTTTTATAGGATTAAAAAATTCTAAGAATTCCGTCTTGTTTTCAGCTTCACTCCTGGCTTTTTTATAATTTAATATAAAATCCTCTAATATCTCCTCTGCTTCTCCAAGGATGAAAATGTCAACAAATTCGGCAACTGGCTCAGGGTTTGCTGTAGAAGCAATTCCACCAGCTATGATCAAGGGGTCAGAAAGCCTTCTCTCTTTAGTCCTGATCTTAATTTTTGATAGCTTAAGGATTCTTAATAAGTTCAAATAATCATTTTCAAAAGAGATAGAAAAGGCAACAATATCGAAGCTATTAATTGGTTTTTGAGATTCTAATGAAAAAAGTGATGTATTTGTTCTCTGGTACTCTTTCAAATCCTCTTCTGAAGGGAGAAACCCTCTCTCACAGACAATATCAGGAAAGTTATTAAAGAGATAATAAAGGGATTGAAAACCGAGGTTTGACATCCCAAGGTAGTAGGTATTGGGATAGATAAGTGCAACTGATATTTTCCCGCCAAAATCTTTTTTTATAGCGCCATTCTCTTCTTCTAAGAGATTTCTTGCTTTTTCAATTAATTTCCATGACATAGACTCATTCTAATTCGCTTCAGGAAAAGGTTCAAGGAATATGTGGAAGATTATTGTGCCCTTTGGAGTTTATTTTGGATTTTGAGATTTGATATTTGAGTTTTTGGCAGCTCAGGTGAGATTATGCCTGTAAATTATCCCCTGGATTTCTTTTAATATAATCCTGAATACTTCATAAATAGGAATGGCAAGGATCATACCCAGAATACCCATCAAATTTTCTCCAATCAGTATCGCAATCAGCACGATTACTGGATGAACCTTGACAGCTTTTGAAATTACCCCAGGAATTATTAATAAATCGTCTATGAGCCTGATAGCGATAAAAAGGATCAGGACCTGAATAAAATTTGTAAAAGTTCCCCTTTCAAGCAACACTACAATTATGGCAAGAGAACTTCCTATCAAAGGACCGAGATAAGGAACGACATTCACAACCCCGGCAACTACCCCAATAAATAAGAAGTACCTGACATTAAGAAAATAAAGCCCTATGGCTGATAAAGTGCCTATTATCAGGCATTCTACAATCATACCTCCCAGGTAATTTCCTAACTGCTTATCAATCCGGTAGAGAAGATTTAATGAAACTTCAAAGTATCTGTTTGGCACCATGCTAACCAGATATTTCTTTATTGCCCTGCTTTCTATCAGAAGAAAAAAAGTAATAAAGGGAACAAATATAAAAAGAGGCAGAAAGGAAATCAGGCTGAAAACACTTGAGAGAGAAGTTCCTTCAGTAAATAAATTTATAAGATTTTTATATAAAGAATTAAGCAGATTTTCAACAACATTGATTTCTCCTACTATGGGAAACCGCTCCTGAAGCAAAAATTGCCAGTAATAAAGCTTATCCTTCATATAGAACATCTCTGTCTGAACTATGTCTTTATACTCAGGGAGCCTTGCCTGGATTGCATCAATCTGATTTATGAGCAGAGGTACCAGGTAAACTACTCCTATGGTCAAGCTTGTGCAAATTAAAAGAAAAACTATTATGACTGTAGCAATCCGGGTTAAACCTAATCTCTCACTCCTGTCAACCACAGGCAGAAGGAGATAGGATATAAATGCCGAAATGAAAACAGAAACAAGCGCATACCGCAAAAAATACAGGACACTTACAGACAGGATTAGAATTATAGTAATGCCTATCAGATCAGAGATTAAGTTTTTCCTCTGATACTTGGGTTTTATTATTATTGTTTTTTCCATTGCTTAGCGGGGACTTTATGGAATAGTAGGTTCTTCTACTCCAAGCTTTTTATATAAATCTATATTTACTTTCCTGAGCCTTGATGAAAGGAGTTTAGCAATATTATAGAGAAGCCTAAATCCTATCTTATTGTCCCTCGTGATCAGGGCATCAAAATCATGTTTAAAAATACCGAGAACCTCAACATCTCCGTTGGCAATTACATATGTTGAACGGGGCTGGTCTTCAAAAAGAGACATTTCTCCGAATATTTCCCCCTCCTCGATCATCTGTATGACTTTTCCATTTTCGCCATCAGGGCCAAGAGCCACATATGCGCTTCCCTTCTTTATTATGTATATTGCTAACCCGGGCTCCTTAGCCTGAACAATAACCTCCCCGTCTTTGAACTCTCTCAGGTGGGTAACCATTTCTATTTTTCTGAGTTCCTTCTTTGTAAGGTCTTTCAGTAAGGGATTACTCTTTAAAAATTTCATAAGCTCACTTGACTCTTCTTTAAAACCTAATAATGGCATTTCTATTTTTCCTTGTATTGATTTTAAATTTTACCTATATAAAGAAACTCAAGTCAATATAATTTTAAAAAATTAGTGGTAATTGGTCTGTTACATAGGGGTAGGGGCGATTTTAGTCGCCCTTAAGAGGAGGAAGGCTTCCTGCCTGCCGGCAGGCAGGAAGCCTTCCTTACCCTCCTTTTATTATTACCAAATTATTTAGAAAATAAGATTTATGAGAGCCAAAAAAGCAGGCGAGTTGGTGTACTTTGAATCTGATAAGTTTTCTGCCAGCGGTCTTGTAACCCATGCCTTTTGCACAAGAAAAGGAGGAATAAGCAAATCACCCTATGATTCCCTGAATTTCAACTACAGAGTAGGAGATAAAAACAAGACAGTTTATGAGAACTATAAGATTTTGGAAGAAAAATTTGGAATAAATCACCACCATATACTGACACTAAATCAGTCCCACGGAGATGGGATACTGATAATTGATGAATCCCCTGAAAATCTGGAAGAGTTTGCCATTAAAACTAAAAATATGGAGAAAGACGCCTTAATTACCAATAAACTATTAATTCCCATAGCAATCCTCACTGCTGATTGCCAACCAATAATGTTTCTTGACAGAAAGAATAGAGCCATAGGAATCGCCCATGCAGGATGGAAGGGAACAGTCTCAAGGATCGGACAAAAAGTATTTAGAGAAATGAGCAGGTTTTATGGGACAAGCCCTGATGACTGCCTGGTTGCTTTTGGACCCTCAATTGGAAAATGCTGTTATGAAGTGGGGGAAGAAGTTATAGAAATTTTAAAAAAAGAATTCTCCAACTGGAAGGATTTTGTTATAAATAGAAAAAACGACAAATGGAATTTTTCTTTAGATGACTTAAACCTTTTTCAAATGACTGAAATCGGGATCCCGCGTAAGAATATTTCAAGAACCAACCTGTGCACAAGCTGTAATAATGATTTTTTCTTTTCTTACAGAAAAGAAAAAGGAGTCACGGGAAGATGTTTGTCAATTATAATGCTAATTTAGGTTTTGCGGTGTTCGGTTTCCTGCCAGCCTTACGGCCAGAATCTTGGTAGCTCGATTAATTTTTTTTCAAAGGGTTTTAGTTTTTCCCTGAAACTGTCTGTATTCAGATTCAACTTCTCAGCAATCCTAAGTATCTCAGCAATCACTTCATATTCATCAATATTATTTTCATTAGAGTAAAGGGATTCAACCATGGAAGAAACTCTCTTCTGTAAAAATTCAAAAAGAATATTCTGGGACTCTGTAAGTGAGGGATTTAAAGACAAATTATCTATAATTTTCAGATAGGATTTGATGGAAATGCATTTCTCTAAATCCACCTTTTCTATTAGCCTGTTCACTTTTCCTTCAAGAGTTAAGGATAGTTTTCCCAAGATCTTAGTGATATCAAGGTTGAGTTTAAACTTCCGGGCTGTATTAAGTAATTCCTTCATCTTTGAAGGACTGTTTGTATCAGGGGATTTAAGAAACTCATCTGTTTCATTTAATAAATTTATTGAAAAGTTGTATTCCAATGCAGCCCTGATAGCAGGGGGAACTGATACACCGCTCTCAAAAAAGAGACTAAACAGAGCCTTATTATTCTCAAAAAATTCTGTAATTTCTTTCCTTATCAGCACATCTTTTCTGGCAGCAATTCTTAGGAGGAAATTTTTTCTCTCGTCAGGGAAGAGGTCTTTGATTCCAAGAGACGGACTTTTAAATAGCCGCACTATGTGAGGTTCAATCTTATCAGGGGACTCTTTTAATATTTCAGAAAGTGCTTCTTTTAGCTTCAGAAAATCTTTTATATCTTTAACCTTAAGGAGATAATTCTTTAAATCAAATTCAGACCTCTGTATGCAAATAAAAATGTAAAAGAATTCCTCTCCCAGCCTGATGCTTGTAGCCTTTACTTTTCCAATAAAATATTTGATCCCTCCTTTTTGAGAAGCTGTTATCTCTTCCAGTTTAAGCCTGTAGCCGCATAGCTTTTCAATCTGCTCAGTTTCAAAAAATATATTTTCCATAACCAACTGGTTGACTACTTTTTTTATAGCATCAACATATGGGTTTGTTTCTAAAAAGAATATATCCCGTCCTGATTTACGGCTTTTATTCCCAACTGCACTTTTTAATTCATTTATAAAAGGCAGTACAAATTGAGGGGTAGTGAATTCTTTAACAAGCTCAACAGCCTTTGCTGCAAATCTTAAATTCTGTATCGCCTCAATACCTTCTATATCATCAAAAAACCAGCCACAGCTTGTGTACATCATCATTGCGTATCTCTGGGATTCAAGAAGCCTCAAAAACTTGATCCTTGCAGAACGATCGTTTTTACTCTTAAGGTGCTTTTCAAAAAAAAGATCCATGCTTGAGCCGGACCAGTTATTAACAATCACGTTGCCATAATCATTCCTTGCCTCCCAGGGATCAGAAACAAATTTTGAACCCTCTTTTTCAAATACTGAATATAAATTTCCTGCCAGCACATCTACAGCTTTCTTTAACGGTTTTCTCCATTTCTGGTTCCATCCCGGCTCGCTGTTAATACTGCAGCCACAGTCATCCTTCCATCTTTTAACACCATGAAAACAACTCCAGGAGCTTCCCTCTCCATCCTCTCCTAAATTTAACTCAACTTCATACTCAGGCGGGGAATTTTTAAGAAAATTGGAGTAATTTGTTACAGTAAAATTATTGGGCTTTGCCTCTTCCTTAAAAAGATAAGAGATACACATATCACCAAATGGTTCATGATGGCCATAGGATTCCCCGTCTGTGCATATATTGATTAGGCAGGAAGATTTCGCCTCTTTGGGAACAGCCTCTTTTATCCTTGATGCAAAAGAGCCTGCATTTTTTAAAAGGTGCTCAAAGGCAACAGCCTTGGAGATATCCTTGTCATAGAAAAAAACAGCCAAAGATTTATCAGAAGAAAAATTCTCTCCCAAATAGATTCTATAGCTTCTGGTGGTATCTATACTTCCATCTTTTGCATTTATCCATTTTCCGTCAGGGATTTTTCTTATTCTTAAGGCCTGATAAGGGGATAAAACTATAAATTTTATCTCATGCTCTAATAAGATCTTAACGGTCTCCATATTGACGGCTGTTTCAGGAAGCCATATCCCTTCTGTATCACGTTTGAATCTCTTCTTAAAGTCAATCTTCCCCCAGAAGACTTGGGTAATCTTATCTCTTTTTGGAACAAGGGGCATAATTACATGATGATAGACCTGCCCAATGGCATTTCCTTTGCCATCATTTCTTGCCATGCTGAGCTTATCAGCTTCAATTATCTTTTTGTAAGTCTCAGGATACTTTTCCTCAATCCAGGTTAAAAGAGTTGGTCCAATGTTGAAGCTTAAAAACTGGAAGTTGTTTACTATATCACCTATCCTTTCTTTTTTATCCAGTACCCTTGAGGCGGTGTTTGGCTTATAACATTCCTCATAAATCCTCTCATTCCAGTCATGATAAGGAAAAACTGAGGGCTGAGATTCAATGGCATCAAGGAAAGGATTTTCCCTTGGCGGCTGGTAGAAGTGGCCATGAATTATTAAATATGTTTTAGCAGACGGCTGCTTTGAATCCTTTAACACAAACTCTTCCTCTCATTTATATTTAAATACTAAATTCTAATATCAAAATTCCCTGCCTACCGGCAGGCAGGTAAACAAATTCAAAATTCAAATATTTAAAATTCAAAAAAATTACAGGAGTACCTAAATATTGTTTTGAACTTTAGATTTTGGTCATTTGATATTTTTTAGAAATTAGAATTTCGGATTTAGAATTTACTTACAAATCACTGGATTATACTTTCCTTTTCAATGACATCATCCAATTTACCAAATTTATTGTGATTTGTAAAAAAGAAAATGGCGCCAATAACTACTGCAAACCAAAGGGTACAGGTTCTTATTATAAAAGTTGCAGCTACAGCTACAGGTCTCAAGACCTTCAATATGATAAGGATTCCCGTCATACTGGTCTCAGTTGTCCCGATACCTCCCGGCAACATGCTCAAAGCGCCAACAATAGTGGCAAAGGAATAGATAAACGCTGCATTGAAGCATGATACATTACTTCCTAACCCTGCAAGTACAAGATAGAATGCCAGGCATTCGCAGAACCACGACAGGATGCTTATAATAGTAGGAATGAACAATTTTTTTAAAGCTAAAAGGCTTGATGCGCTTTCATAAGCCCTCTCAACCCTGATTACATGTTTTTTAACCAGCTTCACTCTCTCCATCAGGGATGTTATCTTTAAGAATAGTGGTTCAATCCCTAAAACAATAACAATCCCAAAAATTATGAGGGTTGTAGCCATAACTATCCTGGTACCGAAGTGAAGGGAGTAAGCCCCGACCCCGGCAATAGCACATAGCCCTAAAAGATCTGTAACTCTTTCAGCCAGTATTATTGGTGAAGATTTTGCAATTGGGGTTAAGTTTATTTTTTTAAGAAGATAAGCCTTAAGAACCTCTCCAAATTTACCCGGGGTTACAGCCATTATGAGCCCTGACATAAAAATTATAAAGCTATCCTTTTTCCCGACCGGGATATTAAGGAGTTTCAGGTAGTAGTCCCATTTCCAAAACCGCAGAAGGTAGTTTACTAAAACCAGCAGCAAGATAACAGGCAGATAATGCCATGAAAATTTCTTGAAGGCTAAAAACAAATTAGAAGAATCAGCGTACATTGTCAAAATGGCAAAGACAATGGCAGCAAAGACTAAAGACAGAAGAAATTTGAATTTTAATTTCTTAACAAAAGCCATAAATTCTTAACTTGACCTTCTCAAAAGCTATTTGCTATAAAGCAGTAATATTTTTAGTCTTATAGAATTCGGAAATAAAATGCAACCGCTTAAAAATTACTCATCACAAAGAAGGTTTTAAAAAATGAAAAAGGGTACAAAAAAATCTGCTGCTTTGATTCTGCTCTCTTTATTTTTAATTTCCGCATGCGGGCCAAGCCAGTACAAATATGTACCGCTAAGCCCTGTTGAGTCAGGGCCACGCAAGGCATATGAAAACTACGAATCTTTAAAAAATGAAGATGTGGAAATAAGGATAGAAAGGACCTTTCCGTACCTGGTTCTTGAAAGGCTAAAAAAAGAAAAAAAGGGAAATGAATATTCCCTCCTTGAAAAGGTTCTGAAAAGAATTGATAAAATAGATTACACTCTACTTAACTTAAAAGTAATAAACCCAAAGAATAAAAAAGTAATAATTGATCCTGAAAATTTCTCTATTGAATTTCTCGGGAGCCTTTTAGAAAAGGAATATAAACCTATAAGTGAAAAGGATTTCTCTGATTTAATAAAAGGAGAAAAAACTCAAGGTTTTGAGGACCTTACTTCTTACTTCTTAATCCCGCAAAAACGCATAGAAACCAGTGATGATAAAGAAATTTTTCTTCTGTTCCCTTATGAGATTAAAGATGAACATATGGCCATACTTAATTTAAAAGACGTCTCAATTGATAATAAAGGATTTGATTTTGAGTACTTGTTTTACAGCGCTGACAGGTATGAAAAGACAAAAAGGGTAGGGAAATATGTAGGAATGGCAACAGGTTTAATAGTTATAGTTGTCACAGCAGTAGTCGTCCTAACTGGGAAATAAGGTTCAAAGGTTTGAGGATTCAAGTATTGAAAAAAAAATCAAATACCGGATTTTTTAATTTTTTCACCTTGAATTTATTCTTCAGGATTGATGAAGCCTATTTTCTTTTTTATAGCAGCATTAACCAGTCTCTGATCAGAACAAACTAAAATTGGATTAAGACTTTTAAGGCTCAAAAGAAGAGATAAATGAATTCCATCAAGTGCTCTTAAATTGTGTTTTATAATTAAATTCTTACTTTGCATTACATGATGTCTTTCAAGATCAATTATCCAAAAATCAGTAATAATATCTTTTGAGAATTCTGAAAGGGTATTATCAAGGATTTTGCGAGTTATAATACCTTCATTAAGTTTCTTTACAAAAGCAGAGGTTATTTCTGGTATAACTATATTGGCTATTATAAATGATATGATGCTTTTTGATCAGCAAGAATTTTATCTACCTTATCTGAACCAACTTCATAATGGTATCTCTTGGCAAGAGCACTTGTGTCGAAAAAATAGTATGGCATCAGAAAGATTCTCTTTCTTTAGAGATTTCATTTGATAAAGATTCACGGATTACTGCAAGGTCTTTTCTAAGCTGCTTTAAGCTTACTCCAGCTATGATATTTTCATGTAATTGATAATCAAAACCATCAGATAATTTAAGTCCTAAATTTGAAATTTTACTAAGGGCAGATAATTTGCGCGGGCTTGGTTGAACGAAAATATGTTTTGGATGTGGTTTTGAAATAGACGCCATATTTTTACCTCCTTAATCAAGGATAAATCCCAAAAATTTTAATAACATTAATATCAAAATATGTCAAATTCCAAATATATTTCAGTACACTTCAATCGGTACGGGAATAAAGGTCAGGATAAAGATTAAGAGTATAAAAGCTCCAAGGATTTTTCTCTTCCTGTCTAATGGTATAAAGTCATAGACTGGCGGAGGATGTCTGAAGCCAAGGATTATGAGCAGGAGAGACCAGAAAAACCATCCGGGCCAGAAAAAGCCCAATATTAAAAGAACAACAAGCAGTGCCTTCCCAAGGATTTCAGCCTTTTTACCTAAAATCGAATAAATAATATGCCCTCCATCCAGTTGCCCGACAGGCAGCAGGTTAAAAGCAGTAACAAGAAGACCGAACCACCCTGCAAAGGCTACAGAGTTTAATACCACATCGTAGTTTTTTGGAACGTGGCCAATGACAAGATAACTTATCAGTGAAAAGAGCAGTGAATCTCCAAGCTTTAAACCCTGTTCTCCTACACCTACTACCTGAACAGGTGAAAACATAAGCCCTAAAAAACAGGCAGGGATTGCAACTGCAAGCCCTGCGAGAGGCCCTGCAATACCCACATCAAAAAGGGCATTGCGGTGAGGTAGTCTTGATTTAATCTTTATTACTGCTCCAAAAGTTCCAAGGATAAAGGGAGGCGGAGCAGGAATAAAATATGGCAGTGTTGCAGGGATATTATATCTGCGGCAGACAAGGTAATGCCCTGTCTCATGTGCCCCTAAGATTGCAAGAAGAGTAAAGGAATAGGGCAGGCCGAGGAAAATAGACAGCGGATTTTTTATAGGGTCACCTCCTTCAAAATAAGAACCCATAAACAGAGTTGAAATAAAGGTGAGGACGAAAAGGGTTAGATTAAATGATTTTTTCTGGGTAATGTTTTTCCTTCTGATATAATCCCTAATATTTCTTATCCCGGGTAATTCTGATAAACGCACAGTAATCTGCTCTCCTCTAAAAGCTATCCATACATACTGTATCAGGCTGTGTCACAACTCATGTTTTAATGGTAGCCGCAGGCTTTAGCCTGCGCTAAGCTCATTGATATTAAAAAATTTTATCGCAACCTAAAGGTTGCGGCTACATTGCGACACAGACTACTATATTCATAAAAAATCAAGTAACATCAACCCTTATTTATTTCAAGGTATTTTTATTTCTTGACACAGGTAAGTAAAATACACAAAAACTTTCTGCCAGTATTTTGTCATTCCATAAAAATTTAAAAAGAAAGTTTAATGCTTTCTACCGCATCAGTTAATTTTCACTCTTTTCTCTTTGACTCCTACTTAAATAAAACTTTTAAAAAAAATTTTATTATACCAACCATATCTGACATAACCTTTGACTTTTAATATTCAAAATGCAATAAATCTTCTGGTTAAAAAAATATTAATAAGAGGCTATGCTGAGTAAAATAATTGAGAAAAGAGGTTTTACCCTCATAGAACTTATGGTCGTTGTGGTAATCATTGGCATCCCTTCTTTTTATTTCTTTATTCCTGCATCCTTTAATATTACATGACATGTGCCTTTGGGAACTTTCTTAGAGTATACAGAGTTTCGTGAAAACTAATTATAACCAGTGTTTTCTATGAAAATAAAAATGTAGAAACACACCTTCGAGGTGTGTTAGTTTTTAACAGATTAACAGGTCTGAAAGACCTGTTTCTACAAAAGACACAATTATAGTTTATAATACTCAATGCAAAAGTTACAATCATATTTTGTTTGTTTCCTGTAATCTGTGATTAATCGCTGTAATTGGTGAATGTTGTTGCAGAGACTATTTGATATTGTGACATTGAGAAAAGGTACAGGTTAAAAATTTTCTCAAATTATTACTTGACATGGATGTATATTAAGGACATATTCATACATATGAAAACTACATTAAATATAGATAACGAAATATTAAAAAAGGCATCTAAGCTTACCGGCATCACAGAAAAAACTTCGTTAGTGCGATTGGGACTAGAAGCATTGATTGCCCGGGAAAGCGCAAGAAGACTTGCTGAGCTTGGTGGAACAGAAAAATCACTTCGTCCTATTCCCAGAAGACGTG
>MGDB01000062.1:0-2837 GCA_001790645.1 Candidatus Schekmanbacteria bacterium GWA2_38_11
CAATCCATTTGAGGAACTGGAATTGCTTGTAAACAAGTTTAGAGTTAAAGAAAATTCCATACTCTCTCCCTTAACAGGCGGTGCTGTGGGTTATTTTGGTTACGACCTTGCAAGATTTCTGGAAAAGCTTCCTTCAAAAAGCATTGACGACCTCAAACTGCCGGACGCTTACTTTATGTTCATAGATACTGTGATTCTTTTTGACCACTGGGAAAACAAAAAATATATCCTCTCTGTAACCAAACCTTCAAAGGATTTAAAGGAAAGTGAGAAAGCGGCTCAAAATTCTTTAGCCCTCCTTGAAAAACAAATCAGGATCAGGGAGAAAAGGAAAACAAACAGGAAAATTGATACAAGATACAATTGTGAAATAAGAATGAGCCCCATGATCTCAAAGAAAGAATATATTGAAATGATAAAAAGGGTGAAGGAATATATCAGGGCTGGTGATGTATATGAGGTCAACCTCTCCCACAGGCTTGAAGGAAAACTTGAAAACGAGCCGTGGGAGATTTATAAGAAAATAAATTCTTTTAACCCGGCACCTTTTTCTGCCTACATGAAATTTGGTGATTTAAAAATCATATCAAGTTCTCCTGAAAGATTCCTGAAAGTTAAAGGCACTGCTGCTGAAAGCCGCCCCATAAAGGGAACAAGGCCGCGGGGAAAAACCCTCAAAGAGGATGAAGCCCTAAGAAATGAACTCTTACTAAGTGAAAAAGAGAAAGCAGAAAATCTGATGATAGTTGATCTTGTGAGAAATGATTTGGGAAGAGTGTGTAAATTCGGTTCTGTGGAAGTAGCAGAGTTAATGACTATAGAACCCTATTCCAGAGTTTTTCAAATGGTATCAACTATCAGGGGAGAATTATGCGGAGACAAAAATACTTTTGACTGTATAAAAGCCTGCTTCCCGGGCGGCTCCATGACAGGCGCCCCGAAAATCAGGGCAATGGAAATAATAGATGAGCTTGAGCCGGTAAGAAGGGGAATATATTCAGGTTCACTCGGATATTTGTCCTTCTCAGGTGAAATAGACCTTAATATAATTATAAGAACCATAATCGCCTCTAAGGGAAAAATGTATTTACAGGCAGGCGGGGCAATAGTTGCAGATTCAGACCCCAAGGCAGAATATGAAGAGACATGGCATAAGGCAATGTCAGTGCTTGGAGGAATAGAGGGGAAAGTCAGCTATAAGCTGTAAGCTATAAGTAAGAAACACAGGGAAACGTTGAACGATTGCAAAACTCGTATAACGAGATACGGCTTTAACCTTTTAAAAATGTAGGGCAACCCTTTAGGGTTGCTTTAAGCAAGGCTAAAGCCTTGCCCTACAAATTATAGCTTATAGCTTAAAGCTTATAGCCAATAGAGGAAATCTTATAATGAAAATTTATATCAATGGAAAGTTTGTTCCGGAAGAAAAAGCTTTGGTCTCCATCTTTGACCGCGGCTTTCTTTATGGTGATGGAGCCTTTGAAACAATGCGGGCTTACAATGGTGAGGTTTTTAAACTTGAAGAGCACATTAAAAGGCTTCTTGCCACCCTGAGAGCACTCAAAATCAAACCACCTGCTGAAATCTTCAAATCTTCCCAGCTTCTAAACCTCGTTCTAAAAGAGAACCACCTTGAAAATGCTTACCTGCGCCTCGGTGTCACAAGAGGTAAAGGAGAAGGAGGGTTTGAAATCACAAAAGAAATGAAGCCACCCCTTTACATCATTGTGAAACCTTTTAAGCCTTATCCGGAATCATTTTATCAAAAAGGTGTAAAGGCAGCAATTGTCTCAATCAGAAAAACTCCATCATCTTCTCTTAACTCAAAACTCAAAACTCATAACTTCCTTCCCAGCATCCTTGCAAGGATTGAAGCAAAAAAAATTGGAGCCTTTGAAGGAATCATGCTTGACCAAAAGGGACATGTCTGTGAGGGAGCAGTGAGCAATATCTTTTTTGTAAAAGGCGGTATTCTTTTTACTCCATCAACTCAGTGTGACATCCTTGAAGGTATAACAAGAAACACTGTTCTTGAGCTTGCAAAGAAATTAAAAATCCCGGTAAAAGAAGGAAAGTTCAAAACTCAAAGCTTATACAGCGCTGATGAATGCTTTCTGACAAACTCCCTGATTGAAATCCTGTCCGTAAAAAAAATCGATTCCTTCCTGATAGGAAATGGCAAGCCGGGAGAGATAACAAAAGTCCTTATTTCAACCTATAAAAGTTTGGTTAATAATTTGTTTTAAACATTCTATCTCTTTTAACCTCCCGTAACCCTTTTCCATCATACCTAAAAAAGAATACTTTCTCCTGATGTGTTTTTAAAACTATGGGAATAGTTTTCTTGTCCACAAACTCGATTCTGATTTTATCGGAAAAGAAAAATTTAAACATCCTTCCATAACCTGTTGCCCATTGCTGGTCTTTGGTAAAGCCAAGAAAGTAAAGCGTGCTTCTAGCAGGGAAAGTAGCATATTTCCTTTTAAGGCTGGTAACGCACCTTTCTGCAAAAATATTTTTATTTGGTATAGGAGTGTCCCAGCTTTCGCTTGTTAAATTGCTCTGGAAAATTTTCCAGGTCATGACAAAGGGCAGGACAAAAGCAAAAGTTAGAAAAATAATGGAAACAATCCTGAGCTTCTTTTGTAATAAATAACTGTAGATAAAAAATACTATGACACCCAGGATACTGACATAGCCGATTATGGGGAGAGACAAGTAATAAGAGGAATGGCTTTTTTTGAAAAATAATACCGGAGTTAAAAGAATTACAAACCAGCTTAGCGAAAAAAATAAAAGTTTTTTCACATCCCTTATCTTTAACCAGTCTGATGGTT
>MGDB01000062.1:2971-3188 GCA_001790645.1 Candidatus Schekmanbacteria bacterium GWA2_38_11
GCATTAAGGAATATTTTTAAAGGAATCAGAAAGGTAACACTGCGCAGTGCAAAGTAGATAAAATTAGAAATTGCATGGATTCCAAGACCTTGAGAATAATACTCTCCCTTTAGCGCAAAAGAATATTTTAACACCCCATGCTTTAAGACAAGAAAAACTAAAATCAGAAAAACATGAGGGAGCAGCAGCTTTAGGTTAAGCTTTTTTCCTTTCCTGT
>MGDB01000062.1:3263-4618 GCA_001790645.1 Candidatus Schekmanbacteria bacterium GWA2_38_11
AGAAGATGGAGAATAGATAGTCCTGAAACCTGTCTGCGTGCCTGTATCTCAAATAGAAATAAAAAGATGCGAGAATAAAAAAGGAAAGCCCCAGTTCCTGAATCCCTGAAACCCAGAATAAAGAAAAATAATGGCTGTCGTGAATCGAGTAAAAGCAGGACACAAAAAAACTTAAAAAGTTGTTTCCGGTCAATTGAAACAGAATAAGGAAAACCAGAATAGAATTAAGAAAATGCAGGAAGATGCTAAATGCATGGTAACAATGAAAATTGAGTCCGAAAAGCTTTTTAGCAAGAGAAAAATAAATATTCCGTGTAATTGGCCTGAAGAACCCATCACCTAACCCGTTTTGAGCAACGTTAGAAAGAAATCCATTGTTTGATACTGGAATAAGATGAAAATCATCCTGCGTAAAAAAAATATTAACAGATTGATGGAATAGGATTATTATTCCCAGCAAAAGCAATGTAAAAAAAGAAGTTTTAAATGCATAACGATTCTACTGAAAATATTTTTCAAAACAAATGATTACAGTGATTAAATCTGTGTAATCTTTCTTTTGAAATCTGTGTAATCAGAAGACTCTTCCATTTTTTAAGAGACTTCCCCAACTTTCCCTTGACAAAGGTACTCTTTCTTAAATAATTAAACAGAACTTTTATTTTTATTACAACAAAAAAGGGGCAGGTTAAATGTACGGACTAACTGAAGAACAAAATATGATTAAACAACTGGCAAGAAAGATTGCCGAGGAAAAGATAAAGCCTATAAGGGCACAGCTCGATGTAACGGGAGAGTTTCCCCATGACGTAATGAAAGCACTTGCTGAAGCGGATCTTACAGGACTCTATATTCCTGTTGAATACAGCGGAAGCGGCATGGGAAGTTTTGAGATGTGCCTTGTCATGGAAGAGCTTTCAAAGGTATGCGGGGGAATAGCCCTTGGTTACGGCGCCAGCGCCCTCGGGACCTATCCAATACTCCTTTTTGCAAATGAAGAACAGAAAAAGAAATACCTGCCGAGGATTGCAAAAGGCGAGAGCCTGGTAGCCTTTGCCTTAACAGAGCCTGAGGCCGGAAGCGATGCAGGAGGAGTCAAAACAAGAGCTGAAGCTGACGGTGACTACTACATTTTAAATGGAAGAAAACAGTGGATAACAAACGGCGGAGTTGCCAAGATATATACAGTGATTGCAGCAACAGATAAGTCTAAAGGAAGCCGCGGCCTCTCAGCCTTTATAGTTGAAGAAGGGACTCCCGGATTCACCTATGGCCATAAATCAGATAAGATGGGAATAAGGGCATCCATGACAAGCGACCTTATTTTTGAAGACTGCCGCATTCCGAAGGAAAAC
>MGDB01000062.1:4637-7438 GCA_001790645.1 Candidatus Schekmanbacteria bacterium GWA2_38_11
TAGGTTTTATAGTTGCCATGAAAACCCTTGACAAAGCAAGGCCAGGCGTAGCAGCACAGGCGCTCGGTATTGCACAGGGAGCACTTGAAGAAGCCATAGAATATTCCAAGACAAGAGTCCAGTTCGGTAAACCAATATCCTCATTCCAGGCAATTCAGATAATGCTTGCTGATATGGCAACCCATGTTGAAGCTTCCCGGGCACTTCTCTATACCGTAGCCAAATATCTTGACAGTGGTGCTTCAGACATCAGCAAGGAATCTGCAATGTGCAAACTCTTTACATCTGATGTTGCAATGAAGGTAACAACTGATGCTGTTCAGATATTAGGCGGATATGGGTATATGAAGGAATACCCCGTTGAGAAGATGATGAGAGATGCCAAGATAACCCAGATCTATGAAGGTACAAACCAGATCCAGAGGCTCGTCATTGCTAACAGGCTGTTGAGATAGCTGAAAAATATAAGCGAAAGTCACAAAAAAACGGAAAAACGTTGAACAGTTGTGCAGTTTGTACCTGTCTGTCGACAGGCAGGTCAGGGAGATGACTCCTACAAAGCTGAAAACCGACAGCTATGTCCTACCGCCTTGACACTTCATTTTAACTCGTTACGCTTTACTCTTCACTTACTACTTGCTACTCTCTATTCGCTCCTTTACTTCTATCAACTCAACCACTCAACAACTAACAATTTAATTTTTACAGTTTAAACCTTAAAACTGGAATTGTCTGATTCCGCTTTTTCCTGACTTTTTTCTTCCGGGAAAGTATTGAAAGGGAGTTTTTAAAAACAGACAAGGTGATAAAAAAAGTAATTTAACTATTTTTTGTAGGGGGCTCTGTCCCTGCCCTCAATTTGTTATTAATTTTCAGAGGGCACGCCTGCCTGACGGCAGGCAGGCACGGTGGTGGCCCGTACAAAATTATTTTGTGTTTTCCATAGCGGATTATTAAAAACAAACGTGACTGGCTTGGTAAAGAAATGATAAAGCTGGCGCATATTTCAATCCTACCATGCATCCATCAGTGAAGCAGACTTTATAATGTCGCCCATAGCGGCTGTAAAAGGAGTACAATGTTTTGCATTCTCAACCGCAATAGATGCGTAAATTGATAAAGAATGCAATTTCTTCAGGTCTTCAAGATTAAATAACTTCTCAGAACTGTTGCTGAGATTAATTACTCCAAAGGTATTTCCCTTCCATTTAAGGGGTGCGCAAAGCATGGACTTAATGTTCAATCCTCCTGCTACAAATCTGGCATCCAATGAGACATTATTCACAAGCTCGGCTTTACCGGTCTTCAATACATCTCCAGAAATACCCTGCCCAACTTTGAGCTTTACTTTTTGATTGGACTGGGAGCCGAAGGCTGCCTTGATTGAAAGCATTTTTTCGTTCTCATCAAGTAGCATTACAGAACCGTGGTCTGATTGAATGCTGCTTCGCGCTTCATCAAGTATAAGCTGGCATATCTCATTAACGTCAATGCAGGCATGCAATAAGCTTGTTTTAAACTTCTTAAGTTTCGTAAACTCCTCATTCATCATCCTGATCCTCTGGCTCATGGTCTGGAGTATTTTAAAGGCAAGTGTCGGATCCTTGTTAACTCTCGCAAAAAAACTGCTCTTGTCAATACTGATTACTCTTGTTTCACCATCTGCCTGCGCAGTGGCAGACCTTTTCTTAAGGTCAAAAAGCGCCATCTCTCCGAAAATCTCTCCGTCTCCAAGTGTTGCAAGGGTCATTTCACCTGAAGGCGTCTTCTTGGTTATTTTGACCTTTCCTGACTGAATAATATACATGCTGTCTCCGGCTTCGCCCTCGGAGAAAATAATTTCCTTGTCCTTATATACCCTGCCCAATTCTCTTTCCTTCATCTGAGTTTCCTCCATAATGCATTTAAAAATTCTGTCAGCAGATTAATAATCATTTTAAAATTTAATGTTCTGAAGAAGATATTTTTATAAAGTTCACTCCCGGTGAACATATCCCACAAAACAGAGCTTAATATTCTATAATTATCACTTCTCCTTTGTTCTTTTTTTACTACCTCAAGCATTCCTCCAGAAAGAATCGGGCTATTTCTATAGATACCGGTTGTAGCAAAAAGGAACCTGCCATAGATGTTGTCAATATCTACAGCCCTGGAAGCGGGAGCAAAATATTTTTCGAAGTGTTTTGCGCTTACACCATAAAAAATTGCGGTTTTTGCTGCTGCTTTGCCCAAGAAATAGGCAGCTCCAAGTCCGTCCTTAAGAAGCCGTGTTGAACCAGCGTCCCCTATTGCAACAATTCTGTCAGCAAACTGGTTCTTTGCTCTTCTGATATTCATCTTCGGGAAGCACTGGCAGGAATGCTCATTAAGAACCTCGTCAGGGAATATATTTTTTACTACCGGATGGCTTAAAAGTTTTTTTACTGTCTGAGAATTAATATCCTTCCCGAGTATGCAGGCTGTAGCGTAATGGCCTTTGGGGATAATTGCAGCAAATTTTATATTTTCAACTGGCACAAGGAAAAGGTGGATTGAGCTTCCAAAGTATTTCTGGATTTTCTCTCTCCCAAGATGGATTTCAGCATTAGATGCAGTTGTTATAGAAGGTTTCTTATATCTAAACCCCAGTTTTTCAAAAAGCTCTGCTGTCGGGCTGTTTACGCCAAAAGCCCCGATAACAAGGTCAGCCTCCATCAATTCCTTTCCCTTTGAGAACAGCACGGGTTTATTCCTGTATTTAATTTCGTCTATTTTAAGAGGTTCATGTGATGCTCCTTCCTGAATCGCATAGTCAAGAAGGA
>MGDB01000063.1:0-4077 GCA_001790645.1 Candidatus Schekmanbacteria bacterium GWA2_38_11
AAGTATTAAAATGCAAGGAAGGCGAAAAAATCGGGGCAATACTTAAAAAAATCAGGGAACTTCAAATTGAAAATAAAATAACCACACGGCAGGAAGCTTTAAAGGTGTTAGAGGACATTCGCACATCAGAAAATAATAAATGATTTTTGGAATTAGATTGTTTTTAAATAAGATTGAAGGGTTTTCTGACTCTGGTTTGACATTTTAATAATTTCAATTCCTGTATGGTAAACCAGATTTTCGAGGTACTCTTTTTCTTTAGATCTGCGTACCTTTCCAGAGGCTATAATTTTTTTTCCTCCAAGAACCGGATGTACCTCTAACATTGTATTTATTTCAAAAGGAGAGTGATATTCAAAACCTATCCCTGAAAGGCTGATATCAGTTATTCTTGTTTGAGTTTTTGTTTCTTCCCTTTTAGGCTCATTTTTTTCAATGACATAAACAACTTCTTCGACAGAGAAGCGGGGATGTTTCCTTCTATCGCTTGTTTCAATTTTTGTCTTATGGATTTTATCCTGAAGGACTCCGTTTATTATTGAGAGGAATTCTTTGAATTCCATCGGTTTATTAACAAAGTCTGCCGCCCCTAATTTTGTTGCCCGGATATAACTGTCTACGTCCCCGTATTCTGTATAGATAATAACATCAGTGGGATAATTTGATGCCTTAATTCTTCTTAAAAGTTCCAGACCGTCGATTTTGGATGACTTGATTCCTGTAATCAGTAAATCGTATTTGAATTTTTTTAATTTTTTTAAAGCCTGTTCGCCATCAGGAAGGAATGAGGCGTTAAATCCTTCTTTTATAAATTTTTTAGTAAGCTCTTTGCCGCAAGAGGAATTTTCTTCATCAACTATCAAAAGATTAATATTGCTTATGGACATAAGAGGACCTTTTTATAGAAAGGAATGGATACAAACTTCTCACAATATAAATATAAAGACAAAGAAAATTTTGTCAATTTTTATTTTAGAGACTTCTGAAAAAGTCTGTTTTTTCCAGAAGTCTACTTCTAACTTATAGCTAATAGCATTAAGACTTTAAAAAGTAGATTTGTTTATTTGTCTTTCAGTTTCAAATCACTCTCAGAGGCGGCCGTAAGGACTGCATTCCCTTTCTCATAAGCCACTTCCCAGAACGCCTCTGCCAATAATTGTTCATTACTTAAGGAACTTTGAGAAGCTTTCCCATTTGGAGATTGTTTTCCGGCAGATGGCTTTTTCGTCATTACTGATTCCTTTAGACGCGGTTAATGGCTTGCGGTAATTGGTTTTCGTAAATATTTACTAATTATTATTATTTTAACATAAGCACATTTTAAAAAAAAAGAATTGGCTGATTCCCCTTTTTCCTGACTTTATTCTACTTTTTCTGGAATAAGTGAATGGTTAGAGGTGTGCGGTACTCAGTTAGCGGTTTGGGTTTAAAATCTCAAATTCCAAATAAGCACCAGATTTCAATTACCAAATGACCGGAAAAACCTAAACACAACAATCTTTGTAGGAACAGACATTTAGGTCCGTTATTGACGGGTCTATGGTTAGATAGTTAGACAAACTCACTTATGCTCACCATGAATCACCTGAGCATCCTGAGCCTGTCGAAAGGATCGAAGTAAAGACCCAATAATACATTCTTTCAATCTGTTTAAGTTTCATCTATTACTTTTGGTCATTTGAAATTCGGTCATTAAAATTTATTTGGAATTTATCTCTTTTCAGTTTCCCATTATTCCGTATCTATCTGCGCTTTCTGGAGCCTCCCGCTGTAATCGATGTAAACAGTCTTCCATTCGCTGAATATATCAATGGCAGTTACACCTGCCTCCCTGTGGCCGTTTCCTGTGTCTTTAACACCCCCAAAGGGGAGATGTGATTCAGCGCCTATTGTGGGGCTATTCACATAAACAATACCGCTCTGGATTTTCTCAACAGCTTTAAATGCCAGGTTTAAATCCTTAGTATAGATAGATGAACTGAGGCCGTACTGTGTGTTGTTTATGACCTTTATTGCTTCATCAAAATCCTTCACAGGCATGATGAGGACAACAGGGCCAAAGATTTCCTCCTGAGCAATTCTCATCCCCGGGTTTCCATTGGTAAAGATAGTAGGTTTGTAGAAAAATCCTTGGGAGCATTTCCCCTCAGCATGAGGTTCGCCGCCCATGAGAAGCTCTGCCTTATCCTCGTTTTTTCCTATACCCACATAGTTATGAACTTTTTCCCTTTGAGGTTCATTAATCAAAGGGCCCATCTGGGTGTCCTGGTCAAGGCCATTGCCAATTATAATTTTTTTAGTCCTTTCTAACAACTTATGGGAAAAATCATCAAGGGCCTTCTTATGGACTATAAGCCTGCTTGTAGCGGTGCATCTCTGACCTGTAGTCCCAAAAGCGCCCCAGAGAGCGCCGTCAACTGCAAGGTCTAAGTCAGCATCATCAATTATTATCTGGGCATTTTTCCCTCCCATTTCCAGGGCGCATTTTTTTAATCTCTTCCCGCATTCTGAAGCGATGAACCTTCCTGTTTCTGATGAACCGGTAAAAGAAATAAGGTTGATTTTCGGATGGGTAATAATTGCCTTCCCAACATCAGAGCCAGACCCGAAAATTAAATTTATAACACCGTCCGGTATTCCTGCTTCTGTGAGGATTTCAACAAGTCTTATTGCTGATTCAGGAGTGTCAGTGGCAGGTTTAAAGACAATGGAGTTTCCGCAGATAAGGGCCGGGAATATTTTCCATGTCGGTATGGCAACAGGGAAATTCCAAGGTGTTATTATTCCTACTACGCCAACCGGTGCCCTTACTGTCATTGCGAATTTATTCCTGAGTTCTGAAGGGGTTGTCTGGCCAAAAAGCCTTCTCCCTTCGCCAGCCATATAAATTGCAGTGTCGATTCCTTCCTGCACATCTCCTCTTGTTTCCATCAGGATTTTTCCCATTTCTCTTGTGGCAATGCGAGCGAGTTCTTCTTTTTTTTCTATCAGAAGCTGTGCAGCTTTGAGGATGATTTCTCCTCTTTTGGGGGCAGGAACTTCTTTCCATTTTTCAAAAGCGTTTTCGGCGGCTTGGGCAGCTTTTTCAACATCGCTGCTTTCTGACCTGGGGAATACTCCCAGAACTTCTGTCTTGCTGGCAGGATTTATGTTTTCAAAATATTTACCTGAATCTGGTTCAACCCATTTCCCGTTTATGAAGTTTTTGAATTTTGTAGCCATGGCGGGACTCCTTTTTAAATCGTAATTTGGTGTACGGTTGATACTCATATACGCAACCGTTTACCGATACGAGCCGCGCAACCGTTCAACGTCCAGCGAAGTATTTTTACGTTCTCCCTCCACTTTCAGTTCAGCAATTGATTCCATCACTTTACCGGAGATCTTAAGCCAGGTTTCTTTTTCATCCGGCAGAGTGTAGAATTCACTGAAATCGATTGGCTTTCCAAAGATCACTGTGATTTTTTTAAAAATTCTGGGAATATAGGACCCAATTGGCAAGACTTTTTTCATTCCAAATAACCTGACGGGGATTACTATGGGCCTTACATCATAAATTAGCTTTCCTACTCCGGGCCTGCCTTTGCCGAGTTTTCCTGTGCGGCTCCTTGTGCCCTCGGGGAAATTTATCATTGTGCTGTGTGGGAGGAGTTCTGACATTCTGTTTAAGACTTCGAGGTCTTTCCTTCCCCGCTTGACCGGTATGGCTTTCCATTTAGCCGACATCCATGCGAGGATGGGGTTATTGAAGAAATTTTCTTCTGCTGCCGGACTCCAGGGGAGAAGTGAAGGTTTTAATATCACCTTGGGATAAAATGCCATCGGCCCTACAAGAAAACTATCTATCATTGTAAGGTGGTTTGGAAGAAGGAGGAGATTTGTTTTTAAAGGAATATTTTTTTTGCCATAGACTTTTGTTCTGTTTAAAACCTTAAAAAATATCCAGGCAATAGTTACAGTACTAATAATCCAGATAAAGGATATGAAGTTGTTTATGAGTTTGAAAATAGTTTTCATTATATGATTTCGTGTTACGTTAAACGGTTACGCAGGTCGTTTTGTTTGTGGGTAAGGTGT
>MGDB01000063.1:4110-30094 GCA_001790645.1 Candidatus Schekmanbacteria bacterium GWA2_38_11
TCGGTTCGCTCAGGGAGCAAACCCTACATTGATCAGTTATTTCACACCTTCCCAACTTAAAATTTTCTTTTCCCCCACTCGTTACTTATAACTTGTTACTTGTTACTCATCACAGCGGTATATTTCCATGCTTCTTAGCCGGGTTTCTGTCAGTTTTGTTCTGGAGCATCTCAAGAGCCTTTATGAGTTTCCTGCGTGAATTCCTTGGAGAGATGACTCCATCAATTATCCCGAGTTCTGCAGCTATGTAGGGATTTGCAAATTTTTCCCTGTAGCTTGCAACCAGCTCATCTTTTGCCTTTAGAGGGTCTGAAGCATTCATGATTTCTTTTTTGAAGATTATATTAACAGCTCCGTCAGGTCCCATTACCGCAATCTCGGCGGTGGGGAAAGCATAGTTAATGTCTCCTCTCACATGCTTGCTTGACATGACGCAATAAGCACCGCCGTAGGATTTTCGGGTAATTATTGTTACCTTCGGGACTGTGGATTCAGCATAGGCATAGAGGAGCTTTGCCCCGTGCCTGATTATCCCTCCTGTTTCCTGGTTGATCCCTGGCAGAAATCCGGGGACATCCTGGAGAGTAATGAGGGGGATATTAAAAGCGTCGCAGAAACGTATAAATCTTGCTCCCTTGACAGAAGCGTTTATATCAAGAGTTCCGGCAAGCACAGCAGGCTGGTTGGCAATTATCCCTACAGCCCTTCCATGAAGCCTTCCAAAACCGACGACAATGTTCTGAGCAAAATGTTCCTGGACTTCCAAAAAGTAATTATCATCCACAAGCACAGAGATTACTTCTTTTATGTTATAAGGCTTGTTCGGGTTTATGGGAATTATATTTTCTATTTCCGGAGTCTCACGGTCCGGTAAGTCATCAGTGGACTTTAACCTTGGTTCCTCCATGTTATTTTGGGGAAGAAAGGTGAGAAGCTCTCTTATCATTAACAGAGTATCTTTATCGTTCTCAGTGGCAAAATGTGCAACTCCGCTCAAGTTATTGTGGGTCATTGCTCCGCCGAGGTCCTCTTTGCTGACTTCCTCATGGGTGACTGTTTTGATTACATCAGGCCCGGTAACAAACATATAGCTTGTATTTTTTACCATGAAGATGAAGTCATTTATTGCCGGCGAATAAACAGCTCCTCCGGCGCATGGTCCCATGATTGCCGCTATCTGGGGGATTACTCCGGAGGCAAGAACGTTCCTTAAGAAAATCTCAGCATACCCTCCAAGGCTTGAAACCCCTTCCTGGATTCTTGCTCCGCCTGAGTCGTTAAGTCCTATGATTGGGGCGCCGACCTTTAAGGCAAGATCAAGGATCTTGCATATCTTTTTTGCGCAGGTTTCGCTCAGTGAGCCTCCAAAAACAGTAAAGTCCTGGGCATAACCATAAGTAAGCCTTCCGTTTATTGTACCGTAGCCTGTGATGACTCCATCTCCTGTAATTTTCTGGTTTTCCATCCCGAAGTTACTGCAGCGGTGGACAACAAATTTGTCAATCTCCTCAAAAGAGTTCTTATCGAAAAGGACAGCCAGCCGTTCCCGGGCTGTCAGTTTTCCCTGCTCGTGGTGGACGGCAATCCTTTTTTCCCCTCCTCCAAGTTCAGCGATCCTTTCCCTTTCTTCTAAGTCCTCAATAGATTCTTTAAAGCCGATTTCTTTTGGCAACCTTCATCCCTCCTTAAAAAAGTGTCAAAGCTTAGCTGTAAGTTATCAGCGGGCAGCTTCCATAGGTTTGAACTTCTTATAGCCGAGGCATTTTGCCTCGGTTTCTTTCACAAAGCAGAGGGCACGCACAGAGGCGGCTCCTACAGTAGGGGCAGGCTCCGTCCCTGCCCACATTAGGTTCACCCCCCCGCGATTTTACCCTACCCGACCTGCCTGCCGGCAGGTACGATCTGCGCAACCGTCTAACATTTTCCGTTTTCATATTCTTTTCCTTGACATAGCAACTCTTGGATACTCTGGAAGTTCTTCTACTCTTCGTATTTCTTTAAAGCCAAGCAAGCGTTAGTTCCTCCAAAACCGAAGGAATTACTTAAGGCGGTTCTGATTTTTCCTTTTCTTGGTTTATTAGGAACGTAATCGAGATCACATTCCGGATCAGGGGACTCGTAATTTATTGTCGGGGGTATTTCCTGGTTTTCTATGGCAAGGATTGTGTAGATAGCCTCGATAGCTCCAGCGGCACCGAGGAGATGGCCTGTCATGGATTTGGTTGAGCTTATGGCGATGGATTTGGCCTTTTCACCAAAAACGGTCTTAATTGCAATACTCTCATATTTATCATTAAGCGGTGTAGACGTTCCATGGGCATTTATGTAGTCTATATCTTTAGCCTCTATGCCGGCGTCTTTCAGGGTGATTTTCATACAGCGGACCGCTCCTTCGCCGGCTATGGACGGAGATGTTATATGATATGCGTCACACGACTGACCGTAGCCGATTATTTCTCCCCTTATCCTTGCACCCCTTTTCTTTGCAAATTCTAACTCTTCAAACACGAGGATTCCTGAACCTTCGCCCATGATAAACCCATCCCTCTTAAGGTCAAAAGGACGGCTCGCCTTTGCTGGCTCATCATTCTGAGAGGAGAGCGCGCGCATAGAACAAAATCCACCTATTGCCAGTGGAGTGATGACTGACTCAGTTCCTCCTGCTATCATCACATCTGCTTCTCCTCTCTGAATTGTCCTAAAAGCTTCGCCTATGGAATGGTTTGAGGTAGCGCATGCTGTTACAACGCTTGAATTAGGTCCTTTTGCATTAAACTTCATGGCAATCTGACCCGGGGCCAGGTTTATTATGACCTGGGGTATAAAAAATGGTGATATTCTCTTCGGTCCTTTTTCAAGGTATATCTTATGATTCTTCTCAATGAGCGGCATGCCTCCAATACCTGAGCCTACTATCACTCCGACCCTCTCAGCTATTTCATCATCAACCTTGAGGCCAGAGTCTTCCATTGCCAGGCAGCTTGCAGCTACAGCATACTGGATGAAGGTATCCATTTTCTTTGCTTCTTTAGGATCAATGTATTTATGAGGATCAAATCCCCTGACCTGACCTGCAATTTTGCAGGAGAAATCAGTGGTATCAAAATGAGTTATTTTATCGATACCGGATTTACCGTTCATAAGAGCATTCCAGTTTTCCTCAAGTCCTGTTCCAACGGGTGAAATTATTCCCATCCCAGTAATTACAACCCTTCTCTTTTCCAAGAATCCTCTCCTTTAATATATTTATATTTTATGCGCGTTTATAGAAATTGCCACTGCGCGGCAAGATGCTCTGTTACTATTAACAGAAATGAAGAATTGTTTCTACAAAAAAAATAGGTCAGGCGCCTTGCCTGCCTAAAACCTTATAAGCACAAAGATTAACTCTAAGCTCTGTAAAAATTTCTTCAATCTATGTAATCAGTTTATTAAGATATAACTTAAATAACCCGTCTTTAGATGGGGATGAAAAGTTGCTTTTTTTGTATGTCATTCCTGTCCCTGCTTTCGCAGGGATAAACTCCAGCAGAGCCTGCCCCGTACTTGATACGGGGAATCCAGAAAACTTATCCCTGTATGATTTAAATAGGGAATAAAATCCCGTTTTGACAGGAATGACAAACGAAAGAAATAAATTCAAAAGCCCCACTTTTAGGTGGGGTTCTTTACTATATAGAACCTCCGGCTGATTTTTTCCATTGCTCAATACTGCTTAAGAAAAGCCCGATATCAGAGATCATGTTGTCAAAGTTAAGATCTTCCTCCAGTTGCAAAAGTTTGATCGGTTTATCTATCCCTGAATTATCCTGCTCTTCTATTTTCTGCTTTACCGAGTTAAAAGAAAGACAACCGTCAGAGCCTAGAACCAATATACCGTCAACTGTGGAATCTGAAGCAAAGTTCATGGTCAGATCAAGCATCCTTTCGTCTGAGCTGCAAAAGAATTCCTGGCCGTGAAAGGGTGACCCATCAACGGGAAATCTTTTACCTGAAAATTTATCTGTTACTAAATTTACTTCTTTTTCCTTCAGGTAATTAAGTATTGGCCCTGAAAGATATGAATTATGTAAGATATAAGATGGAGATAGAAAAGCGATGTTTAGGGATTTTTCGTTACGTTTCAGACTAAACTCTTTAAAGATTTTCAGTTTCTCTATTATGGATTCTTTGTACTGGTCTACAGCATTTTGATATGCTTGGTGGATTTTTTTAATGTTCTGGTTAAAAAGCAAACCAATTTTTGAACATGCCAGATAACTCGGCCCATAAAACGAATCGAAAGAGAAATTTACAATCGGAGGAAACTCCTCTTTCAGGCTTTTGATTTTTTCTATCAGGTTTGATAGTTTTGTACAGTACTGACCGGATTTTGCGCCTCTTATTTCAGGGAACAGGATTAAATCAACTTTATCTTTCAGTTCAGCGAGCTGATTATATGCGAACTTTACAGGTAAGCATGATTCCGATGGAGCAGAGCTTAACCCTTTCATTAAAGGAACGTCTTTGACAAGGTCTGCAAACCTGAAGTTTATTCCAATGCCTTTAAAAAAGCTGTTCAAAAACTCCCTTGATCCCAGATGCAGGGAAGCCCCGGGAATACCTATGGTCTTTAGTTTTGAAAGGTTTAAAAACGGGAAGGATGCCTTTTCTTCTTCGTTTTCGTAGGGAACGCCTGTTTTTATCTGCTTCATGTAGGAATGGTTTAGTTTTTCCCACTTTGAGATGAAATATTTTGCCTGCGTCTTAATCAGGACATTAAAGCTATCTGCTACCATAACTCTCTTGAATATCTGACTCCAGGAATAAAAATTTTTCATTGCTTTTATGGTTTCAGTCTGGAGTTCCATGGGAGTTATCTTTTTTGGGACATAAACAACATGATGCGCATCATAAAGGCTCCAGTCAGTTGTCAAGATTCTTGACTCCCTCTTGAAGTTATCATAAACCTGTGTGCCGGGAAGCGGTGTAAGGATCATGAATTGCACTGAGTCGATGTTTAACCGCTTTGCAAATTTTACAGTCTCTCTTATTGTTGCCTTTTCATCTTCATCGGACCCCAAAACAAACATGCCGTGGATCTTGATTTTTGCTTCATGAAGCTTTCTTATGCTGCGTTCAATATGCTCAATGCTCTGCCCTTTTTTAAATAGCTTCAGGGTCTTAGGATTTATAGATTCAAAGCCAATATAGACATGGTAGCAATTGGTCCTTTTCATAAGCTTCAAAAGATCCGGGTCATTAACCACGTCTACCCTTACCTGGGCACTCCATTCAGGCATCAAGTTCTTTTGCAGCATATATTCTAAAAGGACCTTTGCCCTTTCTTTATTAGCAGTAAAGTTGTCATCACAGAAAAAGACATGCCTCCCATTTGCTTTTTTTAGTTCCTCTATTATAAGTTCGTGGGTTCTGAAGCGGTAATTTTTTCCGTTAATTGCTGTCACTGAGCAGAAATTGCAATTGAAGGGACATCCCCTTGATGTAGATATAGGAAGAACCTTCATTTTTTTATATCCCTGGATTAGAGAGAGATCAGGGACAGGATATAAGTTCAGGTTGTCATTTAAAGGTCTTGGCGGGTTGTGGACTAAGGATTCACCTCTCTTAAAAGAGAGCCCTGCAATGCCGTCGAGGTCTTTCCTGTTTACAAGTGCATCAATCAGTTCTTCAAATGTTTCCTCAGCTTCACCTCTTACTACAAAATCCGCATGCTCCAGCCCTTCGTCAGGAAGAAAAGTATTATGGGCGCCTCCAAGAACCACCGGGATGCCTCTTCCCCTGACTTTTTTTGCTATCTCATAACTCCTTGGGGCAGTTGTGGTTATTGATGAGAGTCCAACAAGGTCTGACTGATAGACATCGTCAAAATCAATCCCATCGAGGTCTTCGACATAGATTTTTACCTGGAAACCTTTAGAGGATAAGATTGTTCCTAAAATAGGGAGTCCAAGCCTCGGTATTGGCACTCTTGAAAAGACATGTATTCCAGGAGATTTAGGTTCAATGAGCGCAATCTTTTTCAAATTTATTTTTTTCATAAGGAGAAAATTATCCCTTTTATTAGTTAAAAAGTCAACAAAATCTCTCAAATATGTCAAATAAATGTAAGCATTTGCTTTTTGTGATAACAATTATGTGGGTAGAGGCGACTTTAGTTCCTCTATCAAAAGAGCTGCTACATGAGAGCGGTCAATTATTTTTGATATTTGAAATCTCTTTGCCGACCTTTGTCTCTGGTTCAGTCATCTCAATTTTCTGAATCTCAGTCCACGCCTTATCAGCTTTTTCAACAAACCCCTTGTCAAGTTCTATTACCTTGCCAAAATTAACAAAGGCTTCTTCGAATTCTCCCGCTTCTCGATAAGCAACACCCATATAATAATAAAGTGCAGATGACTTATCATCTATTGTATCTGCCTCATCAAATTCGTCCTCAGCATGGCTTAGCCAGTTCTCTCCTTTTTGTGCAGTATAAAGCCTTATCATTCCGACGTGGCTTAATAGTTTTTGTTCTTTCTTCTTAGCCAGCTTCTTTGCTTTTTCCATGTTTTCAAAAGCACTTTCAAAATCTTTTTTTTCTCCCAATACAAGACCTATCCCTGTGTAGGCAGGAGAAAATTCCGGGGCTAATTCTTTTGCCCTAATAAATTTCTTCATGGCCTCATTAGTTTTCCAGTCATCAAAAAGTTTCATTCCGTTCTTAAAATGGCGTTCAGGATTATCAAGGGGAGATACAGGTATTGCCCGCTTAACTGCACATCCGGAAGCAGATAAGAGGTAAGTAATTAAAATTAAGACTAACAGAACAGGATTGACTTTGAAGTTTCTTTTAATCCTTATTTTCATAAACCCCTCTCCAAAAATAACTGTCAGCTATCAGCCTTCAGTTATAATTTAAGTTAAGAATTTTAGCCTCATGCATAATCTGCCTTTTAGATAAATTATTTTCTATTTTACAAAATAAAAATAAATTCTGCAACATTTGCTTGAAATTTGGAAGCATTTCCTTTTCCGTGAGTAAAAAGGAAAGCATGAGTAGGGGAGACTTTAGCCTCCTTATTATGGTTCGACTCTTCGGCGCCCTTTGATCCTTCGACAGTCTCAGGAGGCTGAAGGTGTGTCATGGTGAGCTTATTGAATTATATTCTGAGCCTTAAACCTACCGAAAGGTCGAATGACTTCGTCGCGAGCTCAGTCGAACGATTACGGGTGACTAAAGTCGCCCCTGCTCATGGAATTTTTTAGCACGAGGTTGGAGATGCTTACTATAATTAATTTAATTTGACTTTAAAGGTTCTTTGGAATAAAAAAATAGGGAATCATAATTTTTGAAGGTATAAGCCATGATTGACTTACACACACATTCTTTATTCAGCGATGGAGAGCTAATCCCGTCAGAGCTGGTCAGAAGAGCTATTTTTACAGGTTATACTGCCATTGCAATCACTGATCACGGTGATTTGTCCAATATAGAATTTATAATTCCAAAACTGGTAAAAGTTTCAGAGGAACTAAACAGGTTCTGGAAAATAAAAACTATTCCGGGGATTGAACTCACTCATGTTCCTCCTGAATCAATCAAGGATTTAACAAGAAAATCAAGAGAACTTGGGGCAAAGATAGTTGTCGTTCACGGGGAGACTATTGTTGAGCCAGTGCCTGAAGGGACAAATTTCGCTGCTATTAATTCTGGTATAGATATCTTAGCACACCCGGGACTTATATCAGAGGAGGAAGTTGTTTTAGCAAAAGAGAAATCTGTCTTTCTTGAGATAACGACAAGAAGGGGACATTCCCTCAGCAACGGCCGTGTGGCAAAGCTTGCTTTAGAGAAAGGGGCTCAACTGGTTCTCAACACTGATGCCCATTCTCCATTTGATCTTGTTGAGAGAGAGTATGCAGAAAAAGTTTTGTTATCAGCAGGAATACCGGAAAATCTGCTGGCTAAGGTTTTTGAAAATTCACAGAAGCTTATTAAGAAGGTTGGATATTGACTGAGTTGGGGTTTGAAGTTGGAAAGGTGAGAAAGTAGGAAGTTGAGTGGTTGGGAAGTTTATTGTATGTGGTTAAAAGGTGGAGCGTGGCGTTTTAAAATAAAACGCAAGACCCAAGACTGGTAGCCGCAGGCTTTAGCCTGCGCAATAGCATAGAGTGGGAGAGAAGAAAGATTGCGGAGTTTATCCCGAGCCTGAAAAATGAGATTGCTTCGCTATCGCTCGCAATGACAGGCGAGGGACCTGCTCGCAATGGCATGATTCAAAACTCAAAATTCAAATCCTCCCTCGCCCCACTTTTCCCTGCCTGACGGCAGGCAGGAAAAGATAGGTTGGGGGGATTACTAACAACTGATATCCAATTAAGAGCTATGACAAAGGGACTTACAGGAGGGACAATACCTTTACTCTATGGCAAAAAAGAAATAACATTTAACTTTTCCAAATTAGAGGTAAGGGATATCTTACTTCCATTCTACCCGGCTCCTTTGGACGATATTGTAAAAAGAATAAAATATTCGCTCCTGTTTCCTATTTCTTCTCTTTCCTTCAGACTGCATTTTTCTCCAGGTGACAAAGTTCTCATCCTTGTGTCAGATATCACAAGAAATTCGGGTTTAGATATTTTTCTTCCTATATTGATAGAAGAACTTAATAGTTGCGGCATACCTGATAAAAATATAGAAATTCTGTTTACCCTTGGTATTCACAGGGCATTAAAGGAAGAAGAGCAACTTGCAATTTTTGGCAAGGATATAGGTTCAAGAATAAAAGCTTATAACCATAACGCATGGTCAGATGAAACAGTCAGCCCGGGAATAACGTCAAGAGGGAACCAGATTTTTTTAAACAGGAAAATTTTTGAAGCTGATAAAGTCGTCTTAACAGGAACTATAAATTTTCACTATTTGGCCGGTTTTGGCGGAGGGAGAAAGAGTTTGCTCCCGGGAGCTGCGCAGTATGACAGCATTATAAAGTTTCATCTGCTGAGTCTTTATCCTGAACCCGGAAAAGGACGTCATCCAAAAGCCTCAGCAGGTATTTTGACTGATAATCCCATGCATGAAGAGATGGAGGAAGTCCTTGATATGGTCAAACCGTGCTTTTTGTTAAACACAGTAATGGACTCAAGCAAGCAGATAGTGGAAGTTTTTGCAGGTGATCCAAAGGAAGCTTTTATGAAAGGGTGCATTTATTTTCTTGATCATTATGCTGTCAGAATCAGGGGAAAGACAGATATTGTAATAGCAAGCTGCGGGGGGTTGCCTTATGATATAAATTTTATCCAAGCCCATAAGAGCCTTGAATATTCTAAAAATGCTTTGAAAAAAGGCGGTGTGCTGGTTCTCCTTGCCCAGTGCAGTGATGGTATAGGCAATAATACTTTTTTAAACTGGTTTGAGCACAAAAATGTGGAGGAGTTTGAGCTTGCCTTGAGAAAGAATTTTGAGGTCAACGGCCAGACCGCATATTCAACCCTTATGAAAGCAAAGGAATATAAAATAATCCTCGTTTCATCTCTTCCAAAAGAGGTTGTGGAGAAAATGTCCATAACTCCGGCCACCAGCATCGAAGAGGCTATGGACATTGCCTTTTCTATTACCGGCTCCAGCTGTTCTGCGTATGTTATACCTCAGGCAGCAAAGGTCCTGCCGTATATGGTGGATAGATGAGTTAATGGCAAATGGCAAGGTGTGAAAAATTCTAATACCTAATTTCAAAATTTTAAACAATATCAAATGTTCAAAATACAAAACAAGATTTTTTAAGATGGTTTTGAACATTTGGATTTAGGATTTTGAATTTGTTTAGAATTTCGGATTTTGTCGTCCATTTAGCCTTGATTTGAAATTTAGGTTTTGATACTTAAAATATTATCATCTGAACTGCAACAATTTTTGATGGGCTAAAATCTAAAGGAGGAGAAACATGCGGGATATGACAGAAAAAGAGATCAGGGATTTAATAGAGGACTGGACATGGGGAACTATCATCGCGGTTGATGATGGTAAGCCCTATGCGATCGAGGTCTCTTATGGTTCTGACGAAAAGAATATTTATTGCGGCTCAAGACCAAATGGAAAGATGGCAAAGATTTTGAGGAAAAACCCGGAAATCATATTTAAGATATGTGATGCTGATAAATTTTATCCAAACTGGAGGGGTGTTTCGGTTTTTGCAAAGGCAGAGATATTGTCAAAGAAAGAAAATATAATGTATGGGATCAGGCAGATTGCAAAGAGGGTTATTTATGGTGCCAAGAGGATTAACAGGAGTGAAGAAGAATTTTTAAAAATAGGCGAAAGAATGGCTGCAAAGCCTGAAGCTGGCAACGCTTTGAGAATCCCAATAGAAAAGTTTACAGGAAGAATAAATAAGTAAGTGAGTAGGGTTCCAGGGGTCAAGGATTCAAGGGGTCAAGTGAAATTCAAAGTTCAAAAATCAAAATTCAAAACTATGACCAGTTTATAGGCGGGTAGGGGCGACTTTAGTCGCCCAATCATTCGATTCTTCGGCAAGCTCAGAGATCAGGATGTTTAGTGTGAGGGGAATTAGGGTAATTAAATTCCAAATTTCAAAAAAATAAAATGTAGGGGCGAACCTTGTGTTCGCCCGATATGAGGACAGAGACGAGCTCTGCTCCTACGTTTTGTTACGCTTCACAGTCTGCTGGAAGAAAGACCGAGGCAAGATGCCTCGTCTATGACTTAACCGGATGACGAATAACGAAACGAGCTGCACAATCGTACAACGCTAAGCGACAAACTTATATACTCCTGCTACGGTTTCTTTTCCACCAGAGTTGCAAGATAATGTTTTCCAAGGCTGTCAATTAAGTCTCTTACATCTTCAAACTCATCAGCATGATCCTCTTCATCCTTCAGAATGCTTTCTAACAGCGCTCTGGAACCGTTATCTCCTTCGTCACAGCAGAGTTTTATTCCCCTGTTCAACCGCTTAATGGCGTCATATTCAAGCTCAATATTTGCCTCTACCATGGCTTTGGCATCTCCTACAGGAGCTGGTTTTCCTAAAAGTTTTGTAGTTGGAAGGCCTTCAAGGAAATGAATCCGTTCGGATAAGTCTTCCATATGTTTCATTTCTTTTTCAGATGTTTCATGGAACATCTCTCCAAGCCTTTTAAGGGCAAGGGTTTCCTCGGCGTGATAGTGATGGGATTCATATTGGATAATTGCTAAAATTTCTGCTGCAAGAACCTCATTCAATATCTCGATTACTTTATCTGATCCCTTCATTTTACCCTCCTAAAATGTATATAACTAAAATTAAAAGTATTCATTTATAATAAATACAACCTAAAAAAATGTTTGTGTCAATGGAAAAATTTAAGGTTTTCAGAATTTGTAATAGATGCAAGGGTTTTCTCAGTTGGTCTCTGAAATATAGGCTTTTTCAGAAATCTCCTCAGGAGGCGTTAATATATTTAAATATAATCTTTAAAAAAAATCAGAAAACTCATTGATAAATAATGCTAAACATTTAATAAAGGAATTTGCTTTTTTTAGCTTTTTTGTGAGTGATTTTAAAGTTTTCCTACCTTTTTTATCTTGACTTTTCCTCTCCTGTTTATATAGAAGTTGCAATATTTTCTAATAGAATTTGACTCTTGCCGGCAGGTAAGTTAGTGTCAAAGCCAAGAGGATAATAAAGAGACTATTTTGAATAATTCATCAATTTTAAAGGCTGAGGGTATATGCAAATCTTTTAGGAGCGGTGATGTTGTTTTAGATATACTAAAACATCTTAATATTAATGTAAAAAAAGGAGAAATGGTGGCAATAGTAGGTGCTTCAGGAGTTGGGAAAAGCACCTTGCTTCATATTTTAGGACTTTTGGATTCACCAACATCAGGAAAGATTTTTTATGAAGGAGCTAATGTTTCCGGTTTGAAGGAAAATGAGATAGCCAGGTTCAGGAATGAAAAAATCGGTTTTGTATTTCAATTCCATCATCTTTTAAATGAGTTCTCTGCTTTAGAGAATGTAATGATTCCTGCTCTGATTAAAGGTTTAAAAAAACAGGAAGCAAAAGAGAGGGCAAAGGATATTTTAAAAAGAGTGGGTCTTTCAGAAAGGCTTGAACATAAGCCCGGCGAGTTATCCGGCGGAGAGCAGCAAAGGGTAGCTATTGCAAGGGCTTTGGTGATGAAGCCCATGGTGGTTTTTACTGATGAGCCAACCGGGAACTTAGACCAGAAAACAGGAGAGGCAGTTTTTGAGATTCTAAAAAAGCTGAATAAGGAAAGCAAAGAGACCTTTATCATTGTTACACATAACCAGGCACTAGCAAAGCAGGCTGACAGGATATTGGAGTTAAAGGATGGGAAGCTGGAGGTGGTAGGGGCGAGTCGATGACTCGCCCAGTTCGGGGTTTGGCGTTCGTGTCGGGAAGGTGTGAAGTTGGGAGTAAGTAATAAGAATTAAGATGAAGAAGTTAAATAAGACACGTTTTTCAATCTCGATAGGCGGGGTTTTCAAACCCCGCCACAGCGGGACAAGAATATCCCGCCTATCGATTGTAACGGTACTTAAGGAATTTACATTGCTTGGAGTTACATAAAGACATGACTTTTCAAGAATTGATATTTGAGCTGCAGAATTTTTGGGCTGAGAAGGGATGTTTAATTGCCCAGCCTTATGATACTGAGGTAGGGGCAGGTACGTTTCATCCTGAAACTTTTTTGAGAGTTTTAGGGCCTGAACCCTGGAA
The DNA here is from genome assembly GCA_001790645.1 of Candidatus Schekmanbacteria bacterium GWA2_38_11. Taxonomy (GTDB): domain Bacteria; phylum Schekmanbacteria; class GWA2-38-11; order GWA2-38-11; family GWA2-38-11; genus GWA2-38-11. The sequence continues at coordinate 16,839 of MGDB01000063.1, forward strand.
TGTTGCTTATGTGGAACCTTCAAGGAGACCAACTGACGGGAGGTATGGTGAAAATCCCAACAGGCTTCAGCACTACTACCAGTTCCAGGTAATCATGAAACCATCGCCAAAAAAAATCCAGGAAATCTACATAGAAAGTTTGAAAAATTTTGGCATAGACCCTCTGAAACATGATATCCGTTTTGTTGAGGACGACTGGGAGTCGCCAACACTCGGTGCATGGGGACTTGGATGGGAGGTCTGGCTTGACGGTATGGAGATAACCCAGTTTACGTATTTTCAGCAGGCAGGGGGAATTGACCTTAAGCCGGTTTCAGTAGAAATTACCTATGGCATAGAGAGGCTTGCCATGTATCTTCAAGGGATTGAGAATGTTTATGACATCGTATGGGCATCAGGGATTAAATACGGTGATATTCACCATAAAGGCGAAGTTGAGTTTTCAAAATATAATTTTGAAGAAGCTGATGTAGACATGCTTCTGAAACTTTTTGAAATGTATGAAAAGGAAGCCATGAGGCTTCTCAAGGCTAATCTTCTACTACCTGCCTATGATTACTGCCTGAAGACCTCTCATACCTTTAATCTGCTTGATGCAAGGGGGGCCATATCTGTTTCAGAGAGGGTTGGTTATATAGGGAGAGTCAGGGCAATTGCAAGGAAATGCGCAGTTGCATATTTAAAACAGAGAGAAGAAATGGGATATCCGCTGCTTAAGGTGTGAAGCGGTTATAGGGTAATCTGGAAAAGCTATAAGTGGGTAGGGACGGAGACCGCTCCTGCAGTAGGGGCCGCCTCTGTGCCTGCCGGCAGGCAGGCGTGCCCTCTGTTTTTGGGGAAAAACCGAGGCAAGATGCCTCGGCTATAAGAAATTCAAAATTCAAATCCCCCCTCGCCTCCCTTTTCTAAAGGGGGGATGGGGGGATTGCTGATAGCTGAAAGCTGACAGCTAATAGAGAGGTAAACATAAAGAATATGTCTGGAGAATTATTATTAGAGATCGGGACTGAGGACGTACCTGCAAAATTTTTTCCTGAGGCTCTTGAGAATTTTAAATCAGTTGCCAGGGAAAATTTTATGAGAGAAAGGCTTAAGTATGGGAAAATCTCAACCTTTGGGACTTTGAGAAGGATGGTTCTTCTTGTCAGGGAGGTTGAGGATAAGCAGGAAGACCTTGTAGAGGAGGTTGTAGGACCAAGGGTTGCAAGTGCATTTGATGAGAAGGGACAGCCGACAAAGGCTTCTATCGGGTTTGCAAAGGCACAGGGGGTAGATGTTTCAAGCCTGTTTATAAAGGACACAGGCAAAGGCCAATCAATATGCGTGAGAAAAAAGTTATCAGGCAAAAACACAAAAGAAATATTGCCTGAAGTAGTTTCAGAAATAATAAGAGAGATATCTTTTCCTAAATCCATGAGATGGGGAAATCAGGATATCAGGTTTGCAAGACCGGTTCACTGGATCCTGGCTTTGTACGAGGGAGAGATAATAAGGTTTAAGTTCGGTGATGTTGAGAGTTCTAATCTTTCCTTTGGTCACAGGTTTTTGAGTCCTTCATCTTTTGAAGTCACCGGTTTTCAGGACTATCATGAGAAATGTGAAAAGGGATTTGTAATCATAGACCCGCTTAAAAGAAAATCGATTCTTGAAAAGGAAATAAAGGAGAGAGCAGCTTCAAAAAATGGACAGGTTTTAAACTATGAGGGGTTACTTGAAACAGTGAATTTTATGGTAGAATATCCAACGGCATTCGTAGGGAGTTTTCCTAAAGAATATTTAAAACTACCTGAGGAAGTGCTCACCAATACGATGCAGAAACAGCAGATGTATTTCCCGCTCTTTGATTCCAAAAGAAATCTATTGAACTATTTCATAGGAGTTTCTGATACAGATAACAGGGATATGGATCTGATAATAAAGGGGAATGAAAGGGTTCTGAGGGCAAGGCTTGCTGATGCAGAATTTTTCTTTAAGGAAGACCAGAGAGTCAAGCTTGAGGCAAGAGTTGAAGCGCTCAAAAGAGTAATATTTCTTGAGAAACTCGGAACACTCTATGACAAAGTAATGAGGCTCAGGGAGCTTGCCCTGTTTCTGGGCAATAAAATTTCTGAAACGGGAGAAGCTAAGATCAATGTTAAATCTGTTGAAAGGGCTGCTCTGCTCTGCAAAGCAGATCTGGTGACAGAGATGGTAAAGGAATTCCCGGAGCTTCAGGGAGTAATGGGACGGGAGTATGCACGCCTGCAGGCAGAAGGAGAAGAAGTTGCACAGGCAATATTTGAGCATTACATGCCCAGGTTTGCAGAGGACAAGATACCTCCGACAGATAACGGGGCAGTCCTGAGCCTAGCAGATAAACTTGATACTGTTTCAGGATGTTTCTCCCTTTCAATGGTGCCAACAGGCTCTGAAGACCCTCTGGGGCTTCGCCGTCAGGCAATTGGAATTATAAATATCATAATGGGCAAAGGATACAGATTATCTCTCAAAGAGGCTATTGTTAAGTCCCTGGAACTTCATGGAGTAAGAGAAAATAAGGAAGAGATATTATCTAAGATCTCGGATTTCTTTTCAACACGGCTTGAAAATATTTTAGTTTCGCAGGGATTTGAGATTGATATAATCGATTCTGTTCTTGCAGGCAATATGGACAGTATCCTTGATTCGAAGAAAAGAGTGGAAGCTATATCCAGGTTGAAAAAAGAACCGGGATTCAGTTCGCTGACCACCACTTTCAAAAGGGCTATCAGGATTCTCCCTGACAGGGAAAAAGGAGACATTGATTTATCACTTTTAAATGAAAATGCTGAAAAAGAGCTTTACAAAGCTTTTGAGGAGGTTGAGAGGAAGAGCAGGTTGTTCCTTGAAAAAGAGGATTATTATGGTGCACTAAAGGAGATATCAGAGATAAAAGACAAGGTTGATATGTTTTTTGAGGATGTCATGGTTATGATTGAAGATACCCGCCTCAAAAATAACAGACTCAATCTTTTAAAGAATGTAGTGAGGCTTTTCTCTACGATTGCAGACTTTAGTAAAATAGCTGAGGAGTAAAGGTTAGATTAGGGGATAAAGATAGTTGTAAGCTTTAAGCAGGATAGGTCAGGCATCTTGCCTGACCGACCGAGGCAAGATGCCCCGGCTATTAAATAAACAAATTCAAGTGACCAAAATTTAAAAATTTAAAAGAGGTTGGCCAGCCAGTATACGAGGTTTTGAGTATTAGGATTTTGAATTTTGATATTGTTTAGAATTTAGATATTAGAATTTAGGATTTAATTTAGACTTTCAATCTAAAGTGAAATTACAGGAGGAAGTAATGGGAAAATATGTATACTTTTTTGGTAATGGAGCTGCTGACGGCACCGGTGCGATGAAGGATTTGCTTGGAGGTAAAGGTGCAGGACTAGCTGAGATGACGAATGCAGGTATTCCTGTACCACCGGGGTTTACCATAACTACAGAGGCCTGCAAAGTTTATTATGAAAACCGTGAAAGATTACCCCAGAAAATAAAGTGGGATATAGATGAGGCTTTGAAGAGACTTGAAGGCATACTCGGATTGAAATTGGGAGACCCGAAAAGTCCTTTACTCCTTTCAGTACGCTCAGGTGCAAAGTTTTCTATGCCTGGAATGATGGACACCATCCTGAACCTCGGGTTAAACGACGAGACAGTAGAGGGGCTTGCCAAAAAAACAGGGAACAAGAGATTTGCTTATGACAGTTATAGACGATTTATTCAGATGTTTGGGAACGTTGTTCTCGGAATAGGAAAAGATGTTTTTGAAAAATTACTTGAGGCTAAAAAGAAGAAATGCCACGCCAAGTATGATACAGATCTTTCATGGGAAGACCTGAAGGAATTAGTTACGGAGTACAAAAAGGAGATAAAGAAAGTTGCAGGTGTGAACTTTCCTCAGGACACTCACATACAGCTTTCAATGGCAAGGGATGCTGTTTTTAAATCCTGGAATAATCCCCGGGCAGTGACTTACAGGAAGCTGAACGATATTCCGGTAGATTTAGGCACGGCTGTAAACATACAGGCAATGGTTTTCGGAAACCTTGGCAAGACCTCAGCAACAGGTGTCGGGTTTACCAGAAATCCCGCGACAGGAAAAAAAGAGTTCTACGGAGAGTTCCTGATTAATGCTCAGGGAGAGGATGTGGTCGCAGGTATCCGCACACCCCAGCCAATAACCCATTTAGAGAAGGTTATGCCTGAGGTTTACAAGCAGCTAAAAGAGATCACCGGGAGGCTTGAGAAGCATTACCGCGATGTTCAGGATTTTGAATTTACTGTCCAGGACAAACAGCTTTTCATGCTGCAGACCCGCAACGGAAAAAGGACAGGTCTTGCAGCAGTACGGATAGCTGTTGACATGGTTGAGGAAGGATTAATTACCAAGGAGGAGGCTATATTGAGGGTTGAACCTTCTTCACTGGATCAACTGCTCCACCCTATCTTTGATCCAAAACAGAGGTTGAAGGTAAAGGTTGCAGCCAAAGGTCTTGCAGCATCTCCGGGAGCTGCAACGGGAAAGATTGTTTTTACAGCTGACGATGCAGTGGAATGGGCAAAGAAAGGTGAAAAAGTAATCCTTGTGAGAAGCGAGACAGTACCTGATGACATTCACGGCATGAACGTTGCCAAAGGGGTCCTGACTGCAACAGGAGGGATGACTTCACACGCGGCTGTGGTTGGAAGGCAGATGGGGAAGCCAAGTGTTGTTGGATGCAGCGGTCTTAACGTTAATGAAAAAGAAAAGTATGTTATAATTGACGGTAAAAAGCTGAAAGAAGGGAATTATATCTCTATAGATGGATCAACCGGAGAAGTGATACTTGCGCAGCTTCCAACAATTCCTTCAGAGATAATTCAGGTTGTTTCAGGGAAACTCAAGGAAAGCAAATCAGAAGTTTACAAGATTTTCCAGAAACTATTATCATGGGCTGAGGAAGTAAAGAGGCTGAAGGTTAGGGCAAATGCAGATATCCCGCGGGATGCAAAGATAGCTTTTGCTTTTGGTGCCCAGGGCATAGGACTGTGCAGGACTGAGCATATGTTTTTTGCAGAAGAAAGGCTGCCGGTTGTTGTCAAGATGATCCTGTCAGCAGGAAAAGGGCAGGAAGGCCTTGACGAGATAGAATCTTTAAAGAAAAGGATAGCAGAATCCAGTGCAGAACAGGCAAGGGAGTTAAAAGAAGAACTTAAAAAAGCTGAAAAGACCTACGGAGAGTCTGTAAAAGATTATACAGAGTCATTGAAGAAACTGATGCCAATGCAGAAGAATGACTTCTATGGACTCTTTAAAGAAATGAGAGGATATCCTGTTACTATAAGGACCCTTGACCCGCCGCTTCATGAATTCCTTCCAAAGAGAGAAGAACTAATGGTTGAGGTTGCAACTCTTAAAGCCTCAAATTCAAAGAAGAGCAGTGCAAAGATTGCAAAACTTGAAGAGCTTCTGGCAAAAGTTGAAGAGCTGCACGAGTTTAATCCTATGCTTGGCCACAGGGGGTGCCGCCTGGGTATAACATATCCTGAGATTACGAAAATGCAGGCGCAAGCCATTTTTGAAGCAGCATGCGAACTTGTTGCAAAAAAGAAAATGAAGGTCATACCCGAAATAATGATTCCTTTAGTCGGGCATGTGGAAGAACTGCGGGTTCAAAAGAGGATAGTAGTTGCTGCAGCAGAAGAGGTAATGAAAAAGTATAAGGTCAAGATAGATTATTTTGTTGGCACAATGATAGAGCTGCCAAGAGGTGCTATTACAGCAGATGCAATTGCCCGTGAGGCAGAATTTTTTTCCTTCGGGACTAATGACCTTACCCAGACGACTTTTGGTTTTTCAAGGGATGATGCAGGAAAATTTTTAAAAATCTATCAGAAGCTTGGGATTTTGGAAAAAGACCCATTTGCGACTCTGGATGTTAAAGGAGTAGGGGAACTCGTCAAAACAGGTCTACATAAAGGGAGAAGCACAAGGGAGAATTTAAAGGTAGGGATTTGCGGTGAGCACGGCGGTGACCCTGCTTCTATAAATTTCTTCCATAAGATAGGTCTTGACTATGTAAGCTGTTCACCCTACAGGGTACCTATTGCAAGACTGGCTGCTGCCCATGCGGCTTTATCTGAAAGGGTTAAAGTTGCTGAAGGGGATTAAAAAATGCCCCAACTGCGGCAAAGAGATAGAGGTATTCAAGAACCCGGTCCCCACAGTTGATGTAATTATTGAAACAGAGGTTAGCGGGGAGAAGGGGATTGTATTAATATACAGGAAGAACCCACCTCACGGCTGGGCTATTCCCGGTGGATATGTTGATTATGGTGAAACAGTGGAGTCATGTGCCGAGAGAGAGGCTTTTGAGGAGACTTCATTAAAGGTAAAGCTCTTAAGGCAGTTCCACACCTATTCGGATCCATGCAGAGATGAAAGGCAGCATACTATTTCAACAGTCTTTATTGCAAAAGCAAAAAGCGGGGAGCCGAAGGCTTCAACTGATGCAGCTAAAATTGGGGTTTTTACCAAAAATAACCTGCCACAACCGCTGGTATTTGACCACGCAGGGATTTTAGAAGATTATTTCAGCGGAAAATATTAGGGAAGTGAATAATAGGAAAAGAAAAAAATAATCCGTAGGGGAGAACCATCGGCTGAGCTCACGACGAAGCCTTGCGTTTGCCCAAAGGAGAGATGATGCAGGTAACAAAGTCTTTTTAAATTGATGCCATTCATCCCTCCAGCAAGCTGGAGGGTATTCTGGCATATTTTTATAAAAGAAGAGGTTGACAAGCCCAAATTTTTTCTTGCCAATTTTTTTTTTAGGTGCTAACTAATAAAAGTTTTAAAAAAAATACACACACTTTTTGATCCTCTTAGAGAGGTGTCCTGATTTTAAAGAGGGAAGAGGGAGGTTTTAACTCCCCGGTTTAAAGGCGGGCGACTGAAGTCGCCCCTACCCGGAATCAGGATTTTAAGGGGAGATGAGAAAAGTGGAGGATTAACCAAACAGAAAGAGGAGGATGAATTGAGTATTATTTCGATGAAAAGTCTGCTTGAGACAGGAGTCCATTTCGGTCACCAGACAAAGAGATGGAATCCCAAAATGAAGAAGTACATTTTTGGTGCCAAACACGGGATCTACATAATAGATCTCCAGAAAACTGTAAGACTCTTTAGAGAGGCTTATAGTTTTGTCAGGGACCTTATAGCTTCAGGAGAAACGATTTTATTCGTTGGGACTAAAAAACAGGCATCTGAGGCTATCGTAGATGAAGCAACCCGCTGCGGGATGGGCTATGTGAGCGAGAGATGGCTTGGCGGTACGATGACAAATTTCCAGACAATTTCAAAGAGTTTAAAAAAATTGAAGGAATTGGATGCGATGAAAGCCGCAGGCGTTAACCAGGGGCTTCCAAAGAAGGAACTGATAAAGCTTGAAAAAGAGAGGATGAGGTTAGAACGCTATTTTGGCGGAATCAGAAATATGGAAAAGCTTCCCGGTGCACTTTATGTAGTAGATCCTAAAAAGGAACGGATTGCAGTAAACGAAGCGCGAGTAATAGGGATACCGATTGTCGGGTTGGTTGATACTAATTGTGATCCTGACCTGATTGATTATATTATACCCGGAAATGATGATGCGATAAGGGCAATAAGACTCATTACCTCAAAGGTTGCTGATGCTGTTATTGAAGGGAAGCAGTTCGTAGCAGAAAAGGAGACAGAAAAAATTCAAGGGGTAATTGCTCCAGGTGCCGAGGGACAGAAAAAAGTAGGTGAAGAAGAGGAAGAAAATCTGGAAGAGGCTCTGAAGGAAGAGATTTAGAGAAGTAACGAGTGACGAGTCAGTAAGTAGCGAATAGAGAAAAAAATTAACCATAACCAGCTATAAGCTGTAAGTTATAAGCAAAGGAGAAGGATGGTATGGATGTATCTGCATCGTTGGTAAAGGATTTAAGGGAAAAGACAGGGGCAGGTGTGATGGATTGCAAACAAGCTCTGGCGGAAAGCAAGGGCAATTTAGAAGAGGCAATTGATATATTGAGGAAGAAGGGCTTGGCTGCCGCAAGGAAGAAGGCCACCAGGGTAGCGAAGGAAGGAATCGTAGGGTCCTATATCCACGCAGGCGGTAAGATAGGAGTATTGGTTGAGGTCAATTGTGAGACAGATTTTGTTGCAAAAACAGATGACTTCAAATCCCTTGTAAAGGATATTGCAATGCAGATCGCTGCAGCTAATCCTAAGTATGTATCCCGGGAACAAGTCTCTCCGGAAGAAATCGAAAGAGAAAAAAAAATCTATGAAGCTCAGGCAAAAGAATCTGGTAAACCCGCCGGTGTAATTGATAAGATGGTTCAGGGGAAGCTGGAAAAATATTATGAACTGATATGCCTCAATGAGCAAGTTTTTATAAAAGATCCTGAACTGACCATTGAGCAGTTGATTAAAGGGAAGATAGCTCAGCTTGGAGAGAATATTAGTATAAAAAGGTTTGTCAGATTTCATTTAGGAGAAGACAACCAGGGGCAAGAATATCCCGCCTATAGACAGGCGGGGTTTTCTAACCCCGCTTAAAGGTATTTTAAAAAGAAAAAAGATATAAAAAAGTTAAATCTTGGATGGAAGGCAGTTCACTATGAATGACAGCAAGTTAAAGTTTAAGCGTATACTTCTGAAGCTTTCCGGAGAAGTATTGGCCGGAGAAAAAGGGTATGGAATTGATATAGATATTCTGAAAAAAATAGCAAATGAGATTAAGGAAGTTCATCACCTCGGGGCTGAAGTGGCAATAGTAGTTGGCGGAGGGAATATATTCAGAGGGGTAGAAGGTACTGTTAAAGAGATGGACCGCGCTGCAGCAGACTATATGGGTATGCTGGCAACAGTCATGAACGCACTGGCTCTCCAGAATGCGCTTGAGAAATTGGGAATATATACAAGGGTACTGTCAGCCATAGAGATGAAAGAAGTGGCGGAACCGTATATCAGGAGAAGAGCTATCAGGCATCTTGAGAAAAAAAGGGTTGTCATATTTGCAGGGGGAACAGGGAATCCCTATTTCACTACAGATACTGCGGCTTCTTTAAGGGCAATGGAGGTTAATGCTGAAGTAATTTTAAAGGCAACAAAGGTTGACGGGGTTTATACTGCAGATCCTTTCAAAGACAGGCTCGCAGAAAAACTTCCTCAGCTTACCTATATCCAGGTTCTTGAGAAGGGGTTGAAGGTAATGGATGCTACTGCAATATCTCTCTGCATGGATAACAATCTTCCCATAGTTGTATTTAATCTAAACAAGACAGGAAATATAAAGAGGGTTTTAATAGGGGAGAAAGTCGGTACAATAGTTAGGGGGAAATAAGCATGGTCCAGGATATATATAAAGAAGTTGAAGAACTTATGAAAAAGGCTTTAGAAGCACTTCGCAAGGATCTTGCCTCTATCAGGACCGGCAGGGCTAATGCTGCTTTGCTGGATGGGATAAGAGTAAGTTATTATGGTAAACCATCTCCGATAAACCAGGTTGCAAACATTTCCATACCTGAAAGCAAGCTGATTATTATCCAGCCCTGGGATCAGACTATGCTTACAGAAATTGAAAAAGCCATTCTGAAATCTGACTTAGGCCTTGTGCCAACCAACGATGGGAAAGTCCTGAAGATTCCCATTCCTGAGTTGACAGAAGAAAGAAGGCATGAACTTGTGAAAGTGGTTCATAAGGTCGCTGAGAAGGAGAAGATATCTATCAGGAATGTAAGAAGGGATGGGAATGAAAAGATAATATCATTGCAGAAGGAGAAAAAAATTACTGAAGATGAAAAACACAAGGCACAGACTGAAATTCAGAAAATGACAGACAAGTATATTGAAAGACTTGAGTCAATGGTTAAAAGCAAAGAAAATGAAATTTTAAAATTTTAAGCTTAGAAGATGAAGAGTTGCCCTCTTTTAGGAAAATAAATTATGAAGTAATACTTGAAAAACTTGGGAATATTCTGTAATTCTTTAAAAAATATTTTTAACTCGCTTTGATACTCTAAAAGGGGGTGAAACAAGATGCATAAAATAATTGATGAGTGTATTGCATGCGGGACTTGTGCTGAGGTATGTTCCTCAGATTCAATAAAATCAGGGGAGACGAAATACATTATTCTCGATACCTGTACTGATTGCGGTACTTGTGTTGAATCATGTCCTGTGGAAGCTATTAAACCTCCCGAGGCTTGACAATATTGTGGAAAAATTTTAGGCCGAGAATCGAGAATAAGATTTGTCGGCCTAATTTTTTTATTCAGGTTATAATTGCATATAGAGGATTCAAGGGTTCACCCCCGGCCCCCTTTTAATAAAGGGGGTTAAGGGAGGATTTTAGATGCAAGGTTTTTTATGCGCGAAGATGAACTTTTAAAAAAGATTAACATGAGTAATCTTCCCAGACACATTGCCATCATAATGGATGGTAATGGAAGGTGGGCAAGGTTAAGGAAGCTTAACAGGATTGAGGGGCATCGAAAGGCTACAGAGACTGTTAGAAAAACCGTAATGGCTTGCAGGGAGTTGAATATTGACATCTTAACCCTTTATACATTTTCGCAGGAAAATTGGAACAGACCCAGGAATGAAGTTCGTGCTCTCATGTTTCTTTTGAAGAAGTTCCTGAAGGAAGAACTTGAGGAGATGCAGGGAAACAATATAAGACTCATTGCCATTGGGAGGACTGAGAAGCTTCCAGCAGACGTAAAAGAGACTTTAGACTCAGTAATGGAGCAGACCAAAGGAAACGATGGTATGATCCTTAATCTCGCCTTAAGCTATGGAAGCAGGATAGAAATAGTTGATGCCGTAAAAAGAATAGCTACCCAGTTGGAAGAAGGAAGACTTGGAATAGATGAGATAAACGAAGAAACAGTAAGTAAAAATTTATATACTTCAGACCTTCCTGATCCGGATCTCATGATAAGGACAAGCGGAGAAATGAGAATAAGTAATTTTCTCCTGTGGCAGCTTGCATATGCAGAGCTATGGATAACTCCTGTACTCTGGCCTGATTTTAAGAAATCCGACCTCTACGAAGCTATATTAGACTATCAATCCAGGGAGCGGAGGTTCGGTTTAACTGCGGAACAGTTAAAGGATAAAAAAAGGATAATGCTCTCTTGAAGGAAATAGCTTCGAAGAGGTTCTTAACGGCATTCGTTTTAGTCTTCCTTGTTTTGTTAGTATTAGAAAAGGGGGGAATATTAGTTTTTTCTCTTCTATTAACAGCAGTACTTGTCATTGCGCTCAATGAACTCTATAATATTTTTACAGGGACCGGGTTAAAGGTACAGAAGTACCTGGGAATTTTATCAGGGATTTTAATCTCTTATTTTTTCTATAAACAACAGCTAAAAGGAGTCCTGGCGCTTTTAATATTCAGTTTGATTTTTTTTTCCCTTCTGAAACTTTTTTCTAAAGACAGTCATAAAGATAATCTTCTCGGCATTGCTGCCACAATGACCGGGTTGCTTTACATAGGGGTTTGCGGAGGTTATCTGATATTAATCAGAAAACTTCAAGAGGGGCTTACTCAAGGCGGACTTAGATATATATATGTGCTTTTGGTGATAATATGGGCTTCGGATTCAGGTGCGTATTTGATTGGAACTAAATTGGGAAAGAATAAGCTTCTTCCCGCAGTAAGTCCAAACAAGACTGTTGAGGGAGCAGTAGGCGGATTAATAACCGGGATCATAGGGGCTTCTTTCTGGTGGTTTTCTGGAATTTTTCCAATTTTTCAATGTTTGTCTTTTGGAATCCTGATCTCACTTACTGGAATGGTTGGGGATTTATTCGAATCCTTGATCAAGCGGGCAGGGGGAGTAAAAGATTCAGGTAATTTATTTCCAGGTCATGGCGGGATGCTTGACCGGATAGATTCGCTTTTATTTGCAGCCCCTGTGTGGTATTATTATATCAGGTTTTTTTTGATGAAGTAAGGAGATAGATAAATAACAATTATGAAAATAAATCCCCCTTTATCCCCCTTTTTCAAAGGGGGGTTGTAAAAAGTTGCCTTTTTCAAAAAATAGGGTTTTACAGTATATCCCCCCTTTACCTGCCTGCCGGCAGGCAGGGGAAAAGGGGGGTAAGGGGGGATTTGAGACCATGAAGGAGGTAAAATGGACGTTGATATAGACCAGAAAATTAAGTCGATTGATAACAGGCTTCAAAATTTGAAAGGACATCTTTGACTTAGATGATAAAAAAAAGAAGTTAGAAGAAATTGAGAAAGTCGTATCAAATCCTGAATTATGGGATGACAAAAATAAGGCAAGAGAGGTCCTTGCAGTACGGAAAGTTTTATCCAAAGCGATCCAGTCCTTTGAAGAGATCTGGAAAAAATTTTCTGATTTAAAAGAGTTCTATTCGCTGGCAAAAGAGGAGAATGACGAAAACTCAGCTCTAAGTATCGGGAAAGAGCTTGAGGAGATGGAGACAGCCGTTTCACAGGTTGAGATCCAGACCATCCTCTCCGGTGAAAACGATTATAACAATGCCATAGTATCAATCCATCCGGGTGCGGGAGGGACTGAATCTCAGGATTGGGCGCAGATGCTGCTGAGAATGTATTTACGGTGGGTTGAGAGAAGAGGTTTTAAATCGGAGATCAATGATATTCAGCCGGGTGAAGAGGCAGGCATTAAGAGTGCAACCTTCACAGTTATCGGTGAATACGCTTACGGATATTTAAAGGCTGAGGCAGGAGTTCACAGGCTTGTCAGGATTTCACCCTTTGATGCTAATAAGAGAAGGCATACCTCCTTTGCCTCAGTATTTGTAATACCTGAGGTAGATGATGAGATTGTTGTTGATATAAAGGATGATGACCTGAAGATTGATACCTTTCGCTCGGGTGGAGCAGGGGGACAGCATGTCAATGTAACTGATTCGGCTGTAAGAATCACTCATCTTCCGACAGGAATCGTTGTATCATGCCAGAATGAACGCTCCCAGCATAAGAATAAAGCCTCGGCTTTGAAAATACTGAGGTCCAAAATATATGAAAGAAAGGTTGAAGAAGAAAGAGAAAAGATGGAGAAAATCCACGGTGAGAAAAAGGATATTGCCTGGGGCAGTCAGATACGCTCCTATGTACTTCATCCTTACCGCATGGTCAAAGACCACAGGACTGACCTGGAAACAGGAAATGCAGATGCAGTTCTTGACGGGGATATAGATAAGTTTATCGAGGCATGTTTGA
>MGDB01000063.1:30132-34486 GCA_001790645.1 Candidatus Schekmanbacteria bacterium GWA2_38_11
AATTTACTTTTAAAAGAGGTATCAATGAAAAACGAAGAAAATGAATTAATTGTTCAAAGAAAAAATAAAATCGAGGAATTAAAATCCCTGGGATTAAATCCATACCCAAACGATTTTAAACCGACTCACTCAGTTGAAGATATCAAGAAAGTGTATGGTGAAAAAGGGAACGAAGAGCTTGAAGGGTTAGCAGATGAGGTTAAGGTGGCAGGGAGGATGATTACTGTCAGATTAATGGGAAAGACAACCTTTGCCCATATTCAGGATTTTTCAGGGAAGATGCAGGTCATGCTGAGGGAGAATGATCTTGGTGAATCAAACTACGGCGTTTTCAAAAAGCTCTTTGATATAGGAGATTTCATAGGTGTAAGGGGCAAATTATTCCGGACAAAAACAGGGGAATTAACCATATGGGTAAAGGAATTTAAGCTCCTTACAAAGTCTTTAAGGCCTCTGCCGGAGAAGTGGCACGGGCTTAAGGATATTGAGATAAGGTACAGGCAGAGGTATGTAGACCTGATCGTAAACCCGGATGTTAAAAAGGTCTTTGAAGCAAGGAGCAGAGTAATAAGGGCTTTGCGGGAGTTTATGGATAATGAAAAATTCCTGGAAGTTGAAACGCCGATGATGCAGCCAATCCCGGGCGGAGCAGAGGCAAAACCTTTTAAGACCTTTCATAACGCTTTAGGCATGGAACTTTATCTCCGCATAGCTCCTGAACTGTATCTCAAGCGGCTTGTGGTCGGAGGGCTGGAGCGGGTATATGAAATAAACAGAAACTTCAGAAATGAGGGGATTTCAACACAGCATAACCCGGAATTTACAATGATGGAATTCTATATGGCTTACGAGACTTACCATAATTTGATGGAGTTTACAGAGCGGCTGATTACTTTTGTTGCACAAAAAGTTTTTGACAGTTTGAATTTTAAATTTGGTGACAATGATATAGATTTTACTCCTCCATGGGAGAGGATAGGATTAATTAGCTCTATTGAAAAATATGCAGGTATAAGCCATAAGGAGTTAGAGACAAGAAAAGAGGCAATAGAAGCTGCAAAGAGGCTTGGAATAAAATTTGACGAGAAATCCTCAAGAGGGAAGATCATCCTTAAAATATTTGAGACACTTGTTGAGCCTCAGCTTATTAAACCTACCTTTGTATATGATTTCCCGATTGACGTTTCACCCCTTTCACGGAGGAAAGAAGAAGACCAGGATTTTGTTGAAAGGTTTGAACTCTATATCGGTGGACTCGAAATAGCCAATGCCTTCAGCGAATTAAATGACCCGCAGGACCAGAAGGAAAGATTTTTAAAACAGGTGGCTGAACGGGAAGAGGGAGACCAGGAGGCGCACATGATGGATGAAGATTATATAAGGGCATTAGAACATGGCATGCCGCCGACTGCCGGAGAGGGAATTGGGATTGACCGTCTGGCAATGCTTCTCACAAATTCAAGTTCTATACGGGATGTAATATTATTCCCGCAGATGAGGAAGGAAACTTAAAAGTCCATGGGCTTTGAACTCTTTATAGGTCTGAGGTATTTTAAGGCGAAGAGAAAAAATAATTTTATCTCGCTTATAACTTTGCTTTCAATCGGCGGAGTTACACTCGGAGTTATGGCGCTGATAATTGTGATTTCCGTGATAAACGGCTTTGAGGAGAAGATGAAGGAGAAGATACTCGGAGTCAACTCCCATATAGTTTTTTTAAAGCAGGATGGGCTGAATGCAATAAGGGAGTACAGGGAATTGATGAATATTCTGAAAGGAATTAAAGGGGTCAAAGAAACAAACCCCTTTGTTTATTTTCAGGCAATGCTGTCTTCAAAGAAAAAAGCTTCAGGAGTTTTTGTACGGGGAGTATTGCCTTCTTATGTCAGGCAGATTGAAAAATTTGCAGTGATTAAAGGAGATATAAAAGGGTTGGATTTCAATAAAAATCCTGAAACAAAAGTTACTCAGCAATATAGAGGGATAAATCCCCCCTTGTCCCCATTTGCTAAAGAGGGAGATTCATTAAATCCCCCTTTGGGAAAGGGGGATACAGGGGGATTTTTAAAAGAAGAAGACCTGCGGGACATTCCGGCCCAGCAAAAAGGATTTAAAGAGAATGGGAAAAGGGATGGACAAATTTCCGGGATAATTATAGGCCATGAATTGGCTGGAAGGCTTGGTGTGGGTTTAAATGATTATGTTACATTGATTGTCCCGAGACTGGGAGGAAAGTCAAAGGGGGCTCAGGCAGGGCTTGAAAGACTTAAAATTTCCGGCATATTTGACTCAGGTATGTATGAATATGATTTAAATCTTGCATATGTCTCTCTTGGAAAGGCCCAGGATATTCTCGGGATTGATGACGCGGTCTCAGGGATAGAGATAAGGGTCTTTGATCCCTACAACTCTGGCAAAATCGCCCAAAAAATCCGGGGGAAGTTAAAATTTCCCTATTATCTCCGGGACTGGAAGGAGATGAATCGAAACCTTTTCCAGGCATTGTGGATACAGAAGCTTGTTCTTTTTGTAATAATAATGCTCATAATAATTGTAGCTGCTTTCAATATCATAAGTACCATGATAATGGTAGTTATTGAAAAGACAAAAGAGATTGCTATTCTAAGGTCAATTGGCGCAACCAGAAATAGCGTAAAGAAACTATTCATTTTTCAAGGAGCCATAATAGGAATTGTTGGAACTGTTCTTGGAAATCTTGGAGGGTATCTTTCATGTCTGATTCTTAAAAAATATCAATTTATAAAAATAGATTATACAATTTATTATATTAAGACCCTTCCAGTTATAATGAACCCATCGACCTTTTTGATTATATCAGTTTATTCATTAGCAATCTGCTTTTTATTTACTTTTTTCCCTGCATGGCAGGCGTCAAGACTCAATATAACAGAGGCACTGAGGTATGAGTGAGGTGACCAGTGGTCAGTGATGAGTTACCAGTGAAGAAGAAAAAGAATATTACAAAGATCTACAATTTACTTTCAGTCCCTATTCACTGTTCACTGCCCACGGTCCACGGTCTACTGATCACTATTCACTGACCGCTAATCACTGGACACTTTTTTATGTACGAATTTTTCATAGCTACGAGATATCTTAAGAGTAAGAGGCGGAAGAAATTTGTCTCTATCATAACCCTTATTTCAGTAGGTGGCGTTGCTCTTGGAGTTATGGCCCTTATAATTGTCCTTTCAGTGATGGGTGGGTTTGAAAAGGATCTGAGAGAAAAAATTCTTGCAGCAAAACCTCATATATTAATCCAGAAAAAAGATGAGAGCCCAATAGAAGGTTATCAAAAATATATAGAGAGTTTAAAGAGGATTAAAGACGTCAGTTCAGTTTCTCCAGTTATCCGCGGACAGGCTCTGTTAACTTCGGATTTTGGGGCATTAGGTGCAGAAATTGCAGGCATCGACCTTACTGATAAAAAGCATTACGGAAGGCTTATTCGTTCTATTAAAGCAGTGGATAACAGTTTGTTAAAAAAGAGTTCGATTGAAAATAAGATGCAGGGACAGGGAAAACGCTACATTATACTTGGTAAGGAACTTAGCTCTGCATTGAATGTTTCACCCGGAGGCAGGGTAAAAATGATTTCTCCGATTGGTAAGGCAACTCCTGTGGGAATGATCCCGATAATCAGAGAATTTATTGTAGCTGCTACCTTTGAAACAGGAATATATGAAAATGATTCTTCCCTTGCCTATATAAGTTTAAGAGACGGAGATGACTTTTTTCAGATGAAAGGCGGGGTTTCTGGAATTGAAATGAGGGTAAACGATATATTTGGGGCAGGAGGAATAGCTTTAGAAGCAAGGAAACTATCAGGTGATTTTTTTGAGATAAGGGACTGGATGGAGATGAATAGGCATCTTTTTTCCGCATTGAAACTGGAAAAAGTAGCTATGTTTGCTATTCTTCTTCTGATTATAATAGTGGCAGTATTTAACATTGCAAGCACCCTGATAATGATAGTTATGGAGAAGGGGAAGGAGATTGCAATATTGAGGTCAATGGGTGCTGCAAAAAAGGAGATTATGCGGATATTTATGATCGAAGGAGTGATAACCGGCTTGGTAGGGACTACTATAGGTGTTTTTGCAGGAGTGTTAATTTCACTTTTACTTGCCAAATATCAATTTGTAAAATTAGACGAGTCGGTCTTTTATATTACTAATATTCCCGTTTCAATGGACTTTACAACTATTGCCCTCATTGCAGTTTCATCTGTTATTTTAAGTTTCCTTTCTACCCTCTATCCCTCGTGGTATGCTTCAAAGCTTGATCCGGTTGAAGCATTGAGATATGAATAAGGGGAAAGAAGTAAACAGTA
>MGDB01000064.1:0-5526 GCA_001790645.1 Candidatus Schekmanbacteria bacterium GWA2_38_11
AGGATTTAAAGAATGTGAAGGAAGTAAAAGTCAAGACCCCTTTTGGAGAACCTTCTGATAAATACATTTTAGGAAAACTCGAAGGGAAAGAAATGGTCTTTCTCCCGCGGCATGGAAAGGGACACAGGAACCTTCCCCATGAAATCAATTTCAGGGCAAATATCTACGGGATGAAAAAATTAGGAGTTGAATGGATAATCTCAGTAAGCGCTGTTGGAAGCATGAAGAAAAAAATAAAACCGGGGGACATTGTAATCCCGGACCAGTTTTTTGACAGGACAAAATCAAGGCCAAGCAGTTTTTTTGGCAACGGCATTGCCGGGCATATTCAGTTTGCTGACCCTACCTGCCATACCCTAAGCAGTACCCTTTATCAGGCAGCAAAAGAGGCAGGGGCTACGGTCCACAAAGGAGGAACCTATATCTGCATAGAGGGTCCACAGTTTTCTACAAGAGGAGAATCCCTGATTTATCGCAGGTGGGGTGTGGATATCATAGGGATGACAAATATCCCCGAGGCAAAGCTTGCGAGGGAAGCTGAAATCTGCTACGCCACAATTGCCTTAGCCACAGACTATGATTGCTGGCATGAGGAAGAGGAGGACGTAACAATTGACGCTGTTTTAGAAATAATTAAAAAGAATGTAAAAATGGCTCAGAGCATTATCAAAAACACTGTTAAAAAGATTAAAGAGAAAAGGGAATGCGTTTGCGCAGAGGCTTCAAAGTATGCGATTATTACAGCAAAGGACAAAATACCTGCTAAGATAAAAAAAGATTTGGGATTAATTTTTGGGAAATATTTATAAAAAATTCTTCGCATGTCATTGCGAGGGGATACAATCCCCGAAGCAATCTCATAAATAGAAATATAAAGAATAAGATTGCCACGCTCCCTGATGGTCGCTCGCAATGACAAAATGGGATTCTGGGTTAGCGCTTTAGGGTTAGGAGACCCTAACCTACCCAACACGAAAAATAATTAAAAGAAATAAAATACAATGAAATATAATTTACCGGACAATGAAGGGCACTTTGGGGTTTACGGGGGAAGGTTCATCCCTGAGACCCTCATGAAAGCCCTCGAAGAGCTTACCGTAGAATACCGCAAAGCCAGGCAGGATAAGAACTTTAAAAAAGAACTTTCTTATTATCTCAGGGAATATGCCGGAAGACCAACTCCCCTTTATTTTGCTGAAAGGCTTTCAGATTATCTTAAGGTAGGTAAAATCTATTTAAAAAGAGAAGACCTTCTCCATACAGGCGCACACAAGATAAATAATACCCTGGGACAGATTCTCCTTGCTAAAAGAATGGGAAAAAAAAGGATCATTGCAGAGACTGGTGCCGGGCAGCACGGCGTGGCTACTGCTACTGCAGCAGCTATATTCGGGCTTAAATGCGAAGTCTATATGGGAGAGGAAGATATTCGCAGGCAGGCTCTCAATGTATTTCGTATGGAACTCCTGGGAGCAAAGGTTATACCAGTAAAATCAGGAAGCAGGACTCTCAAGGACGCTATCAATGAGGCATTAAGGGATTGGGTTACAAATGTTGAAAACACTCATTATATAATTGGTTCAGTTGTAGGACCTCATCCCTATCCAATGATTGTGAGAGATTTTCAGATAATAATAGGCAAAGAGGCAAAAAAGCAGATCCATGATAAAGAAAAAAGATTGCCGACCCACTGCATTGCCTGTGTAGGCGGGGGTTCTAATTCCATAGGACTTTTTCATCCCTTTATTACGGATAAGGTAGAACTCATCGGAGTTGAAGCCGGGGGATACGGGCTGAGGTCAGGTAAACATGGAGCATCCTTAGAAAAAGGAGAGGTTGGTGTCTTCCACGGAAGCAAGTGTTATATCCTCCAGGACGATGACGGACAGGTAAGACCTGCCCATTCAGTTTCAGCAGGGCTTGATTATCCGGGCGTAGGTCCTGAGCATAGCTACTTAAAGGACATAAAAAGAGTAAATTATGTTTCTGTCAAAGATAACGAGGCATTGGAAGGGTTTAAGGCATTGTCCGAGTTAGAAGGAATAATACCAGCTTTAGAATCAGCCCATGCCATTGCCTATCTCCTGAAGGAGAAGAAAAGGTTTAAAAAAAATTCCTTAATACTGCTCTGTCTTTCCGGAAGAGGAGACAAAGACGTTACTCATGTGCAGCAGATATTGAAAGCAGGGATTAGAGCAGGGGCGAGTCGCTGACTCGCCCAATTTAGAAAAGAATAAACAGCCTGCAGGAGCAGATAAAATCCCCCTTAATCCCCCTTCCTGCCTGCCGGCAGGCAGGTTTCAAGGGGGGAAGGAAAGAGAATATGGAAGAGAGAAGGGAGTTTGGCAATAAGGGAGAAGATTTAGCCTGCAAATTTCTTGAGAAGAACGGTTACAAGATCATTGAAAGAAATTACAGAAACAGGACAGGTGAAATTGATATTATTGCCCGGGATAAAGATGATATGGTGTTTATTGAAATTAAAACCAAATTATCTAAAGACTTTGCCCAGCCAGAGCTCTCTGTCAATCCTTCAAAGCAGAAAAAGATTGTTAAAACTGCCCTTGTCTATCTCATGGAGAAAAATATCAACAAAACAGGATGCCGCTTTGATGTTGTAGGCATAACAGGAGAAAAGGAAAATACAAAGATTGAGCTAATTAAAAACGCCTTTACCACTGATGGGAGGTACATGTATTAAAAAATTCTAAATACTAAATCCGAAATTCTAAACAATATCAAAATTCAAAATTTCAATGTTCTAAATTGTTTTGACTTTTGATCATTAGGATTTTAAATTTGTTTAGAATTTAGATATTAGAATTTAACTTAGATTTCAACTTAAACTTTAGAGAAATAAATGATTAAAAAATTATCACTCCCTGTATTATTTTTACTCCTTCTGCCCCTTGGCTGCAAAACACCACTTCCTCCCAATAGCCTTTCTGTAATGGAACTTTATACCAGAGGGGAAAAGGCTTTTGAGAAAAAGAAATATGGAGAGGCTGTGGACGCATTTAAAAAGATAAAAATTGAGTTTCCTGAAAGCAATAAACTTTCCATAGTCCGGTTAAGGACTGGGGAAAGCTATTATTTAGATGAAAAATATGATGAAGCAATTGCAGAATATAAGGAATTTCTTGATTACCATGCAGCCCATAAGGCAAGAGACCTGGCAAGATACCGCATAGGAATATGCCTCTATAAGCAGATACTCACGCCTGACCGGGATCAGACCAAAACCCGCGACGCATTAAAACAGTTCAAAGAACTTGTCAGAGACATGCCAGACAGCCGTTATGTTGAAAAATCATCTGCAAGAATAAAGGATTGTACGGACAGGCTTGCAAAGAGCGAATATTATATTGGAAATTTTTATTACAGGACCAAGCACTATAAGGCTGCCGTACTGAGACTTTCAAAACTTCTCAAAGACTATCCTGACCAAAAAATTGAACCTATGGCAATAAGTTTACTTGCAGAGTCTTACTGGAAAGGAGAAGAATTAGAGAGGGCGCTGAAAACCTATAAAGAACTTCTCTTAAGGTATCCAAAATCAAGCTACGCAAAACATGCAGATTCAATGTTAAAGGAATATGGTAAGGAATACGGGATTGAGATAGAACCTGAAAAGAGAAAAACAGAAGAAAAATAAAACTATATATAATGAAAAGAGAAACTGGTATTCTTCTCCACATAACATCTCTTTCCTCGCCTTATGGTATTGGGGATCTGGGACCAGAAGCCTACAGGTTTGCAGACTTTCTTTCAAAAACAAAACAGAGTCTCTGGCAGGTTCTTCCCTTTAACCCAACTAACCCTGCCCATGGGAATTCTCCTTATAGCTGCGTATCTGCCTTTGCAGCCAATTCTTTGCTGGTAAGTCCGGAATTACTGGTTAAAGATGGATTCCTTTCTGAAAAAGATCTTCAGCCTCTGCCCGCTTTTCCCACGGAAAAGGTTAATTATTTAAAAGCTATTGCCTATAAGGAAAGGCTCCTTAATATTGCCTGCCAGCGTTTCAAGGGAATGGGGGATAGAAACGAATATGAAAAATTCTGTTCAGAAAATTCCCACTGGCTTGAAGATTTTACTCTTTTCATCGCTATAAAATCCTTTTTTGGCGGGAAGGTATGGGGTGAATGGCCAAAGGAACTGCGTGACAGAGAGCCAGAATCCCTAAAAGCCATTGCGAAGAAACTACAGAATGAAATTGAAAGGGAGAAGTTTACACAGTATCTCTTCTTTAAGCAGTGGTTTAAACTCAAGTCCTGCTGTAATCAGAATGGAATCAGGATTATTGGTGATATTCCCATCTATGTAAACTATGACAGTGCAGATGTCTGGGTAAACCCTGAGATATTCAAGTTAAATGAAGAAAAAAGACCGGTTTTTGTTGCAGGCGTTCCCCCGGATTACTTCAGTGAAACAGGTCAGCTCTGGGGTAACCCCATATACAACTGGGATATATTAAAGGAAAGAAACTATGAATGGTGGATTCAAAGGATGGAACACGCTTTGAAGATATATGACGTTGTGAGGATTGACCACTTCAGAGGTCTTGTGGATTTCTGGGAAGTGCCTGCTGGTGAACAAACAGCCGTAAACGGAAAGTGGGTTGACGCACCTGCTGAAGATTTTTTCAGTCTACTTCTTAACATATTCCCCAATCTTCCTATCATAGCAGAGGACCTTGGATTCCTTTCACCTCGCGTAAAAGAGGTCATGCAGATTTTCGGATTTCCAGGTATGAAAGTGCTTCTTTTTGCCTTTGGAGAAGATAACCCGACACATCCTTATCTACCCTATACCTATGAAAAAAATTCTGTTGTCTATACTGGCACGCATGACAACAACACTGCAAGAGGTTGGTTTGAAAAGGAAGCCACTCCCGAGGAGAAAGAGAGAGTACTCCGCTATTTAGGACACAAAATACCATCAAAAAATATTCACTGGGAACTGATACAGCTTGCCATGATGTCAGTTGCTAACACCGCACTCTTTCCCATGCAGGACATTTTAGGACTTGGGCAGGAAGCACGGATGAATCAGCCATCAAGTGCGGAAAAGAACTGGGAATGGCGGATGCTGCCTGAACAACTAACCTCAGCACCCGCAGAAAAACTGCTCGAACTCACAGAAACTTACGGAAGGGCTGTCCGGGAACAAGGATAAACCTTATCGCAGCTTATTTTCATGCTCACTTCTATCTAATCTCAATTTTTTTTTGAAACTCCTATATTATTCTCCTCATTGGATTCCTTTATCTCATCTTCACTATCACAAAATGCTTTTATATAGTATTTATTAAGATTTTCACTCACATTCCATTTTAATACAGAACGTCCTTTTATAAATACAACACTCCCTTGTACTTTCTTAGTCAATTTAACTGATTCAGTGCCAATCAGGGTATCAACATTATCCTCAACTGATTTGCTATTATTAGGTGATATATAGAAACTGACCTTTGAGTTAGAAACCTTTGCCTTACCTGCATTCCCGACAGTTGCAATTATCTTAACA
>MGDB01000064.1:5590-6418 GCA_001790645.1 Candidatus Schekmanbacteria bacterium GWA2_38_11
TAAGTTCAGGTTTTTTAACTGATATAACAAGATTATCAAATGAAGCATCCCGGGCAGAAAAACTTTTTGGCTGGTTCTGAAGAGCCATAGCAATAACAACATCACCTGAATCAAAATATTCAGAATTTATAAGAGTAAAATTTCTCGAACCCAGGAAAATGACAGTCAAGGATTTGGAAAGGAAAGAAACTCCTCTGACGCAAGGTTTATTGGGTATGATTATCTTATAGCGGAATGAGGCACTGGCTCTGATTTGGACCTACCTTTATATCTCCCCTACATAAAAATCATTTGTATATTTTCTAAAATAACTTATATTATTAATAAAAAGTAATAAGAAAAACTTGGGCAAAAAGAAATCTACGAAATATCTTTTACATGTAGATTTCTTGTTCTCAACATAGAAATGGAAAAAGAAAAAATGTAGCGAGGTGATTTAAAATGAATAAAAAACGAATCATAATCATTGCACTGGTAATCGCATTTTTGGGGACTTCTTTCCTGATTGCAAAGGGAATGTACTCACGATATAAAGACAGATATGCCTTTTACAGAGGAGATATTGTCTCTATTCTAAAGAAAAGAATTGATCTGACTGACGAACAGGTTAATAAGCTTAATGCTATTATTGAAAGCACAAAAGACAAAAGGAAAGAATTCAGAGATAAAATGAAGGATAAAAGAAAAGAATTTATTGACCTGTTTTTTAAAGAAGGAACTACTAAAGAAGATATAAACGCAAAAATAGATGAGCTAAATCCTGAACTGGTAGATTTTGCTAAATACATGAGCGGTGTTGTTCTTGATGTAAAGGCAATCCTGACAAAA
>MGDB01000064.1:6466-6600 GCA_001790645.1 Candidatus Schekmanbacteria bacterium GWA2_38_11
TTTCAAAGAGATAAATGGTAATGCCTGAAGGTTGCTACGAAAAGCGGCCATTGCAAGCCAATTGAGATCTACGAAGAAAGCGTTACTCCTTTCTGCGCCACGTCGCCAGAGCAAGACCTCCAAGGGAAATATTT
>MGDB01000065.1:0-263 GCA_001790645.1 Candidatus Schekmanbacteria bacterium GWA2_38_11
TGTGGCTTCGGGCTTTGTGGTTTGAGCCTCTCTGAAACTGGTTTTAATTTCTTTTAAAAAATCCGGGACATCACCACTCTGAAAGACCTTTACCAAAAAGTTCCCGCCATCTTTCAGGAGAAGCTTTGAAAAGTAAAAAGCCTCTCTTGAAAGGGCAAGGGAATTTGCCTGGTCAGAAATTTTCACTCCGGTGGTATGGGGAGCAATATCTGATATTACCACATCAACCTTCTCTCCAATTTTTTTTAAAATGCTCTCTCTTT
>MGDB01000065.1:278-2530 GCA_001790645.1 Candidatus Schekmanbacteria bacterium GWA2_38_11
TATCAGCCCTTATAAAAATGGCATTTGGCTTGTTAAAGCTTTTTATTTCCTCAATATCAACGCCATACACGAATTCCCTGTTTCCCACTATCTCAAGGGCCACCTGCATCCAGCCTCCGGGAGCGCATCCAATATCAAAAACCCTGTCCCCTTGCTTAATTAATTTAAATTTTTCATTAAGCTCGATTAACTTATATGAGGCCCTTGACCTGTATCCCTCTTTTTTTGCTCTTCTCCAGTAAGAGTCTTTTGGGTTATACATTGGTATTGCTGCGGGTAAAAAAAATATTTAAGCCTTTCAATACGGAATATACCTTCTTGCCACGTAGACTAATATCAATCCTAAAATCATTATACTGATTCCAAATATCCTTAAAGAAGAACTTTTGATTTCCTGAATTTTTTTACTTATTTCTTTGACCTGGTCAGGGATACAGAAATAAGGCAATCCCTCGATAATGAGAACAATGCCGATTGCAATGACAATTGGTTCCATAAAAAACTCCTTTTAAGGTAGGAGTAATTGTAAATAAATAGTTACTTAGAAAATATTTTGATTTTATGTAGAAACAGGTCTTCAGACCTGTTAATTCTATTAAATAGAAAACCTAACACACCTAAAGGTGTGTTTCTACATTTTATTATTTTTTTGAAAAAGAAACCCCGTAACAATATTACCATCACAAAACTTTGAGTACTTACAAATCTGTGTAATCTCTTCTCTAATCTGTGTAATCATAAAAAAGATCCCTCAAGAATCTTTTTTATTCTTTTCTGATTTCTGTTCCTATCCCCTTGTCAGTAAAGATCTCAAGCAGCAGTGCATGTTTGACTCTTCCGTCAATCATATGCACCTTAGAAACACCTTGGTCCAATGCCTCAAGGCAGCACCTGACTTTTGGCAGCATCCCTTCTTTAATCACTCCTCCTTTAATGAGCTTTTTTACCTGCTTCCTGTCAAGGGTAGAAAGGAGTTTCTTTTTTTCATCAATAATCCCCTCTACATCCGTAAGCAATACAAGCTTCTCAGCCTTTAAAGACGCTGCTATGGCTCCTGCAACCAGGTCTGCGTTGATGTTTAAAGACTCCCCGTGCTCATCAACTCCTATTGGAGCAATTACAGGGATAAAGCTCTGGTCTAAGGTAATAATGATTGAAGGGTCTACCTCCTTTATTTCTCCAACCCTTCCAAGGTCAACAAGCTCTGAATTTTTATTATTATGATCCTTGTGCCTGATGACCATTTTTTTAGCTTTAATAAAGGCCCCGTCCTTGCCTGTGAGGCCTATGGCTTTTCCTCCGTGCTTATTAATAAGTGCTACAATTCCTTTATTTATCATTCCCCCAAGCACCATCTCCACAACATCCATTGTTTCTTCATCTGTAACCCTGTAGCCCTGGATGAATTTTGTATCCTTACCAACTTTTTTTAAAAAAATCCCGATCTGCGGCCCGCCTCCATGAACAATTACCGGGTTTATTCCTAAAAGTTTTAGCAGTATTATATCCAGGGCAAAATTTTCCTTTGCCTCTCCCTCAGTCATTGCACTTCCCCCATATTTTATTACAAATGTTTTCCCGCAGAATTTCCTGATATAGGGGATAGCCTCAATGAGGGTATTGGCCTTTTCTATAAGTTTTTCCATTAGTTCTTTTCCTCCCAGTGAATATCTTTAATTGAAGTAAAGTCTCCTCTTGGGTATAAAACAAATCCTTCTAATCCCTTGCTCATTACAGCAATATTATCTGAATGCCAGAGACTTATATAGGGCAAATCTTCAGCAATGATTTTTTGAATCTGGCTATAAATTTTTTTTCTTTCCCCGGTATCCAGGGTTTTTCTTCCAAGCTCAGCGAGACGGTCTATTTCAGGGTTGCTGTAAAACCCGCGGTTCTTACCGTTGGGAGGATAATTCTTTGAATTAAAAACCTCATAGTATTGATCAGGGTCTGTTACTCCTACCCATTTTAACCTGTAAATCTGAAAGTTTCCGTTTTTTATATCATCATAAAAAGTCCCCCATTCGTACATCTTGATCTCAAGGGTTATTCCAACTTTTCTTAAAAGTTCCTGAAGCACTTCTCCAAACTTCCTGCTCCTCTCCTCATGAGTTGTCTTATATACGAGCTTAAACCTTGTCTTTGGTCCGCCTCTATCAGGGTCTTTAAACCCTGCTTCATCAAGGAGCTTTTTTGCCTTTTCAGGATCAAAGGTATATTCACGCACATCTCCCTCATAAGCCCAGTGAGTT
>MGDB01000065.1:2563-9162 GCA_001790645.1 Candidatus Schekmanbacteria bacterium GWA2_38_11
CCCCCTTCAAGATTTTTTATTATATCATCCCTGTCAATCGCATAGGCAATAGCCTCCCTTACCTTTTTATTCTTCAAAATAGGGTCTTTTAAATTAAGCCCTATGTAATAATAATCAGTTCCCTCTCCTTCAACGGTTTTTAAGTTGGGATTATCCCTGAACCTTTCAATTGAATCAGGTGAGAAGGCATTTTCAAGAAAATTGATTTCTCCTTTTTCAGTACCCAATATCCTTACAGTTTCATCTTTCACAGTCTTAAAAATAATTTTTTTTATTTTGGGTTTACCTTCAAAATAGGATTCATTGGCTTCAAGTATTATACTCTCATCCGGCAAAATTTTATTTATTTTAAAAGGGCCTGTTCCAATAGGATTCTCACCGAAACTCTCTCCCAGTTTTTCTCCATATTTTTTTGGCACGATTCCTACAGACATACTGTCAAGAAAGGGAGCATAGGAGTCATTCAACTGGAACTCGATTGTATAGTCATCTATAATCTTTATCTGTCTTAAAAAGGTAAAAGACCCGCTGAGAGGTGATTTAAAACGGGGGTCCATTATGCTCTCAAATGTATATTTTACATCACTAGCCTTTAACTCTTCCCCATTATGGAATTTAACTCCTTTTTTAAGATAAAAGATGTATGTTTTGTTATTTGGGACTTCCCACCTCTGGCAGAGATCAGGAGTTACATTGGATTTGCTGTCAAACCTGATAAGGCCGTTAAAAACAATCTGAGTAATCCGCGCTGAAGGAACGTCTGTGGCTTTTCTTGGATCAAGGTTTGTGGGCGCGCTCTCAAAGGCGATTACAAGCGAGTTTTGGTCTGTACCTTTGGATTTTGAGCATGAATAAAATGGTGAAAAAGATAAGACCAATACCAAAACAATTAATGTATTTAAATTTTGCTTATTCATGGGTTTTAAAAATAGCTTAGGAATTAAATAGTTATAAATTTTTTTAATAATTTCAAATATCAAAACCAGAATGTCAAAGCAAGCTAAATGCGGTAACTACTTGACAAAACACTTCCCTATGGTTATTTTATAAATAGCAAAAACAGGTAAAGGTGGCTTAGCCATGGAAGAACTAAATGAAAGAAGTAAACAGATTCTGGAGACAGTTATAAGCAGCTATATTGCCACTGCAGGTCCAGTTGGTTCAAGAACTATTACAAAGAGGTCTAATATCAACTTAAGCCCTGCCACTGTCCGGAATATAATGTCAGATCTTGAAGAAATGGGATTCGTCTCCCACCCCCATACCTCGGCAGGCAGGGTACCGACTGATAAAGCCTACAGATTTTATGTGGACTCAATTTTAAAAAGGATTGCGAGTGAAGGAGAATTTCCATTATCTTTAAATACAGATGAGGAGTTAAAGGAAAATAGGGAGACAATGAATGTAGAAAATATAATGAAATGGACTTCCCATTACCTGTCTCAGTTCTCAAATTATATAGGAATTATCATTGCACCCAAATTCTCGTCCACTATCTTTCAGCATATTGAATTTATAAACTTAAGAAAACATCAGATTCTTGCAATATTTGTAACAAAATCCGGGATCGTCCAGCACAAGGTGATTAAAAATGACGAGGATTTGCCACAGGATGCCCTGGATAAAATTACCAAGTACTTAAATGAAAAATTTCAGGGTATGGCGTTACAAGATATCAGGATGGAATTAGAAGAAATGATGGCTGAAGAGAAAAGGACTTACGACAGGCTTGTTGAAAAAGCATACTACCTCGGCAGGTTAGCCTTTCTGAGTCCTGAGGAAGAGGAAATATATTTTGATGGGACGGCTAACATATTGAGTCAGCCGGAATTTTTCAATAATGTTGATGAGATGAAAAGGATATTTTCCACCCTTGAGCAAAAATCTCTTTTGCTAAGAATATTAGATAAGTGTTTGGACAGCGACGGGATGCAGATTTTTATAGGGAGTGAATCTCCTGTTAAAGAAACTCATGGTTTAAGCTTTATAACTTCAGTCTATAAAAGCCGGGAAAGAGTTCTTGGAACTCTTGGGGTAATTGGTCCAAAAAGGATGGACTACTTCCAAATAATCCCTCTCGTAAATTACACTGCTAACTTACTAAGCAAGCTGTTTACGGAAGCAGAATGAAGAAGCATGACTATTATAAAATCTTAGGTTTAGCCTCTGACGCAACTTCTGAAGAGATCAAACGCGCCTACAGAAAGCTGGCAGTAAAATTTCACCCTGATAAAAACCCTGATAATTACCTCACAGAAGATAAGTTTAAAGAAGTCTCTGAGGCTTATGAAATTTTAAGTGATCATCAAAAAAGAAAAAATTATGACAGCTCATTAAAGCCGAAAGTCTTCAACGGATTCAATGATGTCTTTAGTTCAGGGTTCAGAAGCTACAGTGGATTTGTGGATATCTTTGAAGATATCATTAGTGATTTTTTTGATACAGGATATTCAGGCTATAGAACAAGATATAAAAGAGGAAATGACCTGAAAACGCATCTTAAAATCTCCCTCGTAGATGCAGCTTTTGGAAAAGAGACTGAAGTTACAATAAATCGCATGGAAAAATGCAATGCCTGCAATGGGAATGGTTCGGAATCAGGTGTTGGGACATCTGTATGCCCTGCGTGCATGGGAAGGGGAGAGAGGCGATATAGCCACGGATTTTTTACAATAAGGAGGATGTGTAACCGTTGCAGAGGAGAAGGAACTATTATCATCTATCCCTGTCCGAAATGCAGCGGGACTGGGAGGATATTAAAGAAAAATAACTTTACCTTAAAAATGCCTTCCGGGGTTGATACAGGGACAAAATTGAGGTTTGCAGGTGAGGGGGATGTAGGCATTAAAGGGGGAGAGTACGGAGATCTGTATATCACCATAAATGTAGAGAAGCATGAGTTTTTCACACGTGACAAATTTGATATTACCTGCCAGATTCCTATTCGTTTTTCTCAGGCAGCATTGGGGGCTGAAATAATGGTCCCAACATTAGATGGTACTGTAAGCTTAAAGATACCTGGAGGTACTCAAAGCGGAGAAATTTTTGCCTTAAAAGGAAAGGGAATTATAGATTCCATTGCCTCCCGCAGGGGTAATCAATACGTTAAGATAGTGGTAGAGACCCCCGTTAATCTCTCTTCGCATCAGAAAGAATTATTTATAGAGCTGGAAAGATTAGCGAATAAGACTTAAAGATTTTATTAAAAAATAAAACACTATAGTTTTGATATTTGATTTTTAAATTTTAAATTTCTTTTATCCTGTCTTTAAAATAATATGACCATTCCCCGCTTTCCCTTACCTGATGGACAGCCAGTTGATGGAAAAGTTACATTATCAGGATCTACCTACAAACACCTTGCCAAAGTCCTGAGAGCTAAACCCGGAGATCCTGTGTCATTTTATGGCAGAGATGGATATGAATATCCTTCCGTAATAGAAAATATCAGCAAAAAAGAAGTTATATGCATAACCGGGCAAAGAATAAAAAAGGGAGAAGAGCCTGATCCAAAAATTACACTTTTTCAGGGACTTCTTAAAAGAGACAAGATGGACCTCCTCATAGAAAAAGCTGCAGAGCTTGGAGTTTATAAAATTATTCCCATTATAACAGAAAGGTCAGAAGTCAGACTTTCAGAGGGGAAAATAGACCCAAAGTTAAGGCATTGGAGAAAAATTGCTGAGAGTGCCACTTCCCAGTCAAGGCGGGCTTTCATTCCACTAATAGAACCTCCAATCTCCTTCAGGAAAGTTATTCTTTCCCTTAACCCTGTTTGCCCAAATCTTTTTCTCTCGGAAAATACAAGCCGTGGGAGTTTGAAAGAGGCTATAAGGAAGCTTAAAAGCAGCGAGGGGATTGCTATCATGGTCGGTCCGCCCGGAGGCTTTAGCAGCGCAGAAGTTGCTGAAGCAGAGGGAAAGGGGTTAACCTCTGTAAGTTTAAAAGGGAGAATATTGAGGTCTGAGACCGCTGCTATCTCTGTCCTTTCAATTGTTCAGTATGAATTTGGGAATCTGTGAATGGTAATGTTTTTAATAGCTATAAGCTGTAAGTGGAATGGGTCAGGCATCCTGCCTGACTGCCCGAAGCATGATGCCCCGGCTATAACAGTAGAAAAATCAACCCCGGAAGGGGTTTCTCTCACCTGCCTGCAGGCAGGTGAGAGAGCCTTTCGAGGCTCGATATAACCCTATAGAGAAAACAAGTATAGTAACCAATCACCTGAAACTCATCAGGAAACCTATGTAAGCCCTTATCAACTCATCTCCCCAAAGCAAAGTTACAATCGCTCCTATTGAAAGAAACAGCCCGAAGGGAATCGGGTATTCCCTTCCCTTGCCTTTCCAGATTATCATAAAGAGACCTCCTGCTGTCCCAAGAAAGGAAGCAAAAATCAAAGCAAGGAGTACTCCCCTTATCCCCAGGAAGGCTCCTATCATTGTTAGAAGCTTTACATCACCCATGCCCATCCCTTCTTTTTTTGTTAAGAAAGAATAGGTTGCTGCTATTAAATAGAGAAGACTTCCTCCTATCAACGCTCCAAGAATCGAGTCAGACCATCTGAGGTGCAGAAAAGGACTAAACAAGATTCCCAGGAAAATAAAGGGAATTGATATCTCGTTCGGGATAATGCGATGCTTTATGTCAATGGCACTTATTACTATAAGGGAGCAGGCAAAGATAAAATTAGGTAAGAGATCCGATCCTAATTTAAACAAATAAAAAAAGTATAAAAAAGTAAGACCTGTAAGAAACTCTATCAATGGATAGAGGACTGAGATTTTCTCTTTGCAGTTCCTGCATCTGCCGCCAAGTAAAATATAAGAAAGGATCGGGATATTGTCTCTGATTAAAATCTGTTTGCCGCATTTCAGGCAGTGAGAGCGTGGTGATATAATTGATTCTTTCTTTGGTAGCCGGCAGATACAGACATTAAGGAAACTACCTGCAGCAGTTCCTAAGAGAAAAAAAAATAATGAAAACAGGAAAGACTCCATCATTCTATTTCATCTTTAAAAAGACCTCTCAACCCTTCTCCTGTGACAAATCATCGGCGCTGGCAGTAACATTGGTGCCATCTTCTAATTCAACAATTACGGTGCGCGCGATTGTATTTACTTTTCTAACTTTTCCTTTTTTCCCGTCCTTGAGAATAACTTTTTTCCCGTATTTTGGGAGATCTTTATTTATGCTTTTATAGCTTTCGTATTCATACCTTAAACAGCACATCAATCTTCCGCAGACCCCTGAGATTTTAGTAGGGTTAAGAGTCAGATTCTGGAGCTTTGCCATTTTTATTGATACAGGCGCAAATTCATGCAAAAAGCATGCGCAGCAGAGAGGCCTCCCGCAGGTACCATAACCCTGGAGCATCCTGGCCTGATCCCTTACGCCTACCTGGCGCATCTCAATTCTCGTCCTGAACTCATAAGCCAGGTCTTTGACAAGCTCCCTGAAATCCACTCTCCCCTCAGCAGAAAAATAGAAGACTATTTTGCTGCCATCTAAAGCCCTTTCTATCTTGATAAGTTTCATCCTGAGGTCTCTCTCCCTTATCTTTTGGAGAGATTTCTTAAAGATTTCTTCTTCAATTTTAGTATTTTCTGAAATTTTTTCTAAGTCCTCTTTAGTTGCCATGCGCAGTACCTTTTTGAGCTGTGATAAATTTGAATCCGCAGGCGGATCGTATGGAGGGATAACGACCTCTCCTATTTCCTCTGTTTTATCACCTTCTACAATACAGATATTACCTCTTTTAAATTCAAGGTTATCTGTAAGAAAATTATCTAACTTGGTAAAACTTCCAAATCTTATTCCCACAATCTTAGCCATATTTAATACCTTTTTGAATTAGCTTATCAACTTCTTCGCATATTTGTGAATTGACCTTTTTTATATCCTGGTTTGCATCAATAACTTTAACCCTTTTGGGGTCACTTTTCCAGATTCTCAGATATCCCTGCCTGACCCTTTTATGAAACAGTAAACTTTCCTCTTCGAATCTTCCTTCTTTCTTTGAAAGACCTTTTTCCCTGTTCCTGGTGCGGGCTCTTTTAAGGCCAATCTTCTGGGGCAGATCCAGGACAATAGTCAAATCAGGAATTAATCCCTTTGTTGAAAAATTATTTACAACAGAAACCACTTCTCTGTTTAAACCTCTTCCGTAACCCTGGTAGGCAGTTGTTGCGTCGCTGAATCTGTCGCAAACCACTGCTTTTCCCTCTCGGAGGCCTGGGAGAATTACCTCTTCCACATGCTGTACCCTGCTGGCAGCATAAAGAAAAAGCTCTGCACACGATACTATCTTCTTATTTCTTTTATCAAGTAAAACTTTCCTGATCTGGTTTCCGATTTTTGTCCCACCAGGCTCCCTTGTCAGTAAAACATCCATCCCTTTCTTTTCCAGGTACTTCTTTAAAATCCTGGACTGAGTGGATTTTCCGCATCCTTCAATTCCTTCTATGGTTATAAAAATCCCTTTTTTTACTCCTCGCATTAAAACATCCTGAATATATATTAGTTATTAATTTTAAGGCTATTGCAGTATATTTTAAAATCTATTTAAAAACTTACTCTAAGTCAAGAAAGGATTTTGT
>MGDB01000066.1:0-11766 GCA_001790645.1 Candidatus Schekmanbacteria bacterium GWA2_38_11
TAAAGACCATTTTTAAGCCAATAATTTTTAAACCTTTTTTTTCAAACCGTGAAATAATATCTCCTACGGCACCTTTTGCGACACCATCAGGTTTGACCATAACAAGAGACCTTTCTATACTCATTTTAAAAACTCCTTATAAATATGCCGTTATTTTTTTTGAATTGTTAATAATCGCTCAGGCGCACTGTTGTCAAGGAAAAGTTAGGAGAGCTACGAAAAAGTCCTTTTTAAGCTCTCTTGATTTTTCTTTCCTCTTGCTACTTACTACTTTCTACTCGCTACTTCATTTAGAAACTATAAGCTAATAGTAGATTTATGAAAAGCCTTTCGCTTTTCATTTCATAAATCTCTATTGACAAGGGTTGAGGTTTGTATATCATCCGTTGAAAATTTTAGGTATATCTATAGTGAAGCTCTCTGCCCACAGGGCGGGGCTTCACGGATAGCCGAGGCTTTCCAGCCTCGGCGAAAATGCGGTACGGGACAAGAATGTCCTGTCTATCTATCGGTTTTAAATCGCTGCATTCATCCCCATCCACAGGACGGGGCATTCTGCAGCATTTTCGCAAAGATAGGAATAGGTTTAAAAAATTCAACGTTAAAAACCCTTAACATTTCAATGGAAAATTTATCCCCTTTAACCAATTCTTCATCAAAAGAAGATATGTTTAGCGATTTTATTCTGGAATCTATCAGAGACGGAATAATTTCCTTTGATTTAAACGGCGTTATAACTTCAGCAAACACTGCAACTCAAACTATCCTTGATCTATCAGTAAAAAAAATCGCAGGAAAGCCCTATAAGAAGATCTTTTTAGAAAATAATCCCATTTACCACATTATTAAGGAATCATTAAACTCAAAAAAGCCCTATGATGACCTGGACATAATTTATCCATTAAACGGTAAAAAAATCTCCCTGAGAGTTTCCATTTGCGTCAACTACAACAGAACAAAGGAAATAATAGGTATAATATTAATCATCAAGGACATATCAAATCTCAAAAGAATTGAAAGAAATATACGCAATGAAAGGCTGATTGCTGTAGGAAGGCTTACAGGCAGCATAGCCCACGAAATCAGAAATCCCTTAAGCGCAATGAAAATTAATCTCCAGCTTCTTGAAGAACAGATGGATTCTTCAAGCAATATTCCCCAACAGGAAAAGCTACTAAAATATATAAAGATTATACATTCTGAAATTCAGAGGCTTGATACTATTCTTCAAAACTTTATCCGTTTCTCCCGCCCCCCAAGTATCAAATATAAATCTGTTGATATTCACCTGCTTTTAGATAATATCTTATCCCTTCTCTTGCCTGAGGCACAGAATCAGGGAATGGAAATGGAGAAATTATTTTTAGCAACAAATCCTTTTATTTCGGGAGATGATAACCAGCTTGAACAGGTATTCCTTAACATAATAATTAATTCTTTCCAGGCTATGCCTGAGGGAGGTAAATTTCAGGTTAAGACTGAAGAGGAACTATTGACAAACTCCGTGATCATTGAGTTCCTCGATACAGGAGAAGGAATCGCTCCGGAAAATATTGATAAAATCTTTGACCTTTATTTCACTACAAAGCCTGAGGGCTCTGGTTTCGGATTAAGTATTGCACTGCGAATTATCAAGGACCACAACGGAACTATTGATGTTGAAAGTAAAAAAGGAGTGGGAACGCGGTTTGTAATAAAGCTTCCCCGAAAAAGTGGAAATTTTGTTTAGCCTTGAACCCTTTCAATAAATAGAGATTTACATTATGAACAACAGCGAGATTAAAATATTAATAATTGATGATGAGAAAAACATAAGGGAAGGCTTAGCTGAGTCACTTAACGAAAAGGACTATAAAGTCTACCAGGCAAAAAGCTCCCGCGAGGCTCTTTCTTACCTCAATAAAAATTCTTTTGACATAGCCTTAACTGATTTAAAAATGCCCGAAACGGATGGAATTGAATTTCTTGAAATTGTTAAAGAGAAACAGCCTGATATAGATGTAATCATAATGACTGCCTACGGAACAGTGGAAACTGCTGTTGAAGCCCTGAAAAAAGGGGCCTATGATTACCTGACAAAACCCATAGATATAAAAAATCTAAGAACTTACATAAAAAATCTTGCTGAACGCCGCAGGTTAATTAAAGAAAACCTTGATCTCAAAAGTAAACTGCGCAAAAGGCTGGAGCTTGACGGGATTATCGGGACAAGTCTGAAGATAAAAGAAATTTACGATTTAATTGACCAGGTCTCACAAACAGACGTAACCATTTTGCTTGAGGGTGAAAGCGGCACAGGAAAAGAACTTGTTGCAACTGCAATCCACAGGAAAGGCCTGAGGAAGAATAAGCCCTTTGTTACACTAAACTGCGGGGCCTTTCCTGAAACCCTTATCGAAAGCGAGCTCTTTGGTTATGAAAAAGGAGCATTTACAGGTGCAAATACCCAGAAAAAAGGGAGACTTGAGAATGCCCAGAGCGGAACAATATTTCTTGATGAGATTGGAGAATTGAGTTTAAAAAATCAGGTTGACCTCCTGAGGGTGTTAGAGAACCACGAGTTCACCCGCCTTGGAGGACTGGAAAGGATAGAAATTGATATCAGGGTAATAGCAGCTTCCAATAAAAATTTAAATGAACTCTGCAAAGCAGGAAAATTCAGGGAAGACCTGTTTTACAGGCTGAATGTCATAACTATTGTCCTGCCACCTCTTAGAGAGAGAATTGAAGACATTCCGGTCTTAGCAGAAGCTTTCCTGATTCAATTTTCTGAAAAATATAATAAAACTAAAAAAGAACTCTCAAAAGAAACCATGAAACTTTTAATTAATTACCCTTTCCCTGGCAATATTAGAGAACTAAAAAATATTCTTGAAAGAGCAACCATTCTCTCAAAAGGTAAAACCATCCACCCCGAAGACCTCCCGCCCTCTATCTGCAAATCTTCCCCCTACAGTATGAAAATGGAAGTTGAGATAGGCTCATCGATTGAAGAAATGGAAAAAGAGCTAATAATAAAAACACTGAGCAAAGTCGGAGGCCACAGGGAAAAGGCTGCAGAGATTTTGGGGATAAGTGTCAGAGCCCTTCATTATAAATTGAATAAGTATAATATCATAGATAAAGAGGCAGAGTAATATAGCCTGCAAAAATTGCATATTTCCTTATCTTTTAGGGGAGAATTCCTGTTTAATGAATTTCATAACATTTAAAACTATTTGATTTATCAGTATTTATTAAGTTTTGAATTTTTTGGCATAAAAAATGCTTTACAAAATGGTAATAAAAAGTATTTAATAACATTTTAATTTTTAAAACTATCAGGGAAGGAGGTGAGAAAGATGAGTAAAAAAATTTTATTTTCATTACTTCTAATAGGATTTGTTTCTTTTCTAGCACTACCTGTCTTTGCAGAAGAGCAGACTGGAGCAGCTCCTGAGGAAAAAGCAGCTGCAGCCGCTCCTGCTCCTGCTGAAGCAGCACCTACAGCAGAAGCTCCAGCCAAAGAAGAAGCAAAGGAGGCTCCAGCATTACCAAAATACAAACCCTCTGTTATAAAAGCTGTTCAAGAAGCTCTTAAAGCTAAGAACGAATTTAATGGCGAAATAACAGGTGAACTGGATGATGCAACGGTTGAGGCTATTAAAAGTTTTCAAAAGAAAAACAACTTAAAGGATGACGGAATACCTGGACCAAAAACAAGAATAGCCTTAGGTGTCGAGTCAGCGCCACAGCCTGAAGCACCTGCTGAAGCCGCACCAGCAGAAAAAGCTCCTGAAAAAACAGAGAGCAAAACTCAATCTTCAGAGCAAGCACCGGAACAGAAATAATAAACCTACAGTAAGAACGAGAGCAAAGAGGGAGGCATAATATACAAAGCCTCCCTCTTTTATTTTTCACTCCTCTCAATTAAGCGATAATGGAATACGGGTAGGGGGAGGCTTTAGCCTCCCTGAGAAAAGCTCCAAGATTAAAGCTATTACCAATAACTTCATAGTAATTTTTGAAAAGAATATACCTTTTCGAAATCTCTTACAAAATGGGCGACTAAAGTCGCCCCTACCCGCATTGTTGTTATCACAAGAAAGAAGATACCTTAAAAGCAAATCTCAATCTATGCAAAAATTGCAGAAATTTTTTAATTGACCTCTTCTCTGCAAATCCAGACATTTTTTAAGAAAGTTTATCATATTGAATATTCTGCTAATTTGTGAATTTACTTTTTATTGCTTGAATTGGCATGGAATATGCTTAAAATGAATTGTCAATAATATTTTTAAAAAATAAAAAAATGTTTTCTCAATTTTTATTTGAAGACCAGGTATATTTAGACCTTAAAGCAAAAAATAGCTTTGGATGCTTTCTGGAAATGTTACGCTGCCTGGAAGATTCAAAAATAATTAAGGATAAAGCTCCCATTCTGACTGCTCTGATGACAAGAGAAGAACTGGAACCTACCAGTGTTGGGTGCAATATAGCCTTTCCACATGCAAGAACATTTCAATTAGAAAAGCCAATACTAATAATTGGCAGATCAAAAGAAGGGATTGATTTTTATTCAAGGGATGGTAAAAAAATAAATTTTGTTTTTATGCTTCTTTTCCCAAGAAAGTTCAATGAGCTTTACCTTGAGCTTGTCGGTGAAATAATGAGGTTTTTAAGCAATTCCGCCTTACTTGATTGCTTACAGAAAATTAATACTCCTGAGGAGTTAATAACCCTGATCAAAGAAATAGAGAAGAATATGGAGAAGGGTTTCCTTAATTAGGTCTTAAATATAAAATTTTTAAAGGAGAAAAAAAGTGAAAGGGATGGACAAAATTAAAAAAGAGCAAAAGAAAAAACC
Source organism: Candidatus Schekmanbacteria bacterium GWA2_38_11 (assembly GCA_001790645.1). GTDB lineage: Bacteria > Schekmanbacteria > GWA2-38-11 > GWA2-38-11 > GWA2-38-11 > GWA2-38-11. The sequence continues at coordinate 4,847 of MGDB01000066.1, forward strand.
TGTCAAAAGCTTAAAGGAGAAGAAAAAAGAAAAGCAGGAAAAAAAGCGGATTCACTTTTAAAGGCAGAGGAGGTGATGTGGAATAAAAAAGCTGTTGTTAGTATTTAGTATTTTTTATAAGATTTTCACTTTTAACCAGATACTTTTTAAGAAAGGATAAACATTATGCAAAATAAATTTAAAAAGTTTCCGATGCTGTCTGCTTTTGTTTTAATCATTGTAGCTGTTGCCTTAGTTCTTGGATGCCAAAAACCTCCGACACAGGAAAAAAATGATGCTGAATCAGCAGAAAAAGCTGCTGTAACTGCCAATGCTGAGAAACTTGCTCCAGACGAATACAAGGCTGCAGTTGATGAAAAACAGAATGCTGAAAATGCCATGTTAACCAAAGACTATGAAAAGTCAAAATCCTCTTTTGTTGCTGCAAAGGAAAAATTTATTGCTGCAAAGGACGCTGCTACAAAAAAAGTTGAAGAGATAAAAGGAGAGCTTGATTCCCTTTCTCAGAAAGCCACTGAACTTAAAGGAACTGTCAGTGAGCTAGTGGAATCTGCGTCTTCTTCCTGCATTGATGACGCCTTTAAGGGTGTAGTATCAAAAATAAAGGACAAAAAGAAAGTAAAAGAAGTAAAGGCAAAAGCTGATGAAGCAAAGAAAAGCCTTAAAGCAGATTTTGACAAAAACCTGACTGCTTCTAAAGACAATTTAGTCAAGGTAGATGCCCTGGTTCAGGAAGCCTCAGGACTGACCGGTGATGAGACAGTTTTAGACAAGAAAGAAAAACTTGATAATGCTGTTAAGATGCTTGAAGATACCAAGACCTCTCTTGAGGCTCCATGCAATAATGCCAAGTCAGAGGCTGAAAAATTAATATCTGAATAACAAAAGGAATTTAAAAAAATAGGGGCACAGCATGCTGTGCCCCTATTTTTAGTTGATTCCCCTTCATAATCGCCGAGGCATCTTGCCTCGGATTGTCAGGCAAGATGCCTGACCTATTCAGCTTTCACAAGGACTGAGAGCCGACCTGGTAACACATATGAGTTGTGCAACCATTCAACGTTTTCTGGTTCTCCTATGCTTACAGCTTAAGGCTTACAGCTAATTTGTCATTGGAATTTATTTTGTTATTTGTTATTACTTTGCATCCTGCTTCACTTTAATTATTTCCGCCATAATGCTTACAGCAATCTCCTCTGGAGTCTCTGCCTTTATAGGTATGCCAATTGGGGAATAGACTTTTTCTAAATCTTCCTGTGATGCGCCCCGGAATTTTAAATTAGAATAGATGGTTCTGATCTTCCTTTTGCTTCCGATCATGCCAACATATCCTGCCTTTGTTTTTATACACTGCTCAAGCACCTTTTCATCAGAAAGATGTCCCCTGGTAACAATGACAAGATAAGATGAGTCATTTATCTTTAGTATGCTAAATACAGAATCAAAACCCTCCACTATTATTTCATCTGCTTCAGGAAATCTCTCTTTGTTTGCAAAACTTTCCCTGTCATCTATTACAACAACCCTGAACCCTGCTATCTTGGCAATCTTAGATAGAGGAAGAGATATATGTCCGGCGCCAAAGATAAAGACTGTAGGTACAGGTAATATTGGTTCTACTAAAATATCCATCTTCCCTCCGCATACAAGACCATCCATGGCAATCTCCTCGCTTGTGAGGTCAAAATGTAGCACCTTAGATTTCCCCTCTTTCATAACATTTTTTGCCTCTTCCCATACCTGTGCCTCAACACATCCCCCGCCTATAGAGCCAACAATTGACCCGTCACTTCTTATCAGCATCTTTGCAGATTCTTTCCGGGGCGTTGAACCTCTTCTTGAGATTATGCTGGCAAGAGCTGCCTTTTGACCTGATTCTCGGATCCTTACTATTTCCTTATAGATATCTAACATTGAACACTCTCGTGTCACTTATAGCTTATAGCTGTCAGCTTAAAAATTTCTGGGGTAGGGGCGACTTTAGTCGCCTTTAAATAGGGAGGCTAAAACCTCCCCCTACCCATTTAACCAAAAAACTAAACCTTATTCTTCTTTTACTATTCTAACTAACTCCTTATAATCTTCCATATAGTCCATATCCTCAACTACTGCACTATTTTTAATTTCAACCTCAAGGATATCTTTAGAATTTTTCCAGACTACCTCACGTAACTCACCATCTTCTTCGTTAAGACCAAGAATTTCATCTATATACTTCCTATCAAAGATTACAGGGTGCCCCCGTTTCCCTTTATAGGTTGGGATTATAATTCCTTTTCCGGATTTTCTATAAGAATCAATTAGCACATCAATATTCTCAGGCCTAATTCCTGGCTGGTCGCAAAGGCATATTAGAAAAGCTTCTGCATCTTGCGGAAAAGCAGAAACACCACACTTTATTGAAGAGAGCATGCCTTTTTTATAGTTTTCATTAACACGGATTTCAACTTCACTCTCTTTCAACACTTCCCGTACATCAGAAGCCTTGTAGCCAGCAACAACCATTACCCTGTCAACACTGGATTTTAAAAGGGAAGTAATAATGGTTTCAATTACTGTGCTTTTACCAAAAGGGAGGACTTGCTTTAGCGCTCCCATCCTTTTTGATTCTCCCGCGGCAAGCACAATGGCATATACCATATAATTAAATCTTAAAATACTTCTTTTTAGCGGGGTTAGAAAACTCCGCCTATCTATAGGCGGGACATTCCTGTCCCGCTCAAATTCTATAAGTGGTAAGCTATAAAAGTTAAAAATTCAAAGCTAAAAGTGTAAAATCATAATTTAAAATTCAAAAGTTTTAAGCTATGGCTTTTAGCTTTGCACTTTAAGTTTTTAGTTTTTCTGCTCTCTGTTTGCTACTTCTTTCTGCTTATAGACTATAGCTTTTTATAATTTGAATTTGTTTAGAATTTAGGATTCCCAATTCCTTTAATCGCCTTCAATACCCTCTCTGGTGTCAGTGGCAGTTCTTTTATTCTCACTCCAATAGCGTCATATACTGCATTTGCAACGGCTGCTGCTGTTGGTATTGCAGGAGGTTCACCTATTCCTTTTACGCCGTAAGGCTCTCCTTCCGGAGCAGTCTCTAAAATAATCGATTCAATATTGGGAACATCAAGAGCAGTCGGTATTCCGTAATCAGAAAAATTATTTACTGTTACTACCCCGTCTTTACACTTTACCTCCTCTGACAGTGCAAAACCAAGACTCTGGGAAACACCCCCATCAATTTGTCCCTCAATTGTAAGGGGGTTAATCGCCTTACCAACGTCATGAACTGCAACTACTCTTTTTACCTCTACCCGGCCTGTCTCGCTATCAACTTTAACCTCAACAGCCTGGGCTCCAAACAGCGGAAACTGGCGTTCTGTTATAGAAGTATTTTTAGCTATTAAAGGACATTTTTTATTCTCCTGATAATGCTTATATATATCCCTAAGCGTAGCGGCCTTTTCCTCATTACCTTTTACAAACACCTTTCCATTGCCGGTATCTAAACCTTCCTTTGAAACCTGAAGGATTTCACTGCCGACCTCAAGCAGAATATTTTTAAATTCCGCTGCAGCAGCCTTTGATGCAAACCCTGTGTTATAGGTGGTACCGCTTCCGGTGGTTGGAGGCGTAAGCGGGGCCTGTGTTGTATCCGGTACAATCACCGAAATCATATCAGGGTTTATATTAAGCTCCTCTGCCACTATCTGCCTTATTGCAGTTCTCGCACCAGTAAGGTCTGAGACCCCTGTAAATATGGTCAGGGTTGAATCTTCATTTAATTTTATATGGACATAAGATTCCTCTGGCCTGTTCGTCCATATACATGCTGCCATCCCTTTACCGCAACCTTTTTCCCTTGTTTCTTTCATACCGATAGCCTGCCCTGCTTTTTCTATAATCTCAAGAAGGGAAGAATCTTCAACCATGCTTCCTGACGGAAGGAGATCCCCTTCTCTTACTCCATTTATTAGACGGAACTCCATAGGGTCTATTCCAAGTTCCTTTGCGATAATATCCATCTGTGACTCAACAGCAAAATTCATCTGGGGTGCACCTGGCGCCCTGAAGCATGTACCATAGAGTTTATTGGTATAAATGCAATACCCCTCAAGTTTTGCATTGGGAACCCTGTAGGGACCGCATGCATTCATTGCATTGGCAAAGACAAGTATAGGACCAAACCCTGCAAATGCACCTAAGTCATAGTATAGCCTTGCATGCTTTGCCAAAATCCTACCGTCCTTTTTGACCCCTGTTTTGAGTTTTATAACAGAAGCATAACGGGGTCTGCCTAATGTTGTAAATTCCTCCTCCATGGTCATAACCATTTTAACAGGCCTTCCGGAAGTTTTTGATAGGAGGACTGCAACCGGCTCAAGGAGCATAAATATCTTTCCACCAAACGCGCCACCTACTTCCGTAGGAAAAACCTTAACCTTTGAGGTTTGAAGCTTAAACATCTTGGCCAAGTTTTTTTGCACAGTTATATATCCCTGTATAGACGTCCAGACAGATAGGCTTCCGGAAATATCAAAATCTGCCACAACAGCGTGAGGCTCAACATAACCCTGGTGCTGCATGTTTGTTCTGAAGGTATCTTCAAAAATATAGTCTGATTCAGCTAACCCCTTCTCAAGATCTCCGACAGGAACCTCCATGCTTGAGCAAAGGTTTCCCTCGATACCCATCATCTGCGCTTTCCCCTCTGCAAAAAGATCATCATGAACAAGAGGTGCTCCCTGCTCTATTGCCTCAAGGGGATCAAAAACAGGTTTCAGCTCCTCGTACTCCACCTTTATCAGTGCCAGTGCTTCATTGGCAGTGTCCTCATCTACTGCTGCTACTGCTGCAACTCTTTCGCCCACATACCTTACTTTCCCAAAAGCAAGAACAGGCTCATCCTCCATTATTATCCCCATTCTTATCCTATTAATATCATCTGCTGTTACAACTGCCTTAACACCCTTTAACCTCTTTGCTCTGCTTACATCTATATTCTTTATCTTTGCATGGGGGAAGGGGCTTTTAAGAACTTTGCCACAGAGCATGCCCTGAAGATTAATATCAGCGGAATATAAAGCCTTACCAAGAACTTTATCCCTGGAATCTATTCTTGGCATTTTAGTGCCTGTGACTTTTATTTTCTCCATAAATCCTCACTATTGAATCTGAAAAGGTGAAGGGTACGGGAGGCTTTAGCCTCCCAATTTTATCAAATCCCCCCATCTCTCCCCCCCACTTTTCGAGACTGTGTCATAATGTAGCCGCAACCTTTAGGTTGCGAATAAAATTTTTTAATATCAATGAGTTTAACGCAGGCTAAAGCCTGCGGCTACCATTAAAACATGAGTTGTGACACAGTCTGTTCGTTGGGAGAATTAGAACCCAAACAATCACACAAGATTCCTGACCTATTCTGCTTAAAGCTTACAGCCTATAGCTTACAGCTTATAGCTTATATTCATCCTCTCACAGACTTAATAGCCTGAACAATTTTAACATACCCGGTGCAGCGGCATATGTTTCCCGAAAGATAATCTCTGATTTCTTCTTCTGAAGGGTTTGGATTTTCATCAAGCAGAGCCTTAGCAGTGAGAACAATCCCTGGAGTGCAGAATCCGCACTGAACTGCCCCATAGTCTATTAAGGCTTGCTGGACCGGATGGAGATCTCCGTTTTCAGCAACTCCTTCAATTGTAATAATCTCTTTACCTTGGGCTTCTATAGCAAGAACAAGGCAGGAATTAACTACCTTCCCATTCATAAGCACTGTACAGGCTCCGCAATCACCTTTGCCACAGCCTTCCTTTGTCCCTGTAAGGCCTATGTCATCCCTTATAACAGATAAAAGCCTCTTTGACGGCTTAACAGCAATTTCATAAAAGTCGCCGTTAATTTTAAGCTCTATTATCTTTTTCATATGAAAATATCCCTTTTTTAAACCTTCTCCAGGCATTCCCTCAATCCTCTTCTCACCAGTACTTTCACAATCTCTCTCCTGTACCACTCTGAACTGCGGACATCACTTATAGGGAAGCAGGCCTTTGCTGCTTCCTCTGCAGCTTCTGTGATTGCATCCTCACTAACACTTCCATCAAGCAATATTTTCTCTGCATTCTTTGCCCTTATTGGTGTTGGTGCAACAGCTCCAAGGGCAATTCTAACACCCTTCAGCTTCCCTCTTTCCTTCGTTATTATTACACAGACACCTGCAATTGCTATATCCATGGCCTTTCTAAGACCATGTTTAATATAAACTCCAAAACATTTGCCTGCTAACTTTGGCACTATTATCTCAGTAAGGATTTCCCCCTTCTTAAGGACAGTCTCACCCGGACCTGCAAAAAAATCTTCTAAAGATATAGTTCTTTTTCCCTTTGCTCCTTGCACTTTACATTCTGCCTCTAAAGCAATCAGAGCAGGCGCCATGTCGGCAGAGGGTGCTGCATTGCAAAGGTTCCCGCCAATAGTTGCCATATTCCTAATCTGTACTGAACCTATGGAGTGAGCTGCCTGGCAAAGCACCGGGTATTTCTTTTTTACTATACTGCTTTTCTCAATGCTGCCAAGCTTTGTTAAACTCCCGATCCGCAGCCCCTCTTTTTCCTTATATTTTATATAATCTAATCCTTTAAGCCCTTTCAGGTCTACAATACATTCAGGACTCTCCTCTCCATCCCTCATTGCATTAAGTAAATCAGTCCCTCCTGCAATGACTCGCGCTTCTTTATCTTTCGTGGATAAAATTTTAATCGCTTCCTTCAGGTTTGATGGTTGAAAATGTTCAAAGGCTCTCAATTTTTAAACCTCCTTTTTTTCTCTCAAATAAAGAGGATTTTATTTTCAAAGTCAATATGGAAATATGAAGTTTCTTTAAAGTTTTACCTTTCATTGCATTATTTTCCTTTTCACTTCCTCCAGTC
>MGDB01000066.1:11834-15523 GCA_001790645.1 Candidatus Schekmanbacteria bacterium GWA2_38_11
TATCGGATGGTGTAGAACTCCCGCGCCAGATTGTAGTGGGCAGTAGCATATTTAGGATCTATTCTAATAGCTTTTATATATTCTAAAATTGCTTTTGAAGGCATTCCTGATTTGCTGTATGCATTTCCGAGATTGTTATAAGCTTGAGGGAAACGTGGCTCGATCTTTATTGCCTTTAAAAATTCTTCCTTTGCCTTTTCATAATCGCCGTTATTTAAATAGAGACTGCCGAGATTGTTATATGCCTTTGCATAAGAGGGATTAATCTCTACTGCCCTGGTATAGGCATCAATTGCAGCACTAACTTCTCCTTTTCTTGAATAAACATTACCTAAATTATAAAGGACTCTCTCAGCCTTTGGATTTAGTTCAATGGCTTTTTTGTATTCTTCTATAGCCCTGTCATCCTCACCCTCTGCAGCGTAAGCTTCTCCTAAATTATTATATGGCCTGAATTTGTTTGGAGACTTCTTAGCAGCATCAGACCAAAGGGAAATACTGCTTCCCCAGATATCATTCCTGCTATAAGTCTCAATTGAAAAAAATAAAATCACAAAAACCATAACTACTGCCACAGGCATGTAAATTCCTTCCTCATGCTTTGCAGAAAAAACCCTGCTCCTTGAGTTAGCTAATAGACCGGCTGCAAAAAATCCAAAACCTGCCAGAGTCAGATATAGCCATCTCTCTGCCATAACGTCTTTCAATCTTATGAACAGATGGGGGGAAAGTGTTAAGAAAAACCAGAGGATTGAAAAGGAGATGAGTTTTGCTTTAGAGCCGATTTTCTTTGAAATAACCAGAAGCCCCAGCATTAAAAGAAAAGAGATTACAAACCTCCATTTGAGGATAGAATCTATCAATGGAAAATCAGGGTCAATATTAAGGTTCATTGGAAGAAGGAACTTTTTTAAATAAAAAATCACTGCAAAACTTGAAGAATATATATGAGCAAGGAAATCCCTCTGCGCCATGTCAGGGCTTGAAAGGCTCAAAGCAAATTTAAACTTTAAGAAAACAATGAAAATACCGGTTGCTATTAGAGGCAGATGAAAGCGTTTAAAATTTGCAGATATCCTTTCTCCATCTTCACCGGAAATAAAATAATAATCAAAAAGAAGAAAAACAGCGGGCAGTGTTATACCTATCTCTTTGCATCCAACACTCAGGAGAAACGAAATCAGAGATCCGGCGCTGTAGATAAAATAATTCTTTTTCTTATTACAGGCTTTTATGAAAAAGTAGAGAGAAAGAAGATAGAAAAAACCGCTCATAACTGATGACCTGCTTGAGATATATGTAACCGCCTCAGTTGCAAGCGGATGTGTTAAAAAAATTAGCGAAGATGACAGGGCAGGGAACAGGCCATTGTCTAAATGCATCCTCAGAAAAATTTCATCTAAGATGAGGTAAATTAAAAATGCTGTCAGAATATGAAAAATCAGGTTTACAAGGTGATAGCCAAAAGGGCTTTCACCTACCAAACTATAGTTCAATGCAAAGGTAAGTAGAAGTATGGGGCGGTTTGAGGTAAAAAATTCTTTTTCTAAAAAGAGCTTCAGGTTATGGAGTTTCTCATTTTCTGAAATTAATACCCTGTCATCATAGTGGAAGGGGACTGTAAATGAATTACTGTAAATAGAAAATCCCAGAATTAGGAATAAAAGAAGAATTATAAAATTTCTTTTCTTTTCTAACAAATCGCACCTGAGACTTCGGCTCACAAAAATTCATGAAAATTTAATCCCCCCTTTACTTGCCTACCGGCAGGCAGGGAAAAGGGGGGTAAGGGGGGATTTGAAAACTTACTTTTTGCCAAAACCTATATTTCCGTTTTAAACCTTTTCCTCATCTCCCTTCTCTTTTCAGCTTCTTCGAGCTTCCTCTTTTGCTCTTCTGTCCTTACCTTAAGCTTTGGCACAGGAGTTGGCTTCCCATTATCATCAAGTGCCACAAAGGTGAGATTAGCAGTGCTTGTCTGTTTCCTTTCTCCGGTAACTTGATTCTCAGAAAACACCCTGACCTCCACCTCCATTGAACTTTTTCCAACATATACAAGAGATGCCTCAAGGATTGCTACCTCTCCAAGCTTTATCGGGTGACTGAAAGTTAAAACATCCATAGAGGCTGTTACAACAGGCCTTCTGCTGTGGCGCCTTGCAGCAACTGCCCCTGCAATATCTATCCAGTGCATGACCCTTCCGCCAAGGACATTGCCAAGAAGATTTGTGTCATTTGGAAGCACAACTTCTACCATTTGTGTTGCAGATTCCTCAGGGTATTTTGCTTCAGCTTCTTTCATGAAAAATACTTTCTGCTTATGGCTTGATTTAGTAAGTCATGTACCAAAAAATTCTAATCACTGTCAATGAGATTTGTGAAAAGCTGTATGCTTTTCACAAATCTACTATTAGCTTTCCCTCTCTACCCCTTACTTACCTGCCTGCTGTAGGCAGGTAACCCGCTACTTAATAAGACACCGCCGATCACCGGTCACCGATAACCGGATTTAAACATGCTAACTATTATTTAAGTCTATTACCCTGACTTTTCGCAGTGCATCTGCTATATCTTCATAATCAAATCCCCGCCGCAATAAAAACCCAATTAATGCTCTTTTGCCTTTAGCTTCTTTTAAATTATAATGGTTTAATTTCTTCTGGATAAGCTCTAAAATCTTCTCTCTTTCTGTTTCTGCATCACACTTATTCTCCTCCCATGCAGATTTTACTATGTCCTTATCGAGGATTCTTTTTTCATAAAGTTTTCTGTTTATTCGATTTCTCCCGTATCCTCTTTTAAGGTATGAACTTATAAGCCCTGATGCTAATTTTTTATCATCTAAGTAGTTAATTTCCTTTAAACGTAAAATTACATCATCAATCATTTTTTCATCGCTGCATTTCTTTAATAGCCTTTCTTTCAACTTCAGTGTTGAACAGGGGTATCTGTTTAACCAGTAACAGGCATAATCGTAAAGCCTTTTAGGATCTTTTATTTGCTTTAGCTTTTTATTGCATCGGTAGTCCATTAAGATAGCCTTTTTCTGCAAAAAAATTAAAATATTTTATGAAGTATATTTTTGTAAGATTATGCTACCATAAAATATTACATTCTCCCCAATAAAAAAAGAAGTGTTATTTCAGCAATAATACTTTGATAAATAAAATGCCCTCCTATTTGAATACTTTATTTCAGCGGAAAAAAGTCAGAAAAAAGGGGAATTTGATTCTTGCTATATTGATTCTTGCTATATAACTTAAAAAAATATTAAAAATTATTTGTTATAAGAGTTAGAAAAGAAATTTCATCTGTTGGGATGAGGTAGATCTTTTCTAAAAGAAAACACTATTTCCTTTATAAGGAGGTAAAAAATGAAAACGATTTTTAAAAACATTGCGGGAATAGTCATGACAGGCTCAAAATTACTAAAAATAGGGCTACTCTCTTCACTTGTATTCACACTGATTCTGATGATTTCTGCAAGCGCCGAGGGTAAAAAGGAGGGTAAAAAGAAAGATGAACTAAGGGTTTTTACTGCCCTTTTGACTGGGGGCCAGGAAGTCCCGGTAACTGAGAGCAAGGCTTTTGGTGTTGCATTTTTGACCTTCAATGAAAAAACAAATATGCTCTGCTACTCCATAAGCTTCACGGATACTACTCTGTCTGGAACAGAGACTGCTGCACAT
>MGDB01000066.1:15744-16331 GCA_001790645.1 Candidatus Schekmanbacteria bacterium GWA2_38_11
AGAGGAAGAAGGTGAAGGGGGATTAAATTAAATAAAATTGCAATAACCCTTTATCAGAAATTTAGGGAAAGCTTAAAACAATTTAGCCTACAGCTTAAAGTTTCAAGAGTATTAGCTATATGGAATGGAATCTCACCCACTTCTAAAAGTAGCGGGTAGAGAGAGGGAAAGAAAGAATTTTCTCTCTACTTGCTACTTTCAACCACCATAATGTAACCTAACTACTCATATTTTATCTAACCACTTTTGCACTTATCTCATAGCCAAATGTCTTAGATCAGATTATTATTCTTTTAAGATAACTTCTTTATTGTAAATTTCAGAATAAAATGTTATTGTAAAAAGATTAAAATGAAAAATCTCAGAATGATAAAGCCTGACGCCTTGGTATCAGGAGACAGAGTTCAGATCATTGCTCCTTCAAGTCCTTTTGAAAAAAATAATTTTGATAAGGGAGTCCTGTGGTTAAAAAGAATGGGCTTTGAGGTTAGTTATGACAAAAAAATATTTGAAAAAAAACGGTATCTTGCAGGAAGCCTCAAAAGACGGACAGATGAAATAAACAAGGCCTTTGCTGATCCAGCCAT
>MGDB01000066.1:16363-17796 GCA_001790645.1 Candidatus Schekmanbacteria bacterium GWA2_38_11
GTGCAATTGACATTTTGCCTTTCTTAAATTTAGAAACAATCAGAAAATACCCAAAAATATTCCTCGGATGCAGTGATGTCACTGTACTTTTAAACCATATAACCTTTAAAACCGGACTAATAACCTTCCACGGCCCCATGGTTGCAAGTTTACGTTTTACCCAGGGACCAACCAGAGAGACTGAGGATTCCTTCAAAAAGGCGCTGATCTCAAAAGAGTTAGTCGGGGGAACAAGGTATAACACCCTAAAAGTTTTAAAAAGAGGAGTAGGGTGCGGAAAGTTAATGGGAGGGTGCTTGTCTCTTTTAGTTACAACACTTGGAACTCCTTATGAAATTGACACTAAAAATAAAATCCTCTTTCTTGAAGATATTGGAGAACAACCCTACAGAATAGAGAGAATGCTCACACATTTAAAAATGGCCGGTAAACTGCAGGGAGTAAAAGGAGTGGTATTTGGAGAAATGGAAGGTTGCCAGCCAAAAGAAGGTAATGGCTTTTCCCTTGAGGATGTAATTTCAGATATATTTTCAGATATTAACATCCCGGTCTTATTCGGTTTTCCTTCAGGCCATAGCTATGATAATTTCACAATCCCCTTTGGAGTAAATGCCGAGGTCAACGGAGAAGAGGGAAAATTTATTATATTAGAAAACGGAGTGGTCTAAGAAGATGGCAGATTTTTTATCAGTCCAGGATAAAATGGAAGACGGAGTTGAAAAGGGAATCTTTCCAGGTGCTGTTATTCTTGTTTCACAGGGAAAAGAATTAGTATTCCACAAGGCTTGTGGGTTTCGCTCTGTTGTGCCAAAAAAAGAGGTTATGACAGAGGACACTATCTTTGACATTGCCTCACTAACAAAGGTTGTTGCAACAACAGCAGCAATAATGATTTTAATTAAGGAAGATAAATTGCACCTTGAGGATAAGATCAGTAACTTCATCCCGGATTTTTCTACAAAAGAGAAGGAAGCCATTACTCTTCGCCATCTCCTCAATCATTGCGCGGGATTGCCTGATTGGTTTCCTTTTTACAAGGAACTGCTTGAAAGGAAAGATAGCTCAACATGCATCTGCAAAAAAGAGGCAAAGCAGTATATTTACCAGAGGGCAAACAGAGAGCCGGTTGTCTATCCGCCTGGTGAGAGTTATAAATATAGCGACATAGGTTTTATTATACTTGGTGAAATTATTGAGATCATAACCGGCACCAGTCTTGATAAATTTTGCAAAGAAAAAATATTTAACCCTCTTTCTCTTTCAGATACATTCTTCCGTAACCTTTTAGAGGAAAACAGCTCGTTTGCAGAAAAACGCCGGAACTCCTTTTTTGCATCTACTGAAAATTGTCCCTGGAGGGATAAGATTTTAGAAGGTGAAGTCCATGATGACAACGCCTATGCAATGGGAGGAGTTGCCGGTCATTCCGGGCT
>MGDB01000066.1:17910-20698 GCA_001790645.1 Candidatus Schekmanbacteria bacterium GWA2_38_11
CTGGATTGACCTTGAAAGGGAGATAATCGTAGTACTGCTTACTAACAGAGTTCACCCAACAAGGGAAGCAAGGGGTTTTGCTAAATTCAGACCTGAACTCCATGATTTAATAATGAAAGAACTTGGGATTTGTACATGAACCATGTCCACTTGATAGCCATCTGCGGAACAGGGATGAGCGCTCTGGCAGGAATGTTTAAGGAAAAAGGGTTTAAGGTCACAGGCTCTGATCAGAATGTCTATCCGCCAATCAGTGACATCTTAAAAGAGCAGGGGATAGAAATAAGGGTAGGTTATAAACCCGAAAACTTAGCAGATAAACCCGGCCTTGTAATAGTCGGGAATGCAGTATCAAGGAATAATCCTGAAGTCGAAGCCTTGCTTCAATCAAAAATCCCCTATCTTTCCATGCCGCAGGCTCTTAAAGAATTCTTTCTTAAAGGCAAAAAAAAAATCGTTATTGCAGGAACCCACGGCAAAACTACAACCTCATCAATTGCTGCATGGGTTTTAGAGGCTTGCGGAAAAGACCCTGGGTTTTTAATTGGCGGAATACCAAAGAATTTTGAAAGGAACTATAAACTCGGGAAAGGAGAGTTTTTTGTAATTGAAGGGGATGAATACGATACAGCTTTTTTTGATAAGGGGCCAAAATTCCTCCACTACGAAGCAGATGTAGCAATCCTTACAAGCGTTGAATTTGACCATGCTGATATTTTCAAAGATTTTTCTCAGGTTGAAGATGCCTTCAGAAAATTTATCCAAAAGATACCCCGGGAGAGTAAACTCATCCTCTGCGGGGAGGATAAAAATTTGATGAAGCTTTCCTGCGAGACAACATGCCAGACGGAAACCTACGGTATAAGCAAAGAAGATAAGCGGAGCTATGACTGGAGCCTTGAAAAAGAGAGTAAGGGTAACGGAGAAACCATCTTTAAGATAATTCATAAGGGAAACATTTTGGGCGAGGGGGTCACCAGTTTGCTTGGAGACCACAACCTTGCAAACCTCCTTGGAACAGTTGCAGCCCTCTCAGGTTTAGGCCTTTCTATTGATGAAATTAAAACCGGCATCAAAACTTTCCTTGGCGTTAAAAGGAGACAGGAGGTAGTTGGTGAGGAAAAGGGGATAACAGTAGTTAATGACTTTGCCCACCACCCAACAGCAGTAAGAGAAACAATCAGGGCTTTTAAAGAGAGTTATCCCGAAAGGCGGATATGGGCAGTGTTTGAGCCAAGGTCTAACACAAGCAGGAGAAATCTATTTGAAAAAGAGTACTGCGAAGCTTTCAGGGAGGCAGATAAAATTATTATTGCCGGTGTTTACAACCAGAATCTCCTTGATGATGAAATCCGGTTCTCTCCCCAGAGGGTAATTGATACGCTGAGGAATAATGATAAAGAAGCCTTCTACATAGAAAAGGTTGATGACATAATAACCCACCTTGTAACAAATTTAAAAACCGGGGATATTGTCCTCATCATGTCAAACGGTGGCTTTGGTGGAATTCACGGGAAACTTCTTGAAGCACTTAAGGATAAGTGAGCTTAAGGAATTCAGCTATTCACTTTTCCCCTTGCCAATGTACTCCATTTTGAGTACAATTGTACTCAAAATGGAGTACGAATTATGTTAGAAACTCTATATCTTACAAAGTCAAGAATCAGGCAAGATATACTTACTCTTTTTTTCACCAATCCATCTAAAAGATTCTACCTAAGAGAACTTGAACGTGTATTAGGTTATTCTGCCGGAAGTATAAGAAGGGAAATTTTAAAGTTTCAAAAAGATAATTTATTTAAAACAGAGAAGCTTGGGAATTTAATCTATTATTCCTTGAATACCAAGCATCCTCTATTTAAAGAACTAAAAAGCATTGTTTCAAAGACCGCGGGGGTTGAAGGAGCTTTGAAAAAAACTTTATTACCTATAAAAGAAATAAAAATTGCATTTATATACGGTTCTTTTGCTGCAAAGCGTGAAAAAGAAACCAGTGATATAGACCTCATGGTTATAGGCAATCCTGACACATCTTTATTAAATGAAAAGCTTGCTGCCTTAGAGAAGAGACTTGGAAGGGAAATAAACGTTACGCTTTACTCGTGGAAAGAATTTGAACATAAAAAAAGAGAAAAAAGCAGCTTTGTTAAGGAACTATTGAAATCTCCCAAGATAATGCTGGTAGGCAGAGAAAATGATTTATAAAGAATGTTTCTCTTTCTTCACAAAATTTATACAACCCCTCAGCATTGCCTTCTTTTACATTCTCCCGTAGGGTGTCGGATTTATCCGACCCGTTTTACGTAGGGGTTCAATTTATTGAACCCGTCTTAGTGAAAAATACAAAATCCTCGGGTCGGAAAAATATTTGATAAACAGGGTCTGACCTGCCTGCGATAGGCAGGTAAATCAAACCCCTGCAATCTGAATGCAGAGTGTCGGATTCATAAAAAGATAATTGTGAATTTTTATATTCTTTTTTGCTTTATCTGAATCCCCTTCGAATAAAAGCATATTTCATCTTTTTTTGATTTAAGTATAGCTTTTGCTAATGAGGTTGACAATTTTTTATCAAAGTATTTTGCATAACGTAGAATTCAGCCGCGCGAGCGACAGGTGTGCGCCGGCTGCAATGATTTGTTAGGCATCGCATTCCTAACCATTATGAGGACGCTCGATTGAGCGACTGGCGTCGTTGGGCGTTTCGATTTTGACTATCTCTGGACTTGTTGGACGGAGCGCTTTCAGTATCGCGACAGGAAATGAGGAAGATGGGCCAACGCCCCCC
>MGDB01000066.1:20728-22034 GCA_001790645.1 Candidatus Schekmanbacteria bacterium GWA2_38_11
GCTTCCTGGAAAAATGCACTTAAGACTTGCACTTCTTCCTCTGAGCGCGGCTCATCATGATCGAAGTAATAGCCCATAGAGCCATCAAGAATGTTGAAGAGTTCCTGACCTGAAGCGATACGAACTAAATGCGTCGGGATATTTTCCTTGATTCGCCGAATACGAACCGGTGGGATTAGCTTATCGTCGGTTAGAGATGTGGATATCCATTTCTCGTGGTTATACTTCAGCTTCCTAAGCACCTCGACCGTGTATGTTTCAGCCTGATCGTCTACCATTTTATGATGAACTCGGCAGAGAAGAATGAGATTCGCCGGTTCATCAAGCCGGTCTAATGGGAAAAGATGATCATGCCTTGGGCCCTGGCCCTTTCCGGAAATAATGTGGCACTCATCTCCTACGATTGACTCGTCATCGTTAGGAGTACTCTCGATAATCAGCTCGCGTCGGCACATTGCACATCTATTACCTGATCGGCCCCAGAGACTTTTTCTTGTTTTATCGGAAATTGCCATAGCTTATGCGATGTCTAACATTATTTTTTATACTTATTGTATTTAAATCAAAAATTAACAGCACAATTAATTATATGTCAATTAAAAAACGTGGAATTTATGCTAACTTTAGTAGCATAATGCAGCATAAAGACTAAAAAATAATTATTATATTGCTTAGTGATAAGTTTTGATTTAATTATATTGGAACGATTTCAAAAGTATTTACTGAATAACGGGCACATTCAAAGTAAATATATCCATTTCTATTCAGAAATAGTATTCCTTGCCAATGACAATAATCTCATGGCATAAAATTATTGTGTGCCTTTATGCACAAAAATATACTTGGCATTTAGACGAAAAGTTATTAAATTGTTGTGCTTAAGAGGAGGCAGGTATGAGGTCAACCGTAACAATTGAAAAAAAGGTTTTGGATGAGTTGGTTCAAGAGAGCGGCCAGAAGAGTAAGGCATCGGCTGTAAAGGTTGCTATATCAGAATTCCTCAGACAAAAAAAGATTGAGAAGATAAAGGCTATGAAGGGCAAATTAAAATTTGACAAAACAGCCGGGGAACTTAGGCATTACAAAAGATAGGTTTTAATAGATACATCTGTAAGGATAGCTTAGTACAAAAATTTTCAGTAAAATCCCCTTTAGACCTGATTTGTCAAGGGATTTCATTGGCGGGTCAGCCGAAGCGGTTGAACTGACGCAGAGTTGATATAATGCTGATGATTTTACGAGCATTAGCAATTTGGATAGTCCTTCTCATCCTCGCGATTCTTAACGGGGTCATGAGAGACATCTT
>MGDB01000067.1:0-5083 GCA_001790645.1 Candidatus Schekmanbacteria bacterium GWA2_38_11
ATAAAGGAGACTTTATGAATAAGAAACTCTACACAACCCCAACTGTAAAAAAGATTAAGCTTGTTGCAGAAGAGGCAGTGCTTGGTGTTTGCAAAAACGACCTTGGTGCTGGCCCAACACAAAGCCAGTGCCTCATCCCGCAATGCTTCAATGCAGGGAGTTGAGAGGTCTCTCCCATATTTTTCAGAGACCCCTCGAAAAAATTTCTTGGCAAATTTGCAAAGGTAATGTTGACAACTGTTACTGGTTTTAATACTATGTGATCAAACATAGGAGGAGCAGAGCAATGCCTTTAAGCAAGAGAAAACAAACAGTGACTTTTCCTTTATCTGTTTTTGAAACAGCAGATACCAAAGCAGACCTTGAAGATTGGCTTTTATCTCAAAATGCAGACTTTATAAAAAATATGCGTAAGGCAAGAGGAGATGACCTTCAGGGGAAAGGTAAGAATTGGGAATCTCTTAAGAAAGAGCTATGTATAAAGTAATACTCCTCCCAGATGCTGAAAAATCCTTTAAGAAACTTGACAAACCCGTCCAACTAAGAATATCCGAAAAGATTGACTGGCTTTCTGCGAATGCAGAAAAAATTATACACCATCCACTTACTTCTTTACCAGACGACCTTAAAGGTCTTTGTAGAATAAGAGTTGGAGATTACCGAATAATTTACTGGATTTACTTTAAGACAAGAGAAATCAAGGTTTACGATATTGAACACCGGAGCAAAGATTACCGTTCTATAAAGAGATAATGTTTTTCTAATTTACCGTTAACCAATCGTAAAAGTCTAAAAACCAGAAAATTTTTTCACAGGTTAGTATTTTAAAATGGATAGGGAGGTGGGGAACAGGCTGGCAGCTTCCTTGACCATACCTTGACCTTTGACTTGTTTTAATTTTAATACTATTTTATAAAACAAAAAAGAGAAGGTAATACGAAAGTAGCTGATTTGAGCGTTGAAGAGTTTGAGTTCTATTATAGCAATTTGCTTTATTTATCTTCTCCCTTAAACCCAATCTTTTTTCTTGGTGTTTGAGGTGGAGACATAAACCCCGTTAGAGATAGGTACTGTTTTAATCTGTTTTTTAGATATCTCTTACCCATCCCTGACTTCAGATACTTCTCTCTGGCTGTGGCATCCTGCTCGTTCAAACAAGCTTCATAATAAACAAGCAGGAATGGAACCCTGTTTTTTGTTGAAGCTACTTTGCCTGAGTTATGTTCCCTCAATCGTTTTTGCAAGTCATTGGTAAAACCGGTATAAAACCGTTTATCCTTTTCACTCTGAATTACATAAGTATAGTACATAGCGTATAATCTCTAACGGGGTAAAGCTGGCGGATGGCATCAAAAACTACCCTATTTCTAAACAGAAACCTTACGACCTCAGACCGTATTTTATTTATACTTTCATATAAGGTGTTTTACGCATTCTTCACAATACCTCTATAAAAGCAAAAAATCTGTGTATTATTTGGGTATTGGGTATAGAATTGTACACAAAAATAAATTTTAAAAGTCGGCGTGGGGAAAACCATTGATATAATTGAAAGCCTGTTGGGGGGGTATGCCCTTGACCAATCCTTGACCGATTCTTATATCTTCAAAAGCAAGATATTTTTTAACACTACTATATCAAGTTTTCTTCCCCATTGACTTATTTTGGTTTTGATACTATTTTATAAGAAAAAAACGGAGGTAATATGAAAGTAGCTGATTTAAGCGTGGAAGAGTTTGAGAGCCTTATCCATAAAGTTATGGAAGAGGAAATGGAAGACCTCTATTTTGCCTTAGACCCAAATATAAGAAGTAAAATCGAAGAAGGGTTAAAGGACATAGAAGAGGGCAAGCTCACATCCTTGGATGACCTTATAGCCCAAAGGAAGACTTCAAGTGGCAAAATATAGGGTTGCTTTCTCTGACAGAGCTAAAAAGGAAATGCTTAGCCTATCGGAGGAGACTTTCAACCGGATTGCTGAAGGATGCAAAAGGCTTGAAGAAAATCCTATCCCCGATGGAAAGCATATCAAAAAACTAAAAGGTTATGAAAGTCTTTTCCGTTTAAGAGTAGGTGATTACAGAATAGTTTTCCATTGGAAAGGTTCGGAAGTAAACATTGCAACGATATTAACCCGCCAGGATTTTGGAAAGAAGTATTAGCCAGTTTTCCTTGACCGATTCTTGACCATATCTTGACTAAAATCAGTATAAAATAAAAAAAGGGGATAAAAGGAAAAATCCTTAAATCCCCTTTGTTTCTAACTCCTTATCTCACTCTTTAAAACTCTGTGAAAACCAGTAAAAAAGGCTTCTTTCGCACTGTGGCTCCAGTGGTTGCGGGTTCGAAACCCGTCACTCACCCTTCCTTTTCTTCATACCATACTACTGCACCTATTCCGGCTATAAGCTTTAAGCTATAAGCCATACTAAGTAGAGAGAAAAAACAGAATTTCCCAATCTTGCTACTTGCTGCTCTTTACTCGCTACTTAAATCCACAAGTTATAAGTTAGTTTTTGGCTTTATCCTTTTAACTTGTAATTCCCTGTGGTCTCTGCCACAGGGAAACCTTGTGTTTCCTCTCCCCTTGCGGGAGAGGATTAAGGTGAGGGGTAAAATAAATAACTTACCTCTTCATACCCTGCGGCTTGCCGCAGGGTAGTTGATTTTTAAAATTTCAAAAATATTTACATAATATTTTGTAATTTTTTTGTTGTTAAATCTATAAAGAGTTATATGATGAAAAATCAGTTAAAATAATGACAAATTTCAGAACAAGCTCAAATGTCAAGACACAATATCCAAAATAAATTCCAAACACAAAAATTAAGTATCAAAGTATCAACATGTCAATGTTAGAAGTGTCATTCAAGGAAGACGCAGGTTTCAGCCTGCGCAATAGTTCGGGGTTGAGAGAGGAGAGAGATTGCGGAGTAATGTCATTGCGAGTGAAGCGAGGCAATCTATACGAGATTACCACAATCCGATAAATCGTCTCTCGTAATGACCCTTTGGGTCAATGACATTATTCAAAACTAAAAATTCAAATCCCCCTTCTCCCTCTTTTCCCTGCCTGCCGGCAGGCAAGTAAAGGGGGGGATTGAGTAAAGCTGATGGCTAAACACTCGGACACTTATTTTAAGAGAGAGGTATTTATGAATGATAAAGATAAAATACTCCTTGTAGATGATGACCAGATATTCAGGAGTGAGTTCAAAGACTGCTTTGAGGAATACGACATAGTGGAAGCTCCTGATGGGGAAGAGGCTTTAAAAATTTTAAAGAAGCCAAACGAAATAGACCTCGTAATTTCGGACATAAAGATGCCCGGTATGGACGGTCTTGAGGTTTTAAGGAAGATAAAGGAAATGGCTCCTGAAATGAATGTTGTTATTTTAACAGGCCACGGATCAAAAGAAGTGGTTATCAGGGCACTGAGAGGACTTGCTTCAAATTATATTGAGAAGCCAATAGACATTGAGAAAACAAGAGAGATCATTGAGAGCATATTGGCAAAAAATAGAGGCGAGGCTGATTATGCTTCAACTGACCTTAAGAGTAAAATCAAACGGGTAAAACGTTTCGTACAAAGGAATTGTTTCAAAAAGGTAAGGCTTGAGGATGCTGCTTCTATAGTTTATTTAAGTCCGAAATACCTGAGCAGAACTTTCAAACAATATACAGGAGTAGGATTCAGTGAATACAGATTAGCATTGAAGATAAAAAAAGCCAAAACACTTTTAAAGAAAACTGGTTACAATATAGATTACATTGCGGATAAAATGGGGTACCAGAACACAGAGTCCTTTATAAGGCAGTTTAAGAAAATTACAGGATTAGCACCGACACAGTACAGGAAGAAGATTAACAATGCTGGGAAAAAATAACAATGGCAAAAAAAATCCTAATCATCGATGACGATGCAGAATTATGCGAGGAAATGGCAGAATTTTTGAATGATGAGGGGTATTCAGTTCAAACTGCCCTTGACGGAAACCAGGGAGAGAAGCTTATCAGAAAAAATAATTACGATGTCATTCTTCTTGATTTTAAGATGCCGGGGTTAAATGGAATCGACATGCTTAAAATAGTAAAAGAGAAAAAGCCTAAGCCTGCAGTCTTTATTATCAGCGGGAGGCCTTTTATCGAGAAATTGCTTGAAGAGGAAAAGTTAACAAGTGTTGTTGATGGAATAATGGGTAAGCCCTTTGATTTGGAAATGATGCTCAAAAGGATTAGATCCCTGTGAGGAGTAACAAGTAACGAGTTTTAAGTAATAAGCTTTAAGTCTGCAAAGTTAAATTTCAGACCACAAATTCCAACCAGAACGACTATAAGCCGTAAGCTTTAAGCTATAAGCAAAAAACTGAAAGACATAACAGTATCAAAGTATAATAGTGTCAAGGTATTAAAGTTAGCTATCGGCTTCTCCGTCATTCCGCCTGCCTGCCGGCAGGCAGGTGCTTGACACGAAATCCAGGGTTATTGTTTTCTGGTTCCCCATTCCCCGATCGCAGTCGAGGACAAGTTTCACGGGGACGACATCCGGATTCCTGCTTTCGCCTTGCTTTGATACTTTGACACTTTTTTCTAACTCATTCACTTGTTACTCATATATTTCCGCTTACAGCCTAAAGCTTATACCATACAGCTAAGTCAGTAGAATAAAGTCAGAAAAAAGGGGAATTATCCCATTACATATTTTTTTTAAAAAAATATATATAGTTATAGAATTTTCAAATTTTTAAAGTGATAGAGAAAATAAGGGAAAGCATCAAAGTGTCAGGGTAGCAAGGCAGGATGGTTTTTAGCTTTGTTCCTTGAGTTTTTAATTTTCACAACTTGCATCTTGCATCATGTGGAGGATAAGAAATTGACAAGAAAAAAAATAATGATAGTAGACGACGACAAAGAGTTTTTAGAGGAACTTGAGGAAACTCTTATCTTAAGCGGCTACGCTGCGGTGGCAATTAATGACAGTACAACTGCTTTGAATGCTGCCCGAAGAGCAAAACCGGATTTGATAATCCTTGATCTCAAAATGGACGTAATGGATGGATTTCAGGTGGCAAAGAGCTTAAAA
>MGDB01000067.1:5108-8933 GCA_001790645.1 Candidatus Schekmanbacteria bacterium GWA2_38_11
CTATTGTGGCTATGACAGGCTATTTTACCCGGGAAGAATATTCCTCGCTGACAACAATGTATGGCATGGAAACATGCATTATGAAGCCTTTTAATCCATTGGACATGATTGCAAAAATTGAAAATCTCCTGGTAAATGAGTTGGAAAGAGAAAACCAGGCGGAATAATATAAAGCATCAACATCCATATAATAAAATAAATTCAATTACGAAGTTCAGCGTGAGGTAACAGGCTTTCACAGAGAATTATTTGCAAACAAAATAACTCAAAAAATTCCATTTACAAAATCCCAAATAAGCACAGAACAATTTTAATAACTGGTTTGGAATGTGATCTTTAAATTATAACTACTAAACAGGATGTCTTTAAGAAAAAAATACTTAGATAACGTGATTGAGTTTGTTCGCAGCCTGAGTGGCTGCCAGTGTGCCGGTATCAGGATACTGAATGAAGAAGGGGGAATCCCATACGAGTCGTATTCAGGCTTTAGCCGGGAATTTTGGGAATCCGAGAATTGCCTTTCAGTGAAAAAAGACCAATGTGCCTGCATTCGCATAATAACCGGACAACCAGAACCTCAGGATCTTAATGCCATGACACAAGGCGGCTCATTCCTCTGCAACAATTTGGGCAACTTTGTTAATTGCCTTACAGAACAGGAAAAGACGAGATTCCGCGGTATGTGCGCTCAGCATGGGTATGCATCTGTTGCGGTTATCCCGGTTCGCTATAAGAATAAGATAATTGGAGCAATCCATCTTGCTGATAAAGGAGCAGATAGGATATCACCCAAGGCTATAGAGTCCATCGAGTCACTAACCCGTGTCATTGGCGATGGGATCCAGAAGTTTGATATGGAAGATACGATCCGGCAAAGCTATATCGCCGGAGGAGTGATCAATTCTCTTTTACGCCTATCCCTTGAAGATTTAGACCTTGAAAAGCTCCTCGATCGCACACTCGATATGCTCCTTTCAATCCCATGGCTTTCACCTGAGTCAATGGGGAGTATATTTCTTGTTGAAAATACACAAGACCTCTTAGTCATGAAAACCCAAAAAGGATTTCCGGAGTTTTTAGAGAAAGAATGTGCCCAGGTTCCTTTTGGCAGTTGTTTTTGCGGACAGGCAGCTTTAAAGCAGCAGATGCAATTTACAGACCAAATTGATCATGAGCATGAAATAAGATTGAAAGGTGTTATTCCTCGCGGTCTCTATTGTATCCCCATAATATCTAGCGGAAGGGTTCTTGGTGTATTGAATATTTATTTAGGCGAAAACTATCGCAGGGATCAAAAAAAGGAAGAATTCCTGACCACAATTGCTAATTCTCTAGCAGGAATTATTCATCGTAAACAAACAGAGAAAAAACTATCTGAAACCAATGAGCTGCTGGAAACGATTTTCTCTGATACCCATCTTCTGATTGCATACATGGATAAAAATTTTAACTTTATCCGTGTAAACCGTGCCTATGCACAGGCAGACGGACTGGCACCTGAATTTTTTGCAGGCAGGAAT
The DNA here is from genome assembly GCA_001790645.1 of Candidatus Schekmanbacteria bacterium GWA2_38_11. GTDB lineage: Bacteria > Schekmanbacteria > GWA2-38-11 > GWA2-38-11 > GWA2-38-11 > GWA2-38-11. The sequence goes on from MGDB01000067.1 coordinate 6,629, forward strand.
TACTTTGATCTCTATCCTGATGATGATAATAAGTTAATATTTAACCGAGTCGTAAAAACTGGTGACCCATACTCTACCCATGGAAAGCCTTTTATATATACCCAACACCCTGAACGGGGGATAACATACTGGGACTGGAGCCTTCATCCTGTAAAAAATTCATCTGGTATGGTAGAAACTGTTATCTTATGTCTGGTTAATGTCACTGAACGAAAGCTGGCTGAGATGGAACTGATGCAGGCCCAAAAAGATCTGGAGTCTGCCAGGCGTCTCTCAGACATAGGCACGCTTGCTTCCGTTATTGCCCATGAACTGCGCAATCCTTTATCTGCCATAAGAATAGCAGCTTATAATATCAAAAGAAAAGGGCAGCTTACATCCCTCGAGAAGCATTTTGCTACAATAGAAAAGAAGATAGTTGAAAGTGACCAGATCATAAATAATCTCCTGTTCTACTCGCGGCTGAAAATGCCTCATTACCAGACTTTCCGAGTTTATGAAATTCTAAATGAATGCATTGCATCCGCAAAAAAAAGGTTCAGTGAAGAAACTATTTCTGTTGATAAAAAAATCGATTCCATAAAAAAAGATTATATTGAGGCTGACCCTCTTCAAATAGGAGAGCTTTTCAATAATATCCTGAACAACGCATTTGAAGCTCTCTCAAACAGAAAAGGCAAAATAGCAATTGCGGCGGGAAAAGATGACAAAGACAAAATAGAGATAATCTTCAGGGATAACGGCGTCGGAATAGAAGAGGAGGATTTAAAAAGAATATTTGAACCCTTCTTTACCAAAAAATCAAAGGGGACCGGTCTTGGCCTTACAGTGTGTAACCAGGTTGTAAACCTCCACAGCGGAAAAATAGAGATAGAGAGTAAAAAGGACAGAGGGACAACCTTTACAGTCATCCTGCCAATGAAAAAGAAAAAGGTAGAGAAGCTATAAGCAAAAAGCTGAAAGATCGCCAAATTCTCTAATCCTTTGCCCGCTTAACGCACACCGCAAACCGAACACCGATAACCTCACCACCCTCCGGTGTCATCCACAACCATCTATTAATAGCTTGTAACTTATAAATGGAAGGGTATAATAGGGTGAGGATTAAGGGTTAAGTGATAAGGATTAAGCAAGAACTAAGAACTTAATTCTTAATCCTTAATACTTAATTCTGGAGAAGGCTTGGGAAAGAGCAAAGAAACTATCAGAGGAATGTTTGCCTCTATCTCATCAAGGTATGACCTCTTAAACCATATTTTAAGTCTTGGCTTTGACAGGCTCTGGCGGAAAAAAACTGCAAAATTAATCCTCTCCGCTAATCCAACGAAGGTTCTTGATGTATGTGCAGGCACCCTTGATCTATCAATGGCTATTGCTTCGCAGAGCGGCTTTAAAGGTACGGTAATCGGTGCTGATTTCTGCAAGGAAATGCTTGTATTAGGGAAAAAAAAGATAGAGAAAGAAAGACAGGAGCCAGAAGTCAGGAGTCAGGAGTCAGAAAAAAGTACTCCGAACCCCAAACTCTTAACTCTTAACTCTAATCTCATTCCTGTCTGTGCAGATACACTCTATCTTCCATTTAAGGATAATTCCTTTGATGTTATAACCTCTGCCTTCGGGATAAGAAACATTGAGGCTTTAAAAGACGCCCTTTCAGAGATGAGAAGAGTAATCAAGGATAAAGGCAGGGCTGTTATCCTTGAGTTTTATAAACCTAAAAGTACATTTCTTTTTTCTCTCTACCTTTTTTACTTCAGAAAAATATTACCTCTGGCTGGAAGGATAATTTCAAGGGATAAAAATGCATACTATTATCTTCAAGACTCTGTAGTAAGTTTCCTCAGCCAGGAAGAGATGAAAAGGGAGATGGAACTTGCAGGATTCAGAAAGGTAAGTTACAAGGACCTTACCTTTGGCGTCACCACTATCCATATAGGAACAAAATGAATCTTTTAAAGGACATTAAAACTTTTTTTATAGAAATAAAAATAGAACATACTCTTTTTGCACTTCCATTTGCCTTTATGAGTGCATTTATAGCTTCAAATGGCATACCACCAAAAGAGAAAATCTTTTGGATATTGGTTGCAATGGTAGGCGCAAGAACCTGGGCAATGACCTTTAACCGGATTGCTGATCTTCACTTTGATGCAATAAATCCACGAACAAAAAACAGGGCTCTGCCTTCAAACATAATGAGTCAGCAAAAGATGTGGATATTTGGAATCCTTTCAATCCTAATCTTTGGATTTGCTTCTTACAGGCTCAACCGGTTAGCTTTTATTCTTTCACCTTTGGCACTTCT
>MGDB01000068.1 GCA_001790645.1 Candidatus Schekmanbacteria bacterium GWA2_38_11
GCCTTGCAGCTTATCAATGAAAACAAGGGCGATGAGTTTTTGTCCCGTGACGCTTACGGCGGCATTGCCCCGAAATCAGCCGAGTCTTTCGTTGATTTTTTGGGCCGGGATTCAGAACTTGCCAGAGCTCTGCCGTTCCACACCGGCAAACTTGAACTTTTTAGCCGGATTAAAACTCCGGTTTTGGCGATCATCGGCGATCAGGAAGAGTTCACCGCTATCCGCCAGAAAGAAGCTTTGGAGCTGATGGAAAAAGAAAATTCCCTGACAAAAACAGTCATGGTAAAAAACTGCGACCATGATTTCCAGGGACGCGAAGACAGGCTGGCGGAAGTTGTTTTAAGATTTCTACTGTTACAGGACCAACCCGCGTCTGACGAGAAAAACCAAACCTCGACAACTTCTATAAATTGAAGTCTCGCTATTTTGTGGTATAATGTAAATATCAACAGGCCAAACGGCCTTTTTATCCCGTTAGGAGCAAATCACGATCCAAAAACGGAACACCAGCAGATTAATTGTTTTTCCCATTAGAGCCTATTTGATACTCCCGTTATTCCCCGCGGCGATCGCGGTTTCTAACGGGATTTATTTTTCGCACGATAAGATTATGTCTCAAGAAATCAGAAATATTGCAATTATTGCCCACGTTGACCACGGCAAAACCACCTTGACCGACGCTTTGATGAAGCAAGCCGGGGTTTTGGTTGAGGGCACGACTATGGATTCAAATGATCTGGAAAAAGAGCGTGGAATTACGATTTATTCAAAAAATACCTCTATCACATATAAAAACGTCAAGATTAACATTGTTGACACGCCTGGACACGCGGATTTTGGCTCAGAAGTGGAAAGAGTTTTGCGTTCAATTGATTCCGTGCTTTTGGTGGTTGATGCCCAGGAAGGGCCGATGCCCCAGACGCGTTTTGTTTTGAAAAAATCTTTGGAGCTCGGGTTAAACCCAATTGTTTTAATCAACAAAATAGACAAAACCGCCGCCAACCCAAGGCTTTGTCACGACCAAATTTTGGAACTTTTTTGGGAGCTTGGCGCCAATGACAAACAAGCCAATTTTCCGGTGGTTTACACGATCGGCCGTTTGGGCATCGCCAAAAACTCGCTTGACGAAGAATCGCAAGATCTGACTCCTCTTTTGGAAACAATAATCAAGCACGTGCCGAACGCCTCCAATCAGGAACTTTTTCAAAAAGAACTGATGTTCCAGCCTTTCAATCTGGCTTACGACAATTTCCTCGGCAGAATGGCGGTCGGCAGAGTTTACCAAGGAGAGCTCAAACAAAATTCAAACATTTTTGTAAAAAGTCCGGAAGGTAAAATCAGGAATGGAAAACTGACAAAAATATTCAGCTTCAACGGCCTGGAAAGAAAAGAGATGGCGCAGATCCAGACCGGGGATATTGCTTTAATTGCCGGCATTCCGGATATTAACATCGGCGAAACCATCACTACTGACGCAAACGCCACGCCTTTGCCGGCGATTGCCATTGACGAACCGACGATCACATTGAATTTTCTTGTCAACAACTCGCCGTTTGCCGGCAGAGAAGGAAAGTATGTTACTACCAGACAGTTGAGAGAATATTTGGAGCGCGAGCTTGAAGTCAACGTCGGATTGCATATTGATTTTTCAAAAACCGACAGCTTCAAAGTTTCCGGACGAGGCGAGCTCCATATCTCCATTTTACTTGAAAACATGCGGCGCGCCGGCTATGAGCTTCAAATTTCCCAGCCACTCGTCATTATCAAAGAAGAAAATGGCCGCAAACTTGAGCCGTTTGAAGAGTTGATTATTGATTCCCCGAAAGAATACCAGGGAACGATCATTGAAAAACTCAGTTCGCGGGCTTTTCTTCTGAAAAACATTTCCCAAAAAGAAAATACTGTCAGGCTGTTCTTTGAAGGACCGACCAGGGGATTTTTGGGTTACCGCAACCAATTTGTCATTGACACAAAAGGAGAAGGCATTTTGTCTTCAAGGGTCATCGGATTTTTACCTTACGTCGGTGAAATCCGCAAAAAATCAGTTGACTCAATGGTTTCCATGTCCAGCGGCAAAGCCTTGAGTTTTGCTTTGTGGATGCTCCAGGAACGCGGCATGCTTTACGTCGGTCCGGGTACCGATATTTACGAAGGCATGGTTATCGGCAACGCCTCAAAAGGATTGGAGATGGTGGTCAACCCGACAAAAAATAAAGCGATGTCTAATTTCCGCAATGCCAGAAACGACGAAGAGATTAACTTGACCCCGCCTTTTGAACTGACCATTGAACGCGGCTTTGAAATTATGGCAGACAACGAATATCTTGAGATTACGCCAAAAAGCGTCCGGTTAAGAAAAAAACATTTGACTGAAGTTGAAAGAACCAGAAACAGACGCAAAGAAAACAACAACTAACACACAATCCCTCGCCAAAGAAAGCGGGGGATTGTGATAAAATTAATCTAAATGGAACTCAAGATTTTCGATCAAGAATACGCCAAGCTTAATCAGAGTCAGAAAAAAGCCGTAGATACGATTTACGGCCCGCTTTTGGTTATCGCCGGCCCAGGCTCGGGCAAAACTCAGATTTTGAGCCTGCGCGTTGCCAATATCTTGAAAAAAACCGACACTTTGCCGAGCAACATTCTTTGTCTGACTTTCACTGATTCTGCGGCTGTGAATATGCGCAAGCGTTTAACTGGCATTATCGGTCAAGACGCTTACCGAGTCGCCATTCACACTTTTCACAACTTCGGCACGGAAATCATTTCCCGGCACCCGGAGTTCTTTTACAACGCCGCCAGTTTTTCTCCGGCAGACGAGATTACCCAGATTGAAGTTCTGTCAAAAATCTTCAAAAACCTTGACCACGACAACCCTCTGAATAAAACTTATTTTGACCAGGGTTTCAGTTTTCTCAAACCGACTTTGAAAGCGATTGGCCAAATAAAAAAAGCCGGCCTGTCTCCGAACGAGTTTTTGCTGATTATCCGGCACAATCAAAAAGTTTTTGAAGTTTTGAATCCTTTATTTGAGAACGTTTTTTCAAAAACTGTTTCAAAAGGCGCGATTCCAGAAATCAAAAAACTGGCGCAGGCGTTGAAAAGCCTTGACTTAGAAAAAGATTTTCCCGTCTCTCACTTCCGGTCTGTGCATCAAATCATTCAAAAATCTCTGGAGCTGACGCTTGAAGAATCTGGCGGCAATACGACCAAACCGATTACGTTGTTCAAATCAAAATGGCTGGCAAAAAACGAGAATAAAAAAATCTGCTTCAAAGATTCCCTGAACTTTGAGAAATTGTCCGCTTTGGCGGAAGTTTACAATCAGTATTCCCAAGCCATGCGGGAAAGCGGCTATTTTGACTTTGACGACATGCTCATTGACACCATCCAGGCGGTTCAGCAAAACAAAGTATTAGCTTACGAACTTCAAGAACAATATCAGTTTATTCTCGTGGACGAGTTTCAAGACACCAACGACGCCCAGATGCGCTTGCTTGACTTGATTGCCAAGTCTGAAATCTCGCCCAATGAACCGAACTTGATGGCGGTCGGCGACGACGACCAGGCGATTTACAAGTTCCAGGGCGCTGAACTTTCCAATATTCTGAGCTTTCAGGAAAAGTACAAAGCGCCGATTATTTCCTTGTTGGAAAACTATCGTTCCACGGGCGAGATTTTGGAACTGGCGAAACAAATCATCCGTCAGGGCGAAAACAGACTGGAAAACAAGATAAAAGACCTGAAAAAAGAGCTTGTGGCTATTAACCCCGAAAAACGAGCCGGCGAAGTGATTTTTAAATCCTTTCCGACAAACGTCCACGAGCTTCACTGGGTAGCCAAAAAAATATCTGATTTGATAAAAGCCGGCGAAGAGCCGAATGAAATTGCGATTATTGCCAGAGAACACAAAATTCTCCAAGAAGCCGCCAAATATCTTCAAAAGCAAAACATTCCTGTTTCTTACGAACGCCAAAGAGATGTTTTGACTCAGCCCCACATCAAACAGATTATCACTATTGCCGATTACATCTCTTCTTTGTCTGGCCAAAACCAAGCAAAAGACAATCTCTTGCCGGAAATCTTAAGCTATCCGTTCTGGGAATTGGACAGAGTAAAAATCTGGCAGATTTCTTTGACATCAAACAAAGAAAGAAAACCTTGGCTGGAAATCATGTTAGAGTTTCCCGACAAAAAAATTAACGCCATCGCCAGATTTTTGATTGAACTGTCAGCGGCGTCAAAGTATGAAACTTTGGAACACGTCATGGACGCGATTATCGGTTATTCAGTTTCTTTAGTCGGAGAAGAAGACGTTATGACGGCTCCGGCTAAACAACTGACTGAATACAATAGTAATTTCAGAAACTATTATTTTTCCAAAGAAAACCTCAAGCAAAATACCCAAGAATATCTTTTGTTCTTGTCCGCTCTGAAAGTTTTTTACGACGCTTTGCGAGAATACAAGCAAGGCGAGATTTTGAAAATCGGTGATCTGGTTGAGTTTGTCAAAGTTCATCAAGAACATAAGCTTTCTTTGCCTGACCAAACCCCGTTCATTGATTCTTCCAATGCCGTTAACTTAATGACAGCTCACAAAGCAAAGGGCCAAGAGTTTGGTTCGGTTTTTGTCCTGTCTTGCCAAAACGACATCTGGGCAAAAACAAAAATCTTTTCTCTGCTATCTTTCCCTGAAAACCTAAAAATTGCGCCAGCCGGTGACACTCAAGACGACCAATTGAGGCTTTTTTACGTTGCTTTAACCAGAAGCAAGAAAAATCTTTATCTGAGTTCTTACGAAACAGACGAAAAGGGCGACTCATCATTAGTTTTGAATTTTGTTGTGGATAAATTCATCGTTCAAAAACCCTCCTTCGCTAAAGCTTCGGAGGGCGAAGCAGGCTTTAGTGAAAATGAAACCATTGAGGCGATTTCTGCGCCAATTTTAGCTTTACACGCGCCGCCATTCAAGAATAATGAAAAAACTTTGCTTGAACAATTTTTGCAGGAATACAAAATCAGCCCAACGCATTTGAATAATTTCCTTGACCTTTCCCAGGGCGGTCCGCAAAACTTTATTGAACAAAACATTTTGTTTTTCCCGCAAGCGAAAAGCCCGTCAGGAGCTTTTGGGTCAGCTATTCACAAGGCTATTGAACAGCTGTATGTTTATCTCAAAAACCAGGGAAAACTGCCGGAACTTGAGTTTGTGCTGCAAAAATTTGAACAAGCCTTGAAAAGCGAAAGATTAAGCGAACAAGAATTTGCTCAACGCCTCTCAAAAGGCAAGTCTGTCTTGAAAAATTATTTTGAAAGAAATAAAGATAACTTCAAACAAACAGATTTGATAGAAACAAACTTCAGAAACAGGGGAGTCGTTCTGGGCGAAGCTTTATTGACTGGCAAGATTGATAAAATCAGAGAAATAAATTCCAAAGAGGTTTTGGTTTCAGACTTGAAAACCGGCCAGCCTCTGGATAACTGGCAGGGCAAAGGCGAGTATGAAAAAACCAAAGTCTACAAATACAAAAACCAGCTTGGCTTTTACAAATTATTAGTGGAAAATTCACAAGATTTACTCAAGCCGAGTTTGACTCGGTCAAAATATCAAGTTAATCAAGGTGTTTTGGAATTTGTTGAAGCTGGTAAAAACGCCAACCCGGTTCTTGAACTCCAGCTTGAAAAAGATTTTATTGACCGTTTGTCAAAACTGATTCAGGTTGTTTACTCGCGGATTGTTAATCTTGATTTCCCGGATGTTTCTAAATACTCGCCGGATATTAAAGGCATTTTGGAGTTTGAGGAAAATCTCCTGAAATGAAAAGTTTTCATCATATCCTCTTGATGAAAGCCGGACCATATTGCGGCTACGGCTTGGAAGAAATCATTGAAATCAAACAAAAAGAGGAAAAAACTGTCGGCAAGTTTTTCTGGGGTTATTCAGGCGTGTTTTGCAGGCCGGATTTGATTAAGGCTTTTGCTTCAAAAGCCGGACAGAACAAGAAAAAAGTGTTTGTTTTATTTACTGAAACAAAGTCTTCATACAAAACAACAAACGAAGGGAAATTCTCTTTATTTTCCGAAAACAAACTCAAATGGAATCCGCTTCCCAAAAAAGTTTTATTGGTCGGCAACACGGAAAAACC
>MGDB01000069.1:0-2521 GCA_001790645.1 Candidatus Schekmanbacteria bacterium GWA2_38_11
GAAATTCCTGCCAGATGCAATTCTTTTCCCGGAAAAAGCAGATGAGATATCCCGGATTTTAAAAATTGCAAACCGGGAAAAAATCCCCGTTTTCCCAAGGGGTGCTGGTTCAGGCTTCTCAGGAGGAAGCCTTCCTGTAAAAGGTGGCATAGTTCTCGCCACTTCAAAAATGGATCTGATACTTGAACTTGATGAAGAAAATTTAACCATTGTAGTTGAACCAGGAGTGGTTACTGAAAGGCTTCAGAAATTCGTAGAATCAAGAAGGCTTTTCTATCCGCCGGACCCTGCAAGCCTTAAGTTTTCAACAATCGGCGGAAATATTGCTGAATGTGCCGGCGGGCCAAGAGCAGTTAAATACGGAGTTACAAAAGACTATGTTCTCGGATTAGAGGTTGTGCTTCCGACAGGTGAGATTTTATCAACCGGAGTTAAAACTGTAAAGAGCGTTGCAGGCTATGACCTCACAAAACTCATGGTAGGTTCTGAAGGGACGCTTGGTATAATAACAAAGGCAATATTAAAACTCATCCCTCTGCCTGAAACAAAAAATACTCTCCTTGTGCTTTTTAAAAACATTGATAACGCTGCAGTAGCAGTAAAAAATATCATCAAAGCGAAGATAATCCCTTCAACTCTCGAATTCATGGACAGTTCAACCATAAAGTGCATTGAAGAATATCTGCACCTTGGTCTGCAAAAAGAAACGGGAGCGCTGCTCCTCATTGAAGTTGACGGATTCAGGGAGGCTGTTGAAATAGAGAAAAATAAAATATCAGAGGTTTGCAAAAGCCTCAATCCTCTTGATATAAAAATAGCCGTTGACCCGCAGGAACAGGAAAAGCTCTGGGAAGCCCGTAGGGCAGTTTCCCCCGCAATAGGAAAGCTCTCCCCTTCAAAAATAAATGAAGATATCACTGTTCCAAGAAACAAAATTCCTGAGATGCTTCGCAAAACCTATAAGATTGCAGACGATTTTAAACTCAATATTGTATGCTTCGGACACGCAGGAGACGGCAATATCCATGTGAACATCATGACTGACAGGGAAAACAAGGAGGAGATGGAGCGCGTGGAAAAAGCTGTTAAAAGGCTTTTCAGTGAAACCCTCGAACTTGGAGGAACAATTTCAGGCGAGCACGGGATAGGGCTGACAAAAGCTCCCTACCTTAAAATGGAACTTGGCGAGATCGGCTACAGCACAATGAAAAAAATAAAAGAGCTTTTTGACCCTAACAATATCTTAAACCCGGGCAAGATGTTTTTGTGAGGTCACTGAAAGATTTAGCAAGTGCCCTCTTTCTTAAATCAATATTGATTCGGTAGCCACCAGACTTCAGTCTGCGAATATTGCAAATAATGCCATATCTGTTGACAGATTTAAAGAATATTGATATATTTTATTAAAATAATCCTTATTATGAGGGAGGAATGAAAACTTCAAGTAATAAAATTAAAGAAGAAATCTTTGATGAATTGGAAGACCTTCAAGAAGATAACCTTAAGGAGGTCTTAGACTTCGTCTGCTTTCTTAAAGTTAAAAAAGCTATTGACCCCTCTCAGGCATATTTCTGGACAAAGAAGTGGCAAAGTTTGGAAAAAGAAGCTGATGAAGATAAAAAAGCAGGACAGGTTGTTGGTGACGGAACGGTTGGAGGGCTGCTCAAAGCTCTTAAGATATGAAAATAAAGGCTTACAAAAGGTTTGAGAAATGCTATAAGGTATTGCCTCAAGACATCAAGAAAAAAACAGATAAGCAAATCAAACTCCTTTCAGAAAACTTTCGCCATCCATCTTTACATACCAAAAAGATTAAGGGTTCTCCAGATATATGGGAGGTTAGAGTTGATATCCATTATAGAATGACATTTGAGACTATTGAGGATACGATTTTTTTGCGGGTAATTGGTAATCATGATGAAGTCCTCAAGAATCCTTAGGAAAATAAAGAAAAGCTGATTAAATAGCTAAAATGCTGGCGTCATCATTTCTTAGAATGGGCGGGCGTTAATTATTTTGCCTCATCTATTAATTTTAAAACTTTTTATACCTAAAAAAATAGCTAATCCACCTAAAACAAGTCTTAATGTAGAAGGTTCTGTGCCCGCGGGCGGGTCTACAATATTGTCAAGTAAAGCCCAGCTGTCATTATGAGAATCACCTATATTTGTAATTAGAAACTGCACGGTTATTGATTTATCTTCTAACCCTGTATTAGTCCACTCCCATTTTCCCCAATCTGTTTGTCCGTAGAAATTCGTGTGTCCGGACGGTGCAGTAGGGGTATTATATTGCCATGGTATATCCAACACCATATCACCATCTAAAATTCTAACCATTATAGCACCTTTATTAACAAGATCCTCGGATACAAAAGCTGCCCATCCACTTAAGGAAGAACCAGGTTTCATAAGGAAGGTATTTTCAATAATTGTCCATAAACCAGGTACGTCAGTTTTGATTACCGCAAAATATGAACCATTTTGAGCATCATATTCCTTCCCTGTAGTAGGACTGATAA
>MGDB01000069.1:2768-5711 GCA_001790645.1 Candidatus Schekmanbacteria bacterium GWA2_38_11
CTTCATTTCTATTTTTTTATAAGGCAAAAATCATGCCAAATTTTACAAAACTTAATATGTTATCTATAAGTATTTGTTTTATATGTTTTTTTTATTAAAAAAAGCATCTGCATATTAACTCAATTATACTGAACATTTAGAAAATTAAAACAAAAGTGTCTGATTTTTGGACAGTTTTTTATTAAAAAGCATAACTACTTGTTTTTGTTAAGATAAAAATGTTCAAAAAGCAGACACTTTTGTTTGCTCTAAAAATACTTTTAAAAACAGTAGTTTGTCTGTGGTATTCCCATCCATCGGTTGACAAAAACCACAGCAAAACGAACCTATAGGGCACGCTCGTTTAGGGTGTTGTCGTTGGACAAGGGGATACTTATGAAGAAGTTTTGTCAGATGTAAAATCTGCAATTCGATTTCACATTTAGACTTTTGGGGAAGACGTTCTTGATGTCGAGCCCCCCATTCTTGAGGCGTTTGTTGCCGAAACTGGAGTATAGGGGATGCCCAAAACAATCTTTAACCCGCATATCATAAAGAAAGCATAGCCAACCACCATTAAATCCATCTGATTTTACAATACAGATTTTTATTGACACTGAAATTAAAACTCTTATATTAAAACTAAAATCACCCTTAGCAAAATCAACCCGGAGGAAAAACTCTTTAAACTTTTAAGAACAATTCTAATTATGGCAGATATCAATGCCAGGCAAGATCCATCTAATATAAGTAAATGCGCCTTAGGTAAACAGTTTTTAGTTGATGACAACAGATCTATATATAGATATCTTTCATTCTTTCATTCTTTCAATTGATAGATATGCTTGAAAGAAAAAAACTATATCTTCAGAAAGTATGCTATTGGGATGATCCATCTGAAGGAAGTGGATATATATCTTTGAGACAAGATGAGTTCATTAAATCAACTGGAGTAACTGGAGAAGTTGTTGATAAGATAAAAAGCGATGTTGCATATAAAGATAGTATAAAAAGCTCTTATCCTTTTGGTACTTCTTGGAGTCTTCTCAGAGAGAGTGATGCGATGTGGAGGATATATTCTCAAGATAAAATGGGAGTCCAGATTCAAACTTCTGTGGAAAAATTGGAAAGCGCATTAAGTAGAGTTGAGTTTCCAAAAGAATATCTTGAGATAGAAGACTTTCTTGATATTAAGTATGTAGTTGGGAAAGTTGATTATAATCCGGCTGATAATCTCAATGAGATTGAACACTTCTTAATAAAAAAAGAAGCATTTAAACATGAAGAGGAAATCAGAGGATTGGTTAAATTTTTTGTAACGCTTGACATGAAACGTTACACCAACTTCAACACGAAATTAAATACTAAGATAGGCGCTTTTTTTCAAGGAGGTAACTATCCAGACTGGATGGAGCCGCCAGGAAAGGAAGTTAAAATTATTTATACATCAATGGAGGATGATTTTATTGAGGCAGTGAGTATAGACCCAAGGGCAGATGATTGGATTGTTGAGACAATAAAGAGCTATTGCAAAAGCAAAAACATTACTAATGTTGAGAGAACTGATTTATATGGAAAATGATGAGAAAACGAGGTTAAACAAGGCCAAGAGAAAAGAAATAAAGGGGACAGCCTGCTGTCCCCTTTATTCATCCATCATTTTTATCTTTATTTCGGACCTGCCAAAACTATCTCCTTCCCAATTCCGGTTTCATATTGTTTGAAATTATCTTTGAACAGTTTGGCTAACTCTTGTGCCTTGGCGTCGTAGGCGGATTTATCAGGCCAGGTATTGCGGGAATTCAAAATCTCCTTGGGAACTTCCGGACACTCTGCAGGGACTTGCAGTCCGAAGATGGGTTCGTAGGAATATGGGACATTGTCGAGCTTCCCTTCAAGGGCAGCGTTGACCATGGCACGGGTATAGGCAATATTCATCCGGGAACCAACACCGTATGGGCCGCCTGTCCAGCCTGTATTAACCAGCCAGACCTTTGCCTTGTGCTTATTAATCTTCTCACCTAACAGTTCGCTGTAAACAGTGGGAGGAAGAGCCATAAAGGGAGCACCGAAGCAAGCACTGAAAGTGGCTTTGGGCTCCTTCCCCATTCCAGCTTCAGTGCCGGCAATTTTGGCGGTATAACCGGAAATGAAGTGGTATCGTGCTTGTTCAGGAGTGAGGCGGGCAATAGGGGGCATAACTCCGAAGGCATCGGCTGTGAGCATAATAATGTTTTTGGGGTGTCCGCCCACTCCCTCCCGAATAATATTGGTAATATGAGTTATAGGGTAGGCAGCGCGGGTATTTTCAGTGAGGCTGTCATCGTTCAAATCAATTCGCCTGGAGTTCATATTAATGGCAACATTTTCCAGCACAGTGCCAAAACGGCGGGTAGTTTCGTAGATTTCTGGTTCTGCCTTTGGGGAGAGGCGGATAACTTTGGCGTAGCAACCACCTTCGAAATTGAAGACTCCGTTATCAGACCAGCCGTGTTCGTCATCGCCGATTAGGGAGCGTTTAGGGTCAGCGGAAAGCGTGGTTTTTCCGGTTCCTGAAAGACCAAAAAAGATGGCAACATCGTTTGCCGGGCCAACATTGGCACTGCAATGCATTGTCAGGACACGGTGCTGGGGAAGGAGGAAGTTCATGACTGTGAAAATGGATTTTTTGATTTCCCCTGCGTAACTGGTGCCGCCGATCAGGACTAATTTTTTAGCGAAGTTGACAATGATAAAGGCTTCGCTGTTAGTTACATCTACTTCAGGAATAGCCTTAAAATGGGGAATATCTATGACGGTAAATTGTGGAATATGTTCGCGGCGTTCGCCGGGGTCGTGAACCTGGCGGAACATATTGCGTGCAAAAAGGGAATGCCAGGCTGTTTCAGTAACGACACGGATTGACATTCGGAAGTCTTTGTCAGCACCAACATGGCAATCCTGGACAAAGACATCCCGTCCCTG
>MGDB01000069.1:5741-5883 GCA_001790645.1 Candidatus Schekmanbacteria bacterium GWA2_38_11
TTCAAATCTAACTGCGTCAAAGGATTGGTTTGCTTTACCCCACCAGACTTTGTCTTCGCTTGAAGGTTCTCTGACAATGAATTTGTCATTGGGACTGCGGCCAGTATGAGAACCGGTTCTCACTATAATGGGCCCCAAATGG
>MGDB01000070.1:0-359 GCA_001790645.1 Candidatus Schekmanbacteria bacterium GWA2_38_11
ATCAAAGGAACCTTTTTTGAAAGGAAGTTCTTCTAAATTACCTTTGATCCTGTAATCAAAAAGCTTATTTTTTTTTAATGATGATTCATCCAAATCAATCCCTATTGCAAGGCTGCAAAAATCTTTATAGTCTATTTTCTCATTACCCTTACCGCAACCGGCATTTAATAAAATCCCTTTTTTATACTTATCTTCTTTAACTAAGTCTATATATCGTTCAAAAGCACCTTTGTATTTTCCTTGTGGATAATATTTCTTAGCAATCTCATAGCATTTCTTTTTAGTTCTATTTATTCTCAAGTCCATTTCTTCATTCTGAGAAAGTAAATTCTCTTCTCAAAACATTGCAAGATATTTAA
>MGDB01000070.1:454-848 GCA_001790645.1 Candidatus Schekmanbacteria bacterium GWA2_38_11
AAAGTTTATCATTAAGGACACAACACTTATTACACTTAGGAAAGAGTTTATGTTTTTTTAATGCTTTCCTAAATCTGGTATACTCATCTCCATTCCATATCTTGTTTAATTTTTTCTGGCGGATATTTCCCATGTTAACCCCCATAGAGCATGGATACACTTCACCATAAGGATTTACTCTAACAGCATACCAAGGATAAAAACATTTGTCTGTGTAAGTAAAAGAGTCATCATAAAATCTTCTTTCTATATCTCTCCCTTTTAGAGGAGGCTGAAAACTTACCCTCATTCCACAATCCAGAGCCTTCTCGTTAATGCGATTAATTTCTCGCTGTAAGCTTACGGTATCTATTTGTTTTAATGATTCCTCTACATTCTGGTCTTCATCTTTAGA
>MGDB01000070.1:859-3537 GCA_001790645.1 Candidatus Schekmanbacteria bacterium GWA2_38_11
GAAATATCTTGTTTGTATTATCCTCCATTTCCTTGGTTGTATAAAAAAGATATCCATAATGTATATTAACTCCTAAATCTTTTGCTACATCAATTGTTTCACTCAGGCGGTTTGCATTTAGAGCAGATATTGTGCAGGTTAAAGAAATGTAAGGAGTTTTCGAATGGATTCTCACCTTTTCTTTCTTTAAGAGGTTAACAGCATTTTTTAGTTTATCAAATGAATTATTTGACCTACGAATTTCTTCGTGAATATCCTTTGGCCCATCGAGGGAAAAATTTATTTTATCAATACCACTTTTTACTATCTCCCTTGCCATATCTTCTTCAATTAAAGTTCCATTACTCAAAAGATTGCAGGTAATTCCCTTTGATTTTATGTATCTTGAAATTTCTATTGTATCTGGCCTTAATAAAGGCTCCCCACCAGTAATGGCAATATTCTTTATTCCTAACGATACTGATTCATCTACCAAACTCTTTATTTCGTCACTCGATAATTCATCTAAATCTTTTAAATTTTTTAAAAGTCTTGAATTATCTTTCCATTTATCTGTAGATTGAGGACACATCATACAATTCTGATTGCAGCGAAATGTAATTTCTAAGGTAAGGGAAAAAGGGTGAAAGGCCTTACCATCCATGAAAATGTAAGGATACCAATAGTAAGGAATAAACTTCATCTTATAAATGGACTTTACGAAATTATATAATTTTGGAGGGATTTTCTCTTTAATAAAATACTTAATATTCATAACCGTTATATTCTATCTAAGTTTTTTTCGTACGGGTTTTCAGTTCTACTTTTTCTTAATAGTAATTGATCTAATGCTCCTGAGAGTTCAATGGTAAAAAGTGATTTAGAAAACTTTCTGAAAATATTTTTTGAGTGACCCTCTTTTATCATCTTTCTGCTTATAGAAAATAAATCGGCTTTTTCATATATTTTCCCGCGAAAAGTTTGTACAGCATATAAATAGCCACTTTTTTCAACAATATTTTTTATCTTATCACTTAAACATCCGTCTGGGTAGGCAAAGGCGGAAACTTTTTTGCCTATTTTTTCTTCAATTATTCGCTTTGATCTTATAGTTTCTTCTCGTGCTTTCTCATAACTTATTTCTGTTAGAACTGAATGAGTACAAGTATGAGAACCAAAAGACACTCCGTTATTGCTCATTTCTTTTATTTCATCCCATGACATAAAAGTCCTAGGTATAGAATTAATTCCAACCCTTTCACCATAATTCTCTTCTAAATAATTTAGTATAAATTCTCTTTTAGAACTTCCAAGGCTTTTTAATTCATTTATTAGTAGAGATATTTTCCCCTTTTTAATATTTTTTACACATTCCATTACCATATACTTAATTCTTTCTGGAAATATCTCATCACGGAAAGGAATATTTTTAAACTCTTCCGGGTTTAAACGAGATAGAATAAATATCAGCTTGTCCCACCAAAGTAATTTATTTGTTCCTACATAATCCGTTGTCAAAAATATTGTTGCTGGTGCATTATATCTTTTAATTATAGGATATGCATTATCATAGTTATCCTTATATCCATCATCAAATGTAATGGCAATATCAGTCAAAGACGAAGGCTCTACATTTCTCATTTTTTTAACTATTGAATCTAAAGGAACTATATTGTAGTTTTTTTTTAAGTACTGAATTTGGTTTTCAAAATTCTCTACAGAAATTGAAAGTCCTACATCAACTGTTTCATCAAAATCTCTAACCCTATGGTAGTAGAGTATCAAAGGGAATTGAGATTGCTTCATGTAACTTCTGCATCGGTTCAAAGCTCCTGTATAATAAAGTAGACTACTTATTATGACCTTACTAAATTGTTTAATAGAATGGAACATGATTTTTTATCTTAAAGTGATATGATCTCGTATCTTTTTTACCCGACCTACAATATCCTGTGGGAGCATATCTTTAAGAATATTCTTAAACGATTTCCCCAACCGTTTCTTAAATATATAAGCTTTACATTTAAAGTCATTTTTTGTGATAAGTATCTCTAAATTATGCCTGCTTTTATTAGTAAATTGATATTTATAGTCTGCATCTCCTCGCAAAAAATCGTACTCTTTTAGATTTGTTTTTATAGCCTCTGTAACCGTATGTACTATCAAGAGTTTTCCTGCTCCATAAGCTTTCCATTTTGGATTAAATCCAGACTGATAATAATAAAACTTGTCTTTATATTTAAAACCATAAAGAGAGGCAACAGGAATATCATCTATGTTAAAAAAATAAAGTTTTAACCAGTCTTTCTCAAAAAAGCAAAATGCCACAGTCTTGTGGAAATCTAAAAAAGATTTTCTCTTAAACATTCCAGGCAATCCTCGTTCATTCCATAATATCCTGTGAAGATTTACAAAGATATCAAAGTATTCGTTCAGATAACTCTTATCTACTACTTCGAAATAAGACAATTTATGCTCTTCGGATAATCTCTTTATCTTTACTTTAATATCAGATCTTCTCTTGCTGCCCAATTTTTGATAAAAATCATCTTCAGTTTTAGGAAGATGCATATATGGATTAATTGTAGTTTTATGCTTTATGATATCATACCTGTTAAGAATTACTTTATCAGAAAGAAATTTAACAGTAGGTGAATCTTCTATAATATCACTAATTAATAAAACATCCCAAAGATCGT
>MGDB01000070.1:3590-5901 GCA_001790645.1 Candidatus Schekmanbacteria bacterium GWA2_38_11
TTTATAGTAATAAAGTCTAAATATTCAGAACACACTTCTTCTGAACCAATAAACTTTAATAAACGCACTGGCAACCCAGCAACGTATTCTTTACAAATCATAAGAGGGGCAATTCCAATTAGCATTTCTTTTTCTTTGATTAAGAAAATAGTAAGTTCTCTATTCATTCCATAGTTTTCCCACCATGTAAAAAGCCACTCCCATGTCAGAAATATTGTATCTGCTTTGCTTTCGGAAAGGAGATTATTCCATTCCTCTCTGAGGTTTTGAAATTCTTTTGTAGTTTTTATTACTTCTACTTTTAACATATTAAATCCAGTTTATTATTTTGAAGCAACTGCAAGAGCCTTTTCCAACAACATTGTGATATAATTTAAGTGTTTAGTCTTTAAGTCCTGATGAAGTGGTAACAGCATGATATTCTCAGCAAGATAATGTGAAACTTTGTAACTATTTTCTAAACCTGTTGGTAAAAAGGGCCATGGATAAGCATCTATTCCATGAATATTCATTAATTTGCAAACTATGTCTCTCTTTTCTAATATAACCGGAAATGACATTGGAGATACACCATCAGGTAAACTATCAAATACTGGCGTTATATTTTTTCTATTCTTAACCCAATCCAATAGTATCTCAAAATTTGATCTTCTTGTGTTTTTTATCTTTATATAATCAAAATTATTAAGTAATTTTTTATTAATTGTTGAAATTCCTTTTTTGGGGTAAATCTTTTTTTGTTGATTATTGATGATAGTCGATTCAATAGCTTTCTCCATCATTTTTAAGTTTTTAGCTGGAAATGTAATTCCTGATCTGAATTTAATATTTTCAATTATCCGACTTAAAGTGCCTTTAAACACTGAAGAAATTTTATTATAATTAGAAAATAAGTCATCAATTTCATCATTATTAACTACTAAAATTCCTACATTATGTACTGGAATCATTTTTCTTAGAGTAAATATACTCACATCTCCTAAATTCCCTAAGTATCTATCATTTATTTCGCTCAAGAAAGCATGGGCACAATCTTCAATTAAGAATATATTGAACTTTTTTTTCAAGAACTCTATATAATCCAAATCCTGAGGAAATCCAAAATAATGTATAAAAAATAGGGCTTTTACCCTATCTTCAATCCTATTTTCTAAGTCTTTTTTATTTATTGAAAGATCCTCATTAATATTGTAGAAACTGATGTCAATACCATTATTTAGAAATGGCATAACCGTATCAATACAAGTGTAAGAAGGTAATAGTACTTTATCTCCGGGAGAAAGACCTAATATCTTTATTGCATCAAAAATTGCACTCAGACCTCTATTATAAAATATTATATTTTCATAATTCAATGGGAAAGGAAGAAAAGATCTTTCTCTTAAGAAAAAATATTTCGGCCATAATGTTGGATAGCGAGGAATGTACATTATCTTTAGTTAACCAATTTCAAATAAAGATTCTTATAATTTTCCACCATGTGATCAATATTATATTTTTTTCTGCATTCTTCCGATGCATTTTGGCCTATAAATTTGGCAAAAGCCTTATTGGACAATAAGTGTAATATACTTTCAGATAAAGCCTCAGGTTCATTTGGAGGTACCAATAGGGCTGTCTTACAATTTTCTAATACTTTCAAATTTCCGCCAACACTTGTTGCTACAATAGGTTTCCCCAATAACATTGCTTCAAGAAGCGCCATAGATAAACCTTCCGATCTTGATGGAAGAACATAAATATCAAACAATGACAAAATATCATGCACATCTTGCCTAAAGCCAAGAAATTCAAAATATTTTTCTAACCCGTAAACATAAATCAACCTCTCCATTTCATATATACATGAATTGTGCTCAGAAACACTTCCAACAATCAAAAACTTTACTTTTGGATATTGTTTGAGTATTAAAGAGGCTGCTTTGATAAAAGTATCATAACCTTTGACAGGTTTTACGTTCCCTACAGCACCTATTATTGGGAATGAATCATTTATACCAATTTCTTCTTTCATCGATTGACAACTATTGATTGAAACATATCTTCCACAATCAATTCCGTTAGTTATGGTGTATATCTTGTCTTTTCTAAACAAAATAACTTTTAACATTTCTTGCTCTAATGATTCTGACACTGTTATAATTTTATCAACAAATGGAGCCATTATATTATATGCAAGAATCCTTTTCCTCGAATTAATAGAATCCATACCATGAATTGTTTGAATAATTTTTATACCTGCATACTTTGCCGCAAAAAACCCATAGAAATCATTTCCGAACAAATGTGTATGTATCAATTCAATATTATG
>MGDB01000070.1:5924-10208 GCA_001790645.1 Candidatus Schekmanbacteria bacterium GWA2_38_11
GTTCCAATTGTCTTTTTTCAACCTATTTATTAAATTAATAACAATTGTTTCTGCACCGCCACTTGTAAATTCACCGATTAGATGCAAAATGTTTGGTTTCTTCATATTTATGTATTTTTCTTCTTAATAATTCTTTTAATTCACTTCGGCTAAAACCTTTGATAATTTTTCAGTTAGAAACTTAACATTAAATTTTTCTATAGATGATTCTAAAGATAAATATGAACTTTTTGCTGACTCCAAATATTTTTTATAAAAAAAATGGATAGCATCTGTTATCCCATCTATATCCTGCGGGTCTAAGATCTTCGCATTAGGAACCTCTATTTTTAAAAAATTTTTGAAAGCACCTTCAGTGGTTATTGCCAATATTGGTTTTCCAGATCTCATGTATTCATAGATCTTTCCCGGAATAAAAGTAGCTCCTGGTGGCACAGTAAGAGTTGCCAGGAGGAGATTAGAGGAAATTAAAATTTCTAAAGAGTCCCTGTGAGGCTTCTCACCTAAGAAATAAACCATTTTATCAATGCTATATTCTTTAACTTTCTCAATATATTTCTTTCCTTCATCACCAACGAATAACACTTGAATATTCTTTTCAATTCCTGGAACTTTTTCTACCAAGTTTTTTAATCCTTTTAAAAAAGAATCCGGAGAGTGAGAATCATAAAGAGACCCTATATATGCTATGCTATATTTCTCAAAAGATACCTGTCTTAAGTCATTAAAATCATCTTCATCAAATCCATTAGTAATTACAAAAAACTTTTCTCGACTAATTTCCTTATGGAGGGAAATAAGATTGTTTTTCAAAGCCTCGTTATTGGCGATTATTTTGTCTGCATTTTTTAAAACTTTTTTTTCAAAATAATAGGCTAATTTTTTAAAGTAGGGATTAGAAAAATCTCTAATGTAGTTATCGCTCCAGGGATCTCTAAAATCTACTACTAGCGGCAGACGGGTGAACTTCTTTAAAAGTAATCCTATTATAGGTGTGGTAAAAGGGCCACCAGTTGCATAGATGACATCGATTTTATTTTTATAAATTAAAAAGATGCCCCTAAAAAAGGCAAATGGAAGCCATCCTATGTCTATATCCGGAGTCCTTAAAAGCTCTCCCGGTATTTTTTTATAACTACCCTTTGAGGAATTTGGATTTACCTTAATTTTATTTTCCTTTTGACAGACTTCATTCTTGCCTTTCAAATTCAAGGTAATACTTTTTAAAAATTTTAATAAATTTTTATACTTTTCACTAAAAAGAAAAATATGAGTTCTAAAAATCTTAGCTTCTTTTGGAAATGATTTCAAAATATCAAAATCAAGAGAATTCCTTATATATTTTTTAGTCTTTATAGTGAGAACATATGGAATCCATCCATTTTCTGGTAGATACTTTACGAATCTCAAGATCCGAAAGCTTCCAGCACTTATGGAAGGCGGAAAATAATAGGATATAAAAAGAACCCTTTTCATAGTCTATCTTTTTTTATTACATAATATGTAAAGAACTGTAAGGATGGTACACTTGCATTCAATTACTTTCTATAGTTTTACTCCTTTTACTATTATCTTATCCATTATATAATTAAAAGGGAAAACTGATGCCAAACGATTTTCAACGAATGTGCAAATCTTGAAATAATATCTTAAAATAGCAGGGACAAATTTTTCCGAGAACCTCCCCAAATAAAAATAATTGAATATCCAAGGAGAACCTATAGTTCCTCCTTTTTTCTCAATAACAACTAAACCTGCTTTGTCAAACAGCCTGCATACTTCAGGTAACGAGCAGTAATTATCGTAATCAAATGACCATTTTGAAAACATTGCTTTGTCACCTAGTAATAACTTAAAAGGATAATTTATAACTTTGCTGAGTTTACTCATACGAATATTCTTATATAAACAATGAAACGTCCAGGAATTTAAGCACAGAACTATAACATCCCCATTCATTTTGCAGACTCTAGAAAGTTCTCTAATTGCTTGTTCTTGGTTTTTTATGTGCTGTAAAACACGTACACAAATTATCTCATCAAAAACATTATCCTTAAACGGCAAGTGTTCTAATTCACCAACAACAAACAGTCCTCTTTTTAACTCTTCTCTTGCCATCCTAAGCATTTCTAAAGAAAGATCTAACCCGACAAATGGTTGATCTGTCACCGTATTAGCTAAGTATCTTCCTGCACCACATCCAGCATCGAGAAGAAATGTATTCTTATTTAACCTCATGGAGGTTACAACTGAGCACTGTTCTGAAGAATCCGTATATTTGCCAACTATACTTTTTGTAAAACTAGTTTTATATGCAACTGCATCTTGTTCTGATGTGTCCTTAGTCCAACTCATGTCTGTCTCCTTTTTCAAAAACAACGCATCGATAAAGAATTTTACACATTTTTTAGGATACTACTATTTAGATTGATCAACTCTTTCAAAAAGTAAGGCTCATAATGAAAACTTTTTTGAAACCCTCTCTTCCAAAATCAAAGCATCAATAAAAAATTTTGCTGCCCAGTTTAAATATTGATATTTCCCATAATCACCGTAGATAGGATATGAACCTTTTATTCCACCATATATATTTTTATTTTTTGTTTTAATATCTTGAACAGATTTTAAATAATTATTTATCCTTTTTCCTGCTAAATAATATTTTTCTTTTCCAAAAATCTCAAATAATCTCAACCAAATAATAGAAATCTGAGCATCTCCTGTTAGGCAACTCCATCTTACAGTAGGTCTCCAGTTGGAATCAAATCTACCTGCGAGAGAACCATCATTTCTTTGCAAAGAAATCAGAATGTCTGCTGGAATTCTTGCTAATTCCAGGTATCGATTATCATTTAAAACAACTCCTGATTCTAAAATTCCTCTGATAGCATATGCAATAGTATGTAAAAGTGGCCTATCATTATCCGTCAAACAATTGTTTTTAAACCATCCATTATCAAGCTGCTGCGTAATAGCCCAATCAATATTCTTCCTTGCAGCTACTAAATATTTTTCTTTTGAAATAACACTATAGGCCTTAAGCAGAGCCCAAGCAGTTCTTGTGTTATATGTATTAGGCCCTGGAAGAGCTACGGAAGAAGAATATTTTCTCCATGCACCATCTTCATCCTGAGTTTCTACTAACCACTCGCTTGCCTTTTCTGCAGAATTATAAAATTTTTTATCTCCGGTCTCTTTATAAGCCCTGACCCATCCGAAAATGACCTGTCCTGTATTAAAAATTGTTGGCACTTTAGGGTTCGAGTTTACAGTTCCTGCCTGAATGGCACCATTCTCCATTTGAACATTTGATTCCCATTTAGCCAAATTAATTGCCCTTCCTCTCGATTCTAAATCTCCACTAAGGTGATAGTAATCAAATAATGTCGGTATGATATAACCTGTTGTCTCTGGATAAGATGCCCCCCAACCTCTTCTTAAGTCATACATCCTCGACACACCTCCATCTTTTGTAACATCCTGAGCCTTATAAATCCAGATAATAGCCGCTTTTATGTGATATTCATTCTCACAAGGTTTAGATTTCCCTAAATTTAAAAAATCTTTTAAACATTCTATTTTAGTTTTTAAATATGACATATTCCTTGTTAAATGAAGAACCCTGCGGCAAGCCGCAGGGTATCAAAAATTAGAAAATAGAACGAGTCTGTCATTCCTGCGTAAGCAGGAATCCAGAGCCTTTGTTCTTTTTCTGGATTCCCACTTTCGTGGGAATGACGGCACAAAGGAAACCCCGTGGCAAGACCACGGGGAATTAAAATTTAATTTTAAAATATTGTTATACTGTTCATAGAATGAGAAAAGATGAGTTCGAGCAATCTTAACTTCTTTTGGAAGAGTTTTCAAAATATCAAAATCTAAAAGGCTTTTGCCATATTTTTTTATTTTAACAGTTAATACGTATGGAATCCATACCTTTTCAGGAAGATACTTCACGAATCTTAAAATTCTAAATCCTCCAACATTCAAATAAGGGGGGAAATAATAGGATATAAAAAGAACCCTTTTTTATGATAAACGATTATTTCTTATTTAGAAAATCATGCTAAGTTAAAGGTCCTTCCAATTCTTGATGAATTAGATTTGACAAATCACCTACTCTTTTATCCCACGAATTATTTTTCGCAATATTAATCCTTTTATTAAATAATTCTTTATCATTTTCATTTATCGAATCTTCAATATACTCTATCCATTCCTCCCTTGTTAATGCTATCTTAATTATATTTCTAAATTCATTGACAGCTAATAAATTAGCTGAAA
>MGDB01000070.1:10331-11501 GCA_001790645.1 Candidatus Schekmanbacteria bacterium GWA2_38_11
ATATCTTTTTGCTCCCTAAGTAATAAACATTCTTTTCCCTTTGTAGATTCAAAAAAATGTTTTTATCATATAGATTATCAATATTAACTGGACCAATAAAAATAAAAGACCACTTTGGTCTCTCACGCACAATATATTTAATAAGGTCAAAATCTACTTTCCTGTTAATCCTTCCCACATATCCTATCCGCGGGTGTTTTATATCTTTTATATCACTAGGTTCTATTAAGTTACTTTTAACAATATTATAATAATGTTCAAAATCAACACCATTAGGTATCCAATGAATATTTCTCGCATACTTTTTTTTTATATTCATTAATTCCTTAGAATGTACAAACACAATATCTGCCTTTTTCATCAAATCAATTTCCTTTAAGATTAAACTTTTATTATTGCCAGAAATTTTTGCATAATCATCATCAATATGATAGCATAAAAGTTTTTCATTAAATTTTCCTACCATATCAACAAATTCTGGTCTCCAAATATATAATATAATATCATTCTTGTTATAATTTATCTTTTTTAAAAGATAAATTATATGTTTAACTAAACCGTATGTTATAATTTTTCTTAGAAAACTAAATTTATGAATTAATGGGAAAAATTTTAAAGGTTTATATGAAAATAAATTATCATTTATCTTTTTTAAACCACTTTTTGCTAATTTTCTTTTTCCAATATCTTCAATAATATCCCATATATAAAACTGCCCAGATACAAACAACACTTTATTATTAATTGCCAACCGAGACATAATATACTGTCGTGTCTGCCAGAGGCCATCCCAACAGTCATAGGAAAAGGAAATAATAGTTTTATTTTTTAATGGGTATTCCATATGATATTTTAGGTCTTATATAAAATTTGCAAATTTATTTACGTTAAATAACTTATGAAAAATATTATATTTTAGCATCTTCAAATAAAACAAACTACAATTTTCCGGTTTTTCTAAAATTTTTTCTTTCTCTAGAAAATACCATTAAAAATTTTTCTCTTTTAGTAATATTATAGAAATATTTATAAATGAATAAACTTCATAACATTTCTATGCTCATGAGTAATAAACAAGATTACTGTGGATTACTTTAAAGCTTTCTTAGAAAGATTGTACGCCATAGCGATTTTACCAATATATAAATAAACCTGTAATTTATAATAAAA
>MGDB01000070.1:11636-11938 GCA_001790645.1 Candidatus Schekmanbacteria bacterium GWA2_38_11
TTTTCAGCAGGGGCACTAGTGCCAATACCAATATTTTGACTAAAGGAAAACGTATAAAGCAGTACTAAGCCCTTAACAAAGGCAAACTTTAATAAAACGCTATTAAAAATTCCTTTACTCATGGATCAAATCTTCTAACAACACTTGTTAATTTAGAATTATGAATAATGAACTTTATCTCATAAGTGGGGAAAGAACTCTCGTTTTGTTTTGAAAAATAAAATGTTCCATTAAGTGCATTCCACCCACTATTTCCCCATGAGGAGTCTTCATAAATTGATGTCCAGCTACCAGCTGTACCT
>MGDB01000071.1:0-369 GCA_001790645.1 Candidatus Schekmanbacteria bacterium GWA2_38_11
TTAGCAGTTTCTCTGCATAGAAAATGGACAGTATTATTGCAGGTGGCAGCAGTAAATAATTCCTGTCAATTCCTGACCTTCCCAGAGTACCTTTAAACAGGATAATTCCATAAACCAGGACACCGGAGGCTATCAATTTTCTGTAATTAAAGTTCCTTAATATTATACTAATAATAATATGCAAAGTTACTGCCAGATACAGGACAATTGGCCAGTATGCTGCATAGGTAAATAAGAAATTTTTAAAGCCATTATAGGAAAAGTGTTTAATAATATTTTTAAATTCAATGAACAGGTTAGGAAAGGGAATCCCTCCAAAGCCTAAAGTCACATATTTCGGATAAGATATGGAGGCTTCAAGGTAGTAGG
>MGDB01000071.1:425-858 GCA_001790645.1 Candidatus Schekmanbacteria bacterium GWA2_38_11
CCTAAAATAAAAGGAAAGCAAAAACTCAAAGAGAGTTTAAAAGTATTGCTTCGAAAATGCGGGGTTAGAAAACCCCGCCTATCGAGATTGGAATATATTACTCGATTTAAAATAAGCATGAAGAAAAAAGAGATAGCGAGGCATATTCCTGTCTCATGGCTGAAAAAAAGGGAGGCACTTAAGAATATTCCTGATACTGTGGCATAAAATAATTTTTTTGTTTTGATATAGCGTGCAAGGGGAAGAACCCCGAAAAGTGCAAGAGTTATTCTTAGTATTGAGCCATTGGGAGCCGGGAAAACCGGAAAATAAAAAGAGAGAAATATTAATACATTTATTATAATAGTACTTCTTTTTAAAAAGATTTCTCTTGATAAAAAGTAGATCAGGATAAAAGCAATAACGTCAAGGGAATACGTGTAAATCCTCGAAA
>MGDB01000071.1:869-6948 GCA_001790645.1 Candidatus Schekmanbacteria bacterium GWA2_38_11
GGAGTAAAAATTTTCATCAAAAGTGCCAAAGGATATTCCATTAAGGGGCCATAGATTGCAAAGGTATCTTTGTATAATCTTTTCCCATGAAGAATGTCATTTACATATGAGAGGTGCTGTCCCTCTTCTGAGAAAAAAGTATAATGGTTAAACCAGTTAGAATAAAAAAAATTTTTGTTATAGGTTAGTATAAAGATTGCTATTAGAACTAAGAATAAGCTGAGAAGATTAGCCTTGCTGAAGGAGCTGCCATAATTTACTCGATTTAAATCTGCTGGACTTTGCGGAGAAAGGTTTTCTTCTTTTACTGGTTCGCATTTCTTTGATGAATAAACCATCCATGCAGTCCATATTGATAGCGAAACCATGAGAGTGATAAAAAAACCGGCTATATAATATATTGTTTCTTGTGATTTTGAGTAACCTGCTAATACAGACAGACTGACAATTCCAAGTTCTTTCGCTTTTTCAATATCAGAAAAGGAGGATGGCATGTAATGAATGGCGATAGAAGATACTAAAAGGCCCAGGGTGAACCCGATGAGTGCCACTAATATAGATTTAAACTGGTTTTCTTTATGTGAGTTGTAAATAATAATTTTATCAAGCTGAGTTTTAAATATCATTTAATATATCCTAAACTCCTTAAGGCTTCTTCCATTTTCTTGTTTAACTTTGGTTTTTGTTCAATTTTAAATTCCTTTACCCACTGTTTTTTATCAAGGGTAGAAGTCATCCAGTTCATAACCTTTATCTTGAGTATATCCGCAACTTCACGGTTTTTGCGGACCAGATTGTTTTTTTGTTTAGGGTCAAGCTTTATATTATATAGCTCTTCCTTTGCAACAGGATATTCTCCTCCGGAATACCTTGAGTCCGTTGGCCAGAATCCGGTTGGATTCCAGATATAGACCCAGTCCTGTGTTCTTAGAGTAAAGATAAGATTCCACCACTCACTGACACCAAAATCCTTTTTTAGTTTTTTTCCTTCCCAAAGAGGTTTTAAACTTACTCCGCTTAATTTTTCTGATGGGTATATTTTACAAAATTCAAGTACCGTAGGAGTAATATCAATGGATTCCACCACATTTTTAACCCTTTTGTTTGCAGGGATTTTTCCGGGATACCTCATAACCAGGGGTATTCTTAAAACAGATTCGTAAACTGACCTGTGATGTTCTATGTAGAAATTATGCTCATAGAGTTCTTCACCGTGGTCAGCAAAAAAAACTAAGAGGGTTTTATCATAGATTCCTAACCTTTTCAATTCTTCAACTATTTCCCTTATAAAGTCATCTACCCTTGGAATCTGGCTATCATAAAGGGCAATAATATGGTCGAGGTCTTCTTTGCTGAGGTTTCTTTTTTCAAGGAACATTTTTTCTGTTACGTCGAAACTGATTTCGTTTCCGTAACTTCCTTTGTAGCTTGTCTCAAATTTATCTATGTATGGTTTCCGTGCTGTATAGGGCTCATGGGGGTCCATATAATGAAGCCACAGAAAAAACTTCTCATTAGGTTTATTACTAGTAAAATTCTTAAGCCAGTTCAAAGCCATATTTGTAAGCTTCCTTTCATCAATCTCAACAGTTACATCTTTAAATCCCTGATGTATTCCGGTTAGAGGATTGACAAGGAGGCTTGCTGAGAATGCCCGTGTGGAATATCCATCTCGTGAAAGATATTCAGCCAGGGTAGTTTTATCATCTTTTAAGGTATTGTCATAAATATGATCTCTCAATCTATGCTGGTTTATATATTTTGAAGTCATTACAGAGGCTAATGATGGCAGGGTTATTCCTCGCTGGCAAACAACATTTTCAAAGAGTGTTCCTTCTTTTGCTATTTTGTCAATAGTCGGAGAGGTTTCTTTATTGTAGCCGTAACAACTAAGGTGGTTAGCCCGGAGAGTATCAACAGAAATAAACAAAATATATTTTGGGGGACCGGAGAAAATTGTTGGAAGGTTACATCCCTGAAATATGAATAATAGGAATAATAAGAATAGAGGAAAAAATATTTTTAAAAGCTTTTTATATTTAAACGAGTCACTCATTAATTTCATTCATATTTACAGAGTATAAAAAACTTAAAGTGCCTTATCTGAATCTATTTTTTTAATAAAAACTTTTTAGTCTTTTATTTATATTTTTAAGTTTTCTCTCTTTGTTTTTAAAACTTGTAATTCCCTGTGGTCTTGCCACAGGGTAGTTCATTTATTTTCTAAGATATATTTCGAGACTAAAAGGCCTGCCAAAAATATTTTTTTCTTATTATAGGAAATTGATCAAAAATATTAAAACAAGAAACTTGGCAGGATGCAAAGTAGGTTATATCCAATGGTATTTTCGTTCTTTGAAAAACATTCTTCTTCAAGCCGCTTTTTTTTCTTTAACTATTGACAGACCAATAAATTCAAGAGAATTCTTTGTTGTTTGTTTACCAGCATCAAGTATCTAAATGGCGATAATCCTTCCGTCCTTAGAATAATCAATTATTACACCATCAAGTTCAACTGATTCAGCAATAGCTTCTTCAGCTATAAATTCCATATTCAAAAGATCATGTGCAGGATCATATTCTATTTTTATTATTTCCTATTTATTCCTTAACTGGTATCTAACTAACTGTAATTGGCGTTCATCAATAAAAAAATAATATAATTTTAAAAGCTTAATCAGTCTTATTATATATAAAACCTCTTAATAGAAAGCAAGAAATCAATTATCCCCCAAAGACCTGCTTACAAATTTTTATATAAAAGCTAATAAAATTAAAATCTAATTTTAAATCATTGCACCAGAAGGAGGTTCTACGAGAAAAGCTGTATGAAAGACCTCGATAAAATTTCTTGACAGGCATAAATCTAATAGCTATATTTATGCTTGGAGGTGATGCCTTATGAGGTCAACAATTGACATAGATGAAAAGCTCATAAAGGAAGCCCAAAAGCTTGTAAAGGTACAAACGAAAAAGGAGCTAATTAACTTATCTTTGAAGGAGCTGATAAGGCAAAAACGGATAGAGAGGCTAATAAAAAGATATGGGACTTCTCCTGTTAATCTTACTCTGAAAGAGCTTGAGAGGATGAGAGAAGATGAGTAATGATTCCATACTTATCGATACTTCAATATGGATTTTATATCTTAGAGGAGAAGGCAAAAGCCAATTAAGAGAAATAGTTCAAAAGGCTTTGGTAGATAAAAAAGCAACAACATCTCAAATAATAATTCTGGAGATTCTCTCGGGAGCTATTTCAGAAAAAGAATTCACAACATTATATGAAGATTTTGATTCACTGCTTTGTCTCGATATCACGAATGAGGTATGGAAAGAGTCCTATGAAAATTCCTTTCTTCTGCGCCGTAGAGGAGCAACTGCACCATTTGCTGATATATTAATTGCCACTGCATCTATATATTATAACTGTCAGCTTATACATTCTGATAAACATTTTGGATTAATAGCAAAGCATATTAAGCTTAATGAAAAAGGATTTTACTGATTGCCACAGATGAAAAAAGGGTTAACTTCGTCTTCACTCTCATATAGGTTCAACTCAAAGATGGAGCCATGCATCTTGTAAGACAAAAATAGGACTTTAGTCTTTTTAACGATTATTTGATTTCTAAATTGTATTTGTGTTTCCTTTGGCTCTATAATATATTAAAAAACTTACCGCATCAATGAGCATAAACAACGATCCTTTAATGAGTTTTAGTTCCATTTATAAAAATAAGGAGCTAAGAGTTATTATTTTTAATATAGCTTTCCTAAACCATATGACTTTAGATCAAAATATATGAGCAGGAAGAACTTGATATTAGGTTTTATCTTATTAGGATTTATTATAGGAATACTCTTTGGTACCTTTGAAATTATTAAATTTACAAATTCTGAGACAAAAGTCATTAATCATATTTTGAATAGCATATATTTTCTTACAATAAATTCCATTGGATTTACAATGTTAATGATTATACCTGTTGTACCTGTCTGTTTGTTGTGGAACCTATACAATGGCACAGGAAAATTATACTCA
Source organism: Candidatus Schekmanbacteria bacterium GWA2_38_11 (assembly GCA_001790645.1). Classification (GTDB taxonomy): domain Bacteria; phylum Schekmanbacteria; class GWA2-38-11; order GWA2-38-11; family GWA2-38-11; genus GWA2-38-11. The sequence continues at coordinate 4,912 of MGDB01000071.1, forward strand.
AATGATAAAGAAGGAAATAGTTCAGATAAATTATGGCCTGGAATGATGATTTACTGGGGATTATACTCAGAGCTCGTATTCTTCTACTGGGGTTTACCATTCCTGGATATAATACACCCTCACATGAGCAGCAGAGAAGTCGTTTTCTATAACCTTATTTTATTTTTCATAGTTAGTATTCTTGGCCTCTTATCATTTCATCTTTCTTTTATAATCTGTCGTGCTGTTACTAAAAAGTATTGGTTCTTAATCCCAATCAATTTTCTTTTCCTTGTGATATTAACTATTTTTCTGAGATTTTTCTTTGGAAGATATTTCGGGAAAGACTTACCCAAGATTTTAATAAGCCTAAAATTTCTATTAGCCTTGGTTATACTTTTTGCAGTTTTAAGCCTTACCTCTCTATGTTACGGGCGAATTCTTGATTGGGTGAGAAAAAACTCTGCCAGAAAATCAAAAATCAAATACCAAATTTTCACAATTCCTAAATTAGGAATGATTTCTTTATATACCATGATATTTTTCATTTGTTTGGCAACTATTGGATATTATTATGAAATTCGCGAGAGTAAGGCAAAAATTCATTTAGAAAAGAATTCTGTAAATAAACACCCAAAGAAGGATTATGCCAATATTATATTAATTCTAATTGATACTCTCAGGGCTGACCATTTATCCTGTTATGGATATAAACAAAAGACAAGCCCTAATATTGATAGATTTGCAAAAGAAGGAGTTTTATTCATAAACAGTTTTTCCCAGTCATCCTGGACAAGGTCAAGTGTAGCATCCCTTTTTACATCCCTTTATCCTACCCAGCATAATGCAAATTTGCCTGAAGATTACCTCACAGATGAAGCAATAACTTTAGCTGAAATATTAAAAAGTGAAGGATATATTACTACTGCTTTTGTATCTAATGCCTGTGTTAGTAAGGATTTTAGATTTGATCAGGGATTTGACTTTTATTATGATGTTTGGGATTTTATTACAGGACCTGAAAAATATAACCAAGTTATAAGAAGATCATTTATAGGAAGAGTAATAAATAATATCTCAAAGAATAAATTTTTTTACGACAATAACAATGCTAAAACCCTTAATAGCGTTGCAATTTCATGGTTAAAAAATAATAAAGATAGAAAGTTTTTCTTATATCTACATTATATGGATCCTCATTCTCCATATGATCCTCCCGCTCCTTTTTATAGAAAATATGTAAATAGCCTAAATCCTGATGTTTATAAGGGGAATGATAGATTTGATAATAAAGAGGTGAACGTTTCACTTTATGACGGAGAAATAGAGTTCACAGATTTACAAATAGGAGAACTTCTGAAAACAATAGATGATTTAAAATTAAATAATAATACATTAGTGATATTACTTTCTGACCATGGTGAGGCTTTTCTTGAACACAACAATCTGGGACATGGCGCTACTGTATATAAGGAAGAGATTCATGTTCCTTTAATAATGAGATGGCAGGGCTATATTCCTGGTAATAGAACTATCGCATATCAAGCTTGTACAATTGATATAATGCCAACAATTCTTGACTTCCTGAATATTCAATACAAAGGAATACAGGAAGGCAGAAGCCTTGTTCCCGTAATAAAAGCACAAGAATCAAGAGGGAGAGAGTATATGCTTTTTCAACAACATGACTTAAATTATTCTTCAAAAGAGGCCCGCTTAATGCTTTCTTTAAGAAAAGGAGAGTATAAATATATTACAAAAGTCTTTAAGGGCAGCAAAGCCTATCCTTCAAAGGTTGAGCAATTATTTGATTTAAGCAAAGATCCTGGCGAATTGTATAATATAATTAGTCAGAAACCTGAAGAGGTAAAAATAATAAAGCAAAAAATAAATCTTCTCACAAAACATATAAAAGAAACTTCACTCCAGCCAGCAGAGACTAAAACTAAAGTAAATGAAAAGGCGATGGAGCAGATGAGAGCGTTAGGATATATCCAGTGAATAAAAACATCGTTGCAATTAAGTGGTGATGAAAAAATAATTTTTGATGAAACCCAA
>MGDB01000072.1:0-1502 GCA_001790645.1 Candidatus Schekmanbacteria bacterium GWA2_38_11
TTTCTATTATCTTTAAAAATTTTATTATGGATGCATCCTGTTCAGCAATATTAAATCTTTCTAACTTTTTTATTAAAAGTTTTGTGTAGGTCAGGATACCTCCCAGAGGGTTATTTATTTCATGGGCAACCGTAGCAGAGAGTTTCCCAAGGGAAGTCATCTTTTCCACGCGCAGGATATGTCCTTGAGTTTTTTCAAGCTCTTCGGTCTTTTCCTTTACTCTTTTTTCAAGGGTCTTTGACCAGTTGGTAATCTCATCATAGGCTTTCTTAAGCTCCCTCATCATATAGGCAAAGGAGTTTGCAAGTTGCCCTATCTCATCTTCTGATTTTACATCTATTGAGTAATCGAGATTGCCCTTTGATATTTCCTGTGTCCCTATGGTAAGTTTTTTTACGGGGTTATGTACCATGATCCAGATGAATGCACCTGATACAATCCCTACTGTGAGGATGAATAGTACTGCAAAGAAGATCATTTTGTTTTCGCTTTCTCTGATATTTTTATCCACTTGGGCAAGAGACATCTTTACATCAAGTACTCCTAAAATCTTAATTGACGGCGGGTGGGCATGGCATGATGCATTTGAGCAATCAGGTTCATTCTCAATAGGGTTAATAAGACCAAGGACCCTGTGTCCATTTTGCGAATAGAAAATTCTTGTCCGGTTTATTGAAGGAAGAGTTTTCTTCGGGATTTTATCGCTGTGGCACACATAGCATGCCTCAGCTTTCATGTCCACTGCATTTCTTATCTCCTCTTTGTGGCCGGAGAACATTATAATGCCTTTTTTGTTGTATATCCTTATTCCGTCTACTCCCTGAAGATTGCCGAGGGTCGCGATTATCTGGTCAACATCCTCTTTCTGGTTTTTCAGCATGCTGTAGCGGGTAGACTTCTTTATAACGTCGCTGGTTCTGTTGGCGCTTGTAATGACATTTGTCATAAGGTGAGAAGTGTGGAGACTTAAATTGATATACATATAGATGGAAAAGAGGATTATAAGAAGGAGCATCAGGAGGACAAAAAGCTTGAAGCTTAAAAGCCGTATAAAGTTCGTTGAGAACATCTTTAACCCGTTTGTAAGTAAGTCTTTAAAAAGGATTCAAGGGTTCGAGGATTCAAGGATTCTAGTGCTTAGTAATCCCCCTTTAATAAAGGGGGAAGGGGGAATTTGATTTTCACTTGGCCCCTTGACCCCTATAACATTTTATACCCTTATAATAAGGCGAAAGAAATGAAATGTCAAAGGCTTCAGTTAAAATATTTTTTCTTTCCATCCTCCTCTCTTAAACCAGTAGGTTAAAAGGAGAGCCTCAAAGAAGTTGACTCCTGCAATGGACAGCCAGATTCCGGTAGTGTTTAAGGCAACCCATTTGGATAGGTAATAGGCTAATGGTATCTGAATGCCAAAGAGAGTTATTAGGGATATTACCATTGGCGCAAAATTGTCTCCGGCACCCCTTAATGCCCCGCCCAGCACTAACCTCACGCCGAGCAGA
>MGDB01000072.1:1569-9535 GCA_001790645.1 Candidatus Schekmanbacteria bacterium GWA2_38_11
AGACTCCTATTATCTCTTTAGCCATGAAAAAGAAAAGGATTCCAAAAAATGACATGATAAGCGTATTATATCCGAGGGCAATCCATGTGCTTTTTTCAGCCCTCTCAGGACTCTTTGCCCCGAGGTTCTGACCAACCATTGTGGAGACAGCCCCGGCAAAGCCTAATCCCGGAAGAAATACCAGCATATCAAGGCGAAGCCCGATTCCGTAAGCAGCTACTGCTGAAGTCCCGAAAAGAGTGACGATTTTCATAAGCGCGATTCTTGAAAAGCTGTTGAGGCTCATTCTTCCCATTGAGGGGAAAGCGATTTTAAAGACATTTTTAATTATTTTAAAATCAATGACAAAGTCAGAGAGGCGGAGTTTAACAATAGAGTACCCGTTAAAGAGAAAAAATATGCCAATAATCGATCCTATTCCTCTTGCGATTATTGTTGCAAGGCCGGCACCTGCCACTCCCATTTTGGGGAATGGCCCTATGCCGAAAATCAGGAGGAAATCAAGGACGATGTTAGCTAAAGCTGAAATAACAAGAATAACAAAAGGCATTATCGGTTCGCCGGCTCCCCTTAAAATAGCCTGGGTTATAAAGAGAAGGAAGACAGAAGTCATCCCTATAAAATATATTCTGCAATAGCCGAGGCCATGTGAAACGATTAAGTCGTTGGCTCCTATAAGCCTCATTAACGGTTCTGCATAAATGTATCCGAGAATCCCGAGGGCAAATGAAAAAAGTATACCGACCATGTATATCTGGACTGAAACTATTCCGGCACCTGTAAGGTCCTTCTCTCCGACACGCCTTGCAATAAGGGCAACAGCCGCTCCGGACATTCCCTCAACTGCAACAGATGTAAGCATAAGCATTATCCCGCAAAAGGAAACAGCGGCAATTGCTGCTGAGCCAAGCCTGCTCACAAAGAGCATATTGGTTATATTAAAAAGAGTTTCCACAAGCATGGCGAGGATAAAGGGGATGGCAAGGCTTAAAAGCCCCTTTGTCAGACTCCCCGTAGTCGGATCAACGGCATAAGTTCTCTTTACAGATTCTCTTTCTATAGTATCTGTCATAATGCATGATTTAAAGATTAGATTTCGCAGATGTCAACAAAAACCTGATTAAATCCCCTCTTCCTACCCTTTGCTAAAGATAAGGAAGGACTAATTCCCCCTTTGAAAAACGGGGATAAAGGGAGATTTTTTCCTTCAAATCAATTTCTTATAATTGTTTAGGGTAAAGTTACATTTTAGCCACTAAAATATAACTTTACCCTAAATTTTATCTCTCAGGAAATAACATCTTTTATAAAGGAGATACTCTTTTAAAGAAAATAAAAATTAGAACCATAAAGCCAAAGAGAGACTTAAAAATCAAATTTAGCAACACAATTAAATCCAGTGCATTAGGCAAATATATAATAGCCGTTATAGATGAAGAAAATAACATAGTAAACTATGGGCCTATGCCTTAAATTTACACCATTCATTTTCCCCTTGACAAAATAATTTAAAATTCCTATTATTCAAACAACCGTTTGGTAGTTTTTGAAAGTAATAAAATTTTCAATATGTTTTGTGGAAATAAGTCTCATAGGAGGTAAATAATATGTGTCATTTCTGTACTACGCACGCAGATGGTGGAAAATGGTTTGAAAATGCTGCAAATTTCTCTGCAAAGATGTACAGCAACAGGAAAAAGAAGGTTGCAAAAGAGGAGAAATTCACACAGCATATGGGAGGGGTACCGGTAAAAATAGACCCTGAAAAAGGGAGGATTACTTCACTATCTTTACAGCCCCCTGTAATCAAGGAAGATTTCCAGGCACAACCAGGAAGTAATCTTGATCTGCTAAAAACAAGAAGCGACTTCTCATACTTTATTAATGATAAGGGAGAAGTGCAAATACCACCCGGAATGCCTGCTGATCTGGATATAATGTTTACTGATCTTTTAAAAGAAGTAGTTGATGCTACAGGAATTGATGTTGAAAGTCTTCCTCAGATGAAGAGGAAAGTAGCAAGCTTTATGGGGAAATACCATTTTGGCCAGGTTATTACCCTTGAAGAAGCCCTTGATATGATGGATCTTACATACCCGATAGGTCTTATGCAGTGCATCTGCCGTAGGGAGACAAGAGGAATGATGAATAAGGGAGAGGCAAATTATTGTTTTTCCCTTGGAGTTGGTCTTTATAAATGGGAAAGATGGCCGGAAACTTTCAGAGGTTTTACTTTTTTGAGTGTTAAAGAAGCAAAAGAACATCTTAAGCACTTCAATAAAAAAGGATTTGTTCATTCACTCTGGACCTTTAATGTTCCTTATATAGGAGGAATTTGTAACTGCGAATATCCGGTATGTCAGGGAATAAGAGGAAGAATAGACTATGGTATTGATTCGATAATACTAAAAGGAGAATATTGCGCCCAGCCTGTTTTTGAAAACTGCACCGGCTGTGGTTACTGTCTAAGATACTGCCAATTTGGAGCTATGAGCATGTCCCTTTCCCGTAATAAGATATCAATTGACATGAAAAGATGTTTTGGTTGCGGCCAGTGTGAAAAGCATTGTCCCAATGCAGCTATTAAATTAGTTGAAAGAAGAAAATGCCCCGGTATAAATGAATCATGGTAATTTTTAGGAGATAAAAATGATTCTAATGGAAATAACTATAGACCATGAAAAATGTAAGGTCCCTGCTAAATGCAGAAAATGCCTTGAAGTTTGTCCACAGGCCGTTTTCAAAATGCATCTGGCTAAAATTGAAAAGTATACGGAAGCCGAAGATAAAGACTGGCATTTAGAACCATGGTATTGGCCAAGCTGTTCAGGATGTATGGAATGTGTAAAAAAATGCCCTCTTAATGCTATAAAGGTTAAAGCTCGAAAAATTGAGGGGATACAAAGGCTGATAGGAACAGGGAAATATGCTTAAGGCAGTGATAAAACAGGGATCATTTATTTTTGATTTGCTGATATGAATTTCTTTTCTGTTCTGAACGTAAAGTTAACGGGCCGATGGCATAGACGCGAAGCGGCTATGACAGCGACCCCTGTTGCACGCTCATGATCTGCTCTTTTAGCCTAACATTCTCTTTTAAACTTATTCCAAAATTGGAAAATAATTGTCTTAAAATTTTTCTTTCAACGCCAACCAATAGGTTCATACCCCTTGTCTCGAAGGCAGTGCTCTACAAATTCTTTAAAAACTGCGTCAGGTTCACGAGAGCCAAAGATTCCTAAAACGCATCCAAGTGCTCCTCCACCAGCTGCTCCAGTGGCGGCACCAACTCCTGTCCTTCCGGTAACCGCTCCGGCAGCCGCCCCAGTCGCAGCACCAACCGCCGCATCAAATGCAGTCTGCTTTGCAACTTTTTCAGCAGGTCTCTGCTTGCCAACATATTCTTTGGCTTGCTTTATACAGTAATCAATATCGCCCTGAGCAATATCCAACCCACCCTCTTTAAGGTGGTCATTAGGATAAAGGACTGGTCTCTTTATAGCACACCCTCCTGCCATAAAAATTGCTACCAGAGCAACCAGCATAGCATATTTTGTGATTTTTATTTTGTTACTCATAAAACAATAATTTCCTTTTTGTCCATTTAAGTTGCTTTTTATCTAAATAGAGTCTTGGTTGATGTCAGTTTTTTGTAAGGTTTATAAATTATTTCAAAGTTGGAAGGGGCGTCAGACTGTGCGAAAACCCCATTTTTTAGAATTTTATGATTTGCAACTTATTGATTTTTTTAGATCGTATTTTTGAAAAATCTACTTTTCGCACAGCCTGACGTCCCCTTTCTCTTTCTGTTTACCCTTTATCTTATCCATTCAATTTTAACTTGGTCACCTAACTTTTTAAACTCCTTATCACCTGTAAGTACAGAATAATTTAAGTTTATCGCAAGAGCAGCAGCTATGCAGTCTCCCAAAGCAATGGGGCGAGTCGCTTTTAGTCTTGCTGCGTGATATATTAAACTTCTGTCTGCATCCAGAACTTTAATTGGAAGTTGTTCTATAAGAAGGAGAGATTCTTCAGCTCTTTCTTCACCTTTGGAACGGTAAATAGAATAATAGACTTCTCCCCAGTTGATAATACTCATCAAAAGGTCGGTTCTACCGTTTTCAGCCTGTTTTAAAACCTCTTCAACTTTTTCAGCCCCTGTCTCATCCTCGAAGTAGGCAATGAGAGCATAGCTGTCCAGAATAAATCCCTTCAATTATTAGCCTCTTCTTTTCTATCTTGTATAAGAACTTTCAGTGCAGAAGGACCTTTTTTAAAAATCCCTCTTGCTTCCTTAACAGGCTCTTTTAATATAGGTTTAAGTATGATTTGACCGTCCTTATCAAGGATAATGACTTTTGTTCCTTTAGTAATATGATACCTCTTACGAATCTCTGCAGGAATTACTACCTGACCCTTTTCTGTTGTCTTTACAATTGGCATAGTATACCTCCATTAAAAAAGTATTACTTTATTTATAAAGATTATAACAATAATGATTTTGTGTCAACAAAGTTTTTTGGTACCTCATTACCTTGACAAAGGTAGATTTGCAGAGTAAATCTAAAGTTATAAAAAGGAGTAATATTTGCGTCTTCCTCTTAAAAATAACAGCACAGTTGCAATAATCGGAGGCGGCCCCGGAGGGGCAAGCTGTGCAATTAAACTGCTCAAGGAATGCAAGCGAACAGGCAGGAAAATCCGGGTTGTAATTTTTGAAGGCAAGGATTTTGACCACCACTTCAACCAGTGTGTTGGAGTCTTATCCCCACCGTTTCAGTCAATTTTGGAAAATGATTTAGGGCTAATTCTTCCCACTGAATTAATCAAAAGGCAGATTTATGGTTACAGGCTTCACGGTCCGGGCGAAGAGATCCTACTGATAGGTCAGCATTCCCTGGAACCTACCTATACTGTGAGGAGAGTTCAGTTTGATAAATATCTTTTAGATTGCGCAGGGGAGCTTGGTGCTGAAATTTTAAAAACGCGGGTATCATACCTTGAGTTTATCAGAAGCAACGGAATGGATGAGGTTAGAATCTATAGCGAGAACACTTACCTCAAAGCTGATGTGGTAGTCGGAGCATTTGGTCTTGATGAGATGATGCTCAGCGTACTGGAAGATGCAACCAAAAGTGATGGCCATTATTCAAGACCTCCAAAGGTACTAAAAACCTATATAGCAAAATTCCATACTACAGGTGGATTTATCAGGCAGAAATTAGGCAATATCATCTACGCATACCTAAAACCTGTTTCAATACCAAATATAGAGTTTGGAGCAATAACCCCCAAGGGAGACCACGTCATAATAAATATTGCGGGAGAAAAAGTTACATCCCCTGACATGGATGCGTTTCTCCTTCTGCCACAGGTAAGAGAGCATTTGCCTGAATTTGAGAGTGAGAATGTTTCTTATTTTGAAGGTAGGTTCCCGACTGCTCCTGCAAAAAATCCCTTCGGCCATAGGTATGTGACTGTTGGGGATACGACGGGATGGATGAGGCCCTTTAAGGGGAAGGGGATTAATGTCGCAATTACCACAGGGATCAGGGCTGCAGATACAATGCTGAAATATGGCATAGATAAAGAAGCATTTAAGAAATATGCTGAAAGCTGCAAAGAGCTTCTCAGTGACTATATTTACGGGACAGGGGTCAGGCTTTTGTGCAACCATGGCCCGAGTTCCATACTGAGCCATTTGATTGATCTTGCAAAGGTCAATCCATTCATTTACGGAGCACTCTATAATTCAGTTTCAGGCCAGGAATCCTATAAAAATATAATCAAGAGTATGCTCAGGCCTGTTTTAATTAAAAAGATGGCTCAGGGTATCATAAAAAATTATTTCCATAAGAAAGGAGGCAGGATGAGTGATGTTAAAATAAGAAAATTAACAACAAGGGATATTGATGCGGTAATGAAAATTGATGAAAAAATTACCGGCAAGCCCCAGGAGGCTTATTGGGCCGGTAAGATTGCATCATATCTCTCACGGGAGCCTGAAGCCTGTCTTGCAGCAGAAATTGATGGCAAAGTTGTGGGATTTATTCTGGGAGACATAAGGGGATGGGAATATACTATCCCTATATGCGGATGGATTGACATTATGGGAGTTGATATCAGCTACCAGGGGAAGGGCATAGGGAAGATGCTTGTGGAATCTCTTTTTGATTTTTTCAGGAAAAACGGAGTTGAAACAGTGGTAACAGTAGTCAACTGGAATGATGGGGACCTCATAGACTACTTCCACACCCACGGTTTCAAGAGAGGTGAGTATATAAATTTGGTGAAGAAGCTGAATTAGTGATGAGGAGTATTAGCTATAAGCTTTAAGCTATAAGTTGCAAGATAAGAAACCGGCAAGTAAAGAGAATAAAAACTAAAGCTTAAAGTGCAAAGCTAAAAACCACCTATTTTTTCTTAAGTCTTATAGCTTACAGCTTATAGCTGACTTTCAACCTAAACTTAAATGTCTTTCGAATTAAAAGTTGGTAAAGGGAAAATGCAGGTCAATATAGAAGCGCACCTTTTTTCAGATGGCCTGAGTGTGTCCCTCTTTGGCGGGGATAAGCCGCATATCGGCGCAGTTGCCCTTTCTATTCCAAGGAAGAGCCTAAAAGATAAAAAATCCATAAGCTGTTCTACGTCCATCCTTACAGTTACAGAACACAAGGATGACGTAATAGCTAAAGAAATGTCTGAGGCAATTTCAAAAGCTGCAAATATTACTGTTACGGTAGTAGCAGGTATCCATATAGATAATGCCGGGAAAAAAGATATTGAACAGGTCATGAGAAATTGCAGGAAAGCGTCGCAGAAGCTGATTGAGTTGGTTAAAAATAAAAGATAAGGGTCCGAGGATTCGAGGGTTCAAGTAAATTAAAGATTAAAAATCAAATATCAAAATTTCGGAATTCAATTTTTTAATTTTGCACAATAATTTTGCATTTTGATTTTTTTAGTCCCTTTTCCCCTGGAATCCTCTAACCCTTTATTGTAAGAAGCCTCCTATTTAATATTTGACTTTTTATCAGGTCTCTGAAAAATATAGAAATGTATTTCTGTGTTGGGTAGAGGCGACTTTAGTCGCCCTTAGAAGAGATAAGATAATTAGATGAGTTGACAGCCGAGTTGTAGAAACAGACCTTTAGGTCTGTTAATTAACAGGTCTGAAGACCTGTTTCTACATTAGAAAAAAGGTAAACCTTTTAGCAGGTGAAGAGGGAGAGTATTAAAGTTTTCTCTAATCAATTTTCAAAAACTATTTATGGTGCAAAAAAAATTTAAACTAATTGTCGGGATAACAGGGGCTACTGGGGCTATTTACGGGATAAGACTTTTGGAATATCTTTCGAAGGTCAATTCTGTTGAGACGTCTCTTATCATAAGCGAGGCAGCTGAGATTACTATAAAGCATGAGACTGATTACAAAATAGACAAGATAAAAGCCCTTGCAAACAGAGTGTATGATATTAACGACATTGGTGCTCCTCTTGCAAGCGGTTCTTATAAAAGAGACGGGATGATAGTTATCCCCTGCAGCGTAAAAACAATGGCAGCATTGGCTAATTCGCTTGCTATGAACCTTCTTATACGGGCAGGTGATGTAACACTTAAGGAGAAAAAACCTCTGGTTTTGGCTGTAAGAGAGACTCCGCTGCATTTAGGACATTTAAGAAACATGGTTGCGCTCTCTGAAATAGGTACAACAATTATGCCTCTTTGCCCCTCATTTTATCACAGGCCAAAATCCTTAACAGAAATTGTAGATTTTACAGTAGGGAGAGCCCTTAACCTGGTGGGGATAGAAAATTCCCTTGCAAAGGAATATAAGGGAAGCAGGAAGTAAAAATCAAATATCAAAAACCAAAATGCAAAATTTAAAATATAGGATTAAGTGATAGGGATTAAGCAGAAACTTAATACTGGAAGTTACCGATAGGCGGGGTTTTCTAACCCC
>MGDB01000072.1:9555-10591 GCA_001790645.1 Candidatus Schekmanbacteria bacterium GWA2_38_11
TTAGGTTATTTAAATTTTGAATTTGTTTAGAGCTTAGAATTTAGGAATTTCTATTTAAGAATTATGAAAAAGAATTTTCAGGTTGATCTGCTTGCAATTACGCCGGACAGCGAGAAGCTCATCGAAGAAGCCGGAAGGACATGTTATCTTTCCTTTGGCAAGATAACAAAAGACTCAGAAAAAAAATTTATAAAGATGTTAATTAAAAGCGGTCATCACTCGGTTTTAGAGCATGCCTATGCCACTTTCAGGATAAAGGGAGGCTCAAGGGCTTTTACTCACCAGCTTGTAAGACACAGGCTTTGTGCTTTTTCCCAGCAGTCGCAGCGGTATGTGAGCGAGAAAGAGTTTAGCTTTATAACCCCTCCCTCAATCCAAAAGAAGCCTGAAGCATTGAAGCTTTTTAATGAGACAATGGAGACTCTAAAAAAGAGTTACCAGAAGCTTCAGGAACTTGGAATCAAAAATGAAGACGCAAGGTTTGTACTTCCCAACGCCGTGAAGAGTGAGATTGTAATCTCGGCAAATTTAAGGGAATGGCGCTACATCCTTCAGCTCCGCTGTGCACCTGATGCACAGTGGGAGATAAGAGGGATCTGCAACAAAATTCTTAAAATCCTAAAAAAGAAAGCACCAACAGTCTTTGAAGACCTTGATATGGCTCCCGATCCTATTTAGCTCCTAAGCTTAGGTTGGCAAACCTTTTATAGAAGAATCTTATTTCCTGAGAAACTTTGCTATTTTCCTGATAGCATCAATGGCAAGGTCAATTTCTGCAAGTGTGTTAAAAAAACCTGGGCTTATCCTCACTGCACCACCCGGGTAAGTTCCGGCACTCCTGTGGGAATCAGGAGAGCAGTGAAGCCCTGCCCGTACGATAATAGAAAACTCTGTATCAAGTCTTTGCTCTATCTGGCCAGGCGCAACACCTTCAATATTAAATGAGAGAAGCGGTACTCTTTCGTTTAAATTTACGGGCCCGTAGAAGGAAATCCCCCTAATCTCAGAAAGCCCTGAGAAAAGCCTCTCTAAAAGG
>MGDB01000072.1:10770-15603 GCA_001790645.1 Candidatus Schekmanbacteria bacterium GWA2_38_11
CTGCAGTCTGGGCAGCATCGACTAAAAACCTTATCCCCTCTTTTTTGCAGATAAGTCCTGTTTCCTCGATATGGTTTATTGCACCAATGACGTTTGAGGCATGGTTTAAGACAACAAGCCTGGTCTTTCTCCTGAGGGCATTTTTAATATCCTGCGGGTTAATAAGACCTTCGGGAGAGGATTTTACTTTTGTTACTTCAACACCAATTTTTTGAAGAGCCTTGAGGGGTCTTGTAACAGAATTATGTTCAATTGCTGAAGTTACTACATGGTCTCCTGAATTAAGATATCCCTTCAGGCCAAGGTTAAGTGAGTCTGTTGCATTTGAAGTAAAGATAACCCGGGAGCTGTCAGATAAGTTGAAAAACTTTGCCACGGTCTCCCTTGTTTCAAAGATAAGTCTGTCAGCTTCAATTGCCATGCTGTGGGACCCCCTGCCGGGGCTTCCGCCGATATGGCGCATGGCGTTGTTGACTGCCTCGTAAACCTGCTCAGGCTTAGGAAATGATGTCGCAGCATTGTCGAGATAGATTGGCATAGTAACTTTACCTTCTTTATTGAGATAAAATCCAAAATTCTAAACTCTAAACAATATTTAAATTCAAAATCCAAATGTTCAAAACAGTTTTGAATTTTGGTCATTAGAAATTCGAATTTGTTTAGGATTTAGATATTAGAATTTGGAATTTTATATTCTTATTCTGCTAAAAAAATCCTGTCTTTTCTCATAGACACTTTCACTTTATCACCTAATTCTATTTTCCATTTTTCGCAAGCTAATTTTTCAAGATCCATTATCAGATTGAACCGTGTCCGGGGAAATTTTAAAAATATCCTCTGGGTTTTTTCAAGAGGTATTACATGACTTACAGTAACTTCAAATATATTGTCCACCTGCTTGTCATTAATAATAAGCCTGATGTCAGGAGGTTTAATGCATAAAAAGGCTTTGTCACCTTCATTAAACCTTGAATCAGGGTTTGTTTTTACCTTTATCCCGTCAAAATCGCAGATAAAATAATTTTCTGAGGTTTCAGCAACCGTGCAAGGGAAAATATTTTTTACCCCAAGAAACTTTGCTGTCAGCCGTTTTCTAGGGTTTAAAAAGATCATCTCCTTTTCTCCTGACTCCACTATACTCCCATCATTTACAACAATTATATGGTCAGCAAGGGTAAATGCCTCCTGGAGGTTATGGGTAACGTAGATAACCGGGATTCTCAGGAAAGATTTCAGCTTGAGAAGGTCCTGCTGTAACTTTTCCCTGATCCTCTCATCAAGGGCTGATAACGGTTCATCAAGGAGAAGGAGCTTTGGGTCAGAGGCAATAGCCCGTGCTATTGCTACTCTCTGCTTTTGCCCTCCAGAGAGTTCCCTCGGGTATTTCTCCTCTTTCCCGTTCAGGCGGAAAAGTTCAAGAAGCTCTCCAAGCTTTTTTTTGGGATCAGCTTTGCTGTTAATCCCGTAAACTATATTTTCAGCAACAGTGAAATGGGGGAAGAGGCTGTATTCCTGGAAGACAAAACCTATTTTTCTTTTTCTCATGGGAACATTGATTCCCTTTTCTCTGTTGAAGAGCTCATCGCCGTTAAGCCATATATAGCCGTCATCAGGAGTTATTATCCCTGAGAGCATATTAAGGGTGAGACTTTTGCCTGTCCCTGATGGCCCGAAAAGGACAGTGAGATGTCCTCTGCCTTCCCTTTCTCCGCCCCTTGAAGGATCAGAAAACCCGATATCAACTGAGAAGTCAGTAAAAATTTTTTTTAGGTGAAATCCTATCATTTTTCTATCTTGATATAATTTTTAGCTAAAAGTGCAAAGTGAAAAATGAAAAACTAAAGTGTAAAACTTAAAGTTTCTTAAAAAGTTTTTAGTTTTAAGATTTGATTTTGCATTTTGTACTTTGAACTTTGCCTTTTTAGTATTTTCCCTTCGTAAACTTATTTACCCAGAAGAGAACGGATATTGAAAAAATTGTTATTATTAAAACCAGTATATTGGCAAGGAAAGTATTGTTTGCCTGCACAGCATCGTATATGGCTATGGAGGCTGTCTGGGTTTTTCCGGGGATATTTCCTGCAACCATTAAGGTCGTTCCGAAATCCCCCATGGCGCGGGCAAAAGCCATTACACCCCCTGTCAGAATCCCTCTTTTAGCCAAAGGGAATGTAATCGAGGTAAAGACTTTTAGCTCTGATTTTCCCAGCAGCCTTGCAGCATTTTCAATGTGGCTGTCAACTGATTCTATTGCACTCCTTGCAGGCTTTATAAACAGCGGCATCGAGGCCACCGCTGCTGCCACGACCGCACCTTTCCATGTAAATACAATGGGTAGACCCAAACTATCTTCTAAAAACCTTCCTAAGGGGCTTGTCCTTCCAAGCATGACAAGCAGGTAATACCCTAAAACCGTAGGCGGGATTATAAGTGGCTGCATTACCAGAGCATCAAGAAAATTTTTTCCGACAAACTCTTTTTTTGCCATCACCCATGCAATTGCAAGGCCAATAAAGAATGAAATAGCAGTTGCTATAACTGAAACCTTTATTGATAAATATAAGGGGAAAAGGTCTATGCGTTCCATATTTGGTTCACTTGCATATAAAAAGGTTCAAGTGAAAAAATAAAAATTTAAAGTGCAAAGCTAAAAACCAAAATTCAAAACTTAAACCTTTTAATTTTTGAATTATAACTTTGCGCTTTTCGCTTTAAGTTTTAAGTTACCTCGAATCCTTCTGAGCAAATCTTTTCCATTACGGCAGTTTATACTCAAATTTTTTTAATATTGCCCTCCCTTTGTCACTGCAGAGGAAGTCGATAAATTTTATTCCGGTCTTTCCCTTTTTGGACTTACTTAAAATGGCTACACTCTGGGTTATTGGCAGGTAAAGCCTGTCATTAACTAATTCATAGTTTATTTCCGGTACCTTTGCAATTGATAAAGGAATTATCCCTGCCTCGGCATTTCCTGTCTGGACAAACTGGAGTGCCTGCATAGCGTTTTCTCCAAATATGAACTTCCCCTTGAGCTTGTCCCAGAGACCTGCTTTAATTAGGGCTGCTTTAGCTGCAATCCCGTAAGGAGCGTGATCAGGATTAGCAATGGCTATTCTTTTAATTTCCCCTGAGAGAAGTCCATGGAGGTCTTTTATCTGTTTTTTCTTTTTATTGGTGGCAATAACCAGTTTCCCTTTTGCATAAATCCTTATTAAATCCATTTTCACGAGGTTCTCATCTTTTAGTTTCGTAATATAATATTCATCAGCAGCAGCAAACACATCAAAGGGCGCTCCAAACCTTATCTGCTCTTTGAGCATCCCTGTAGAGCCAAAGGAGAATACGACTTTGTTCCCGGTGTCCTTTTCAAACTGTTTGCCTATCTCGACAAAGGCAAAAGTCAGGTCAGAAGCAGCAGCGACAAGAAGCTCTTCAGAGAAAGCAGGAGCTAAGAGAAGCAGGATAAAAACAAAGGTTAAAAGAAGATGAGTTTTAAGTATCATAAATACCTACCCCCAAAAAAAGTGTTTATTTTTTGCAACTCTTAAAATTGGAAGGCCAAAACCTCCTCTACCCCTTTGCTGACTGGCTATAAAATTAAAAAGCCGATCTCCCATTTCTGAAAAGGAAACCGGCCTTGATATAAACCAATTTTTTATCTCCTTTCCAATCACGAGGAGGCACCCTGATTTCCCAGGAAACCCGAAACGGCCGAGGGCCATGTTCTTTCTTTTAGAAGTTAGGCCCAAAGGCTCGGAGATTGATTTTAATTTTGAATATTAAGAGAGAAAAGTCAAGTGGAAAAAGCTCAATCTTTCCACTTACTTAAAATATGGCTTGAAATGGATACATCTGAAAGATTTTAACTCCGTCCACTGGGGCGGCGATTCTTTTTTAGTCTTTATTAACTCAAGGCTGTTCTCATCAAGCTCAACAAAAAATTCCTTTTCTGCACCATCATTGAATTTAAATTTATAACGGAAAGTAATTATCTTGTTTTGATTGTCCATAGTAATATAGGAGCTTAAAGTTTAAAGCGAAAAACGCAAAACTTAATTAGTTATAAGTGTCTCTTTTTCAATAAGTCTTTTATCGGTCTGCCTCTTTTGGCTGAAACATTCTCAATCCCATATACATCTTTTATCTTTTCCTCAAACCTCTTCGTCCCAATATAGTTGCCTGTACTATATAACTCTCTTTTTTCTTAGCCTGAGAATTTATAAACTCCTTATACACACTACATCATTAATCTTCAATTCAATAATCAAGAATAGCTTGTAAAAAAGAATAATTTTGTTTATTTTCATCAAATTAATTTAACAAACTACACTCTTTTGGAGCAAAGGATGATTAAAAATGATTCAGGTAAGCAATCTGACAAAGAGCTACGGCGAGCAGGTAATCTTTGACGGCGTGAGTTTCTCCATCAGCCCGGGTGAAAGGGTCGGGCTTATCGGGAGAAACGGCCACGGGAAGACCACTCTCTTCAGGCTCATACTTGGTGAGGAAAGCGCTGACTCCGGAGTCATCAGCATCCCGAACAGGTACATAATCGCTCATCTTTCCCAGCATATCAGTTTCACCGGGGACACTATCCTTAAAGAAGGATGCCTGAGCCTGAGACCACAGGAAAAAGGCAGGGATGAGACCTACAAGGTGGAAACCATTCTTAACGGTCTCGGGTTTTCCAAAAAAGACTTCGACCGCAACCCTTACGAGCTTTCAGGCGGATATCAGATACGGCTTAATCTTGCAAAGGTTCTTGTTTCAGAGCCGGACATGATACTCCTGGATGAGCCTACAAACTACCTCGATATCGTCTCCGTCCGCTGG
>MGDB01000073.1:0-153 GCA_001790645.1 Candidatus Schekmanbacteria bacterium GWA2_38_11
CAAAGTCGCCCCTACCCAACTTCAATTCTTTGTGTAATAGCCGAGGCATCTTGCCTCGGATGGTCAGACAAGATGCCTCGGCTATTCTACTTCCAATTAATCCGGCAATAAGAAGGATAATAAAGATTCTTTTAAACCCTTTTTCAACACCTT
>MGDB01000073.1:164-2454 GCA_001790645.1 Candidatus Schekmanbacteria bacterium GWA2_38_11
TTTCTACTTTTTTTGAGAGTTTTCAATGCCGGCTAATTCAGAAAATATTTTTTTTACCATTTTTGATGTTTCATCCCTTGACCCGGAATTATCAATGATATAGTCAGCGAATTTGATTTTTTCTGATACCGGCATCTGGAACTTTATCCTTAAAAGTGCTTCTGTCCCTGAGGAATTATCCCGCTTTATTATCCTCTCTACCTGGGTCTTTTCATCAACAGAGACTACAATAAGCTTTTCGACAAAGTCCTGAAACCCGAGTTCTATCAGTAACGGTGCATCCAGGATAACTATGGCTTTTGGAGCTTTATTTTTTATTTCTTCAAGCTCTCTTTTGATCTCATCCAAAATCATTGGATGCATTATCTTATTCAAAGCCTGAAGTTTCTCTTTTTTTCTGAATACTTCGTGAGCGATTTTACCTCTGTCTAAATTGTTATCAGGAAGCAGAAATTCTTCTCCAAATTCCCTGACTACCTCCTGCCATGCTGGCGTATGGGGTCTGGTCAGTTTCTTGGCAATGCCGTCTGCATCAATGACCTTTGCTCCAAGGCTTTTAAACATCTCAGCCACTGTGGTTTTGCCGCAACAAATTCCACCGGTGAGACCAATTAAGTGAGAGTGTTGGATATGAATATTTTTATTTATAGATCTTTTTTTCATCAAAGATCTTTTCCATAAATATATCAGGCTTCCCTGTTTTTGTATCAACCTTTGTAAAAAAACAAGACCGGTATCCCTCATGACAGGCCGCAATATTTTGTATTACCTTTATCAGTAAAGTATCCTTGTCACAATCATAATATATTTCCTTTACTTCCTGTGTGTGGCCCGAGGATTCCCCTTTCAGCCAGTACTGTTTCCTTGACCTGCTCCAGAAATGGGTCTTCCCTGTTCTTAGGGTCTGCTCAAAGGCATTTTTATCCATGTACGCCATCATAAGCACTTCATTATTTTCAATGTCCTGGATTATAGCCGGAATCAGTCCGTTTTCATCATATTTTAGTTCTATTGTTTCCATTATAATCTCACCTCAACTCCCATTTTCATTAGATATGATTTTACTTCTTGTACTGTATATTCTCCATAATGGAAAATCGAAGCAGCAAGGGCAGCATCAGCCTTTCCCTTGACAAGTCCGTCGTAGATATGTTCTATGGTTCCAACACCGCCTGAGGCTATGATAGGAATACCTACTGCCTCAGAAACCGCTCTTGTCAGCTCAAGATCAAATCCTAATTTTGTCCCGTCAAAATCCATGCTGGTTAAAAGAATCTCCCCTGCTCCCATCTCCTCTACCTTCTTTGCCCATAAAATAACATCGATGCCTGTGGGATTACGGCCTCCATGAGTAAAGACCTCCCAGATTTGAGTTTCGTGTTTTGAGTTTCCATCTTCTTCACTCTGCACTTTGCACTCTGCGCTCTGCACTCTTTTCGCGTCTATTGCCACAACAATACACTGGCACCCAAACCTCTTTGCTGCTTTCTCAACAAACTCAGTATTCTCAACTGCAGCCGTATTTATGGAAACCTTGTCAGCTCCAGCTCTAAGAAGCTCCCTTATATCATCTAAATCCCTTATGCCTCCCCCGACAGTCAGCGGCATAAAAACCTCTTCAGCAGTCTTTCTCACTACATCAAGGATTATCTTTCTTTTTTCATAAGAGGCAGTAATGTCAAGGAACGTAAGCTCATCAGCACCCTGTTCATCGTATATTTTGGCTATCTCAACCGGGTCTCCTGCATCTCTCAGGTTTTTAAACTTTACTCCCTTAACTACCCTCCCCTCCTTTACATCGAGGCAGGGGATGATTCTTTTTGCAAGCATAGTATCCTCGCATACTACCTGAAATGTAGGGCAACCCTTTAGGGTTGCATAATTCCTACCGGCAGACAGGCAAGGCTAAAGCCTTGCCCTACTCTTCACTTCTCACTCTCCACTACCCTTAACGCTTCCCTTAAATCTATTGCCCCTGTATAGAGAGCTTTTCCAATAATTACTCCCTCTATACCACTATGAGCAATTTCTTTTATTCTTCTTAAATCTTCTAAACTTGAAATCCCACCAGATGCTATAACTGGAATATCAATAGAGGATGCAAACTCTCTTATTGCATCAATGTTTGGCCCGATCATCATCCCGTCTTTAGAGATATCAGTATAAATTATTGATGCTATATTATAGCTTTTAAGCTTCTTTGCAAGGTCTGTAGCTTTCATTTGAGTTACTTCCACCCACCCCTTTATAGCTACCATCCCGTCTTTTGCATCTATTCCGGCTACCACTT
>MGDB01000073.1:2563-5399 GCA_001790645.1 Candidatus Schekmanbacteria bacterium GWA2_38_11
AAAATCCCTGATCCCCCCTCCAATCTCTATAGGTATAGAAACTGACTTTGCTATTTCAATAACAATGTTTCCATTCCTTGGTTCCCCAGCGATTGCACCATCAAGATCAACTACATGGAGAAGTTTTGCACCGAGCTCTTCCCATTTCTTTGCAACCATCAAAGGAGAATCAGAAAAAACTGTTTCTTCCTCCATTCTCCCCTGAGAGAGCCTTACACATTTACCATTCTTTAAATCTATTGCCGGAATTATTAGCATCCTTGTTGTTGTTTCTTATAAAAGATTTAATAATCCCACCGACCCCCCTTGAAAAAAGGGGAGCAAGGAGAGATTTAATTTCTGCTTGAATCCTTTCAATAGTTACCTTTTTTAACCAGATTCCCAAAATTCTTCAAAATCGCCAGCCCTATCTTCTGACTTTTTTCAGGATGAAACTGGGTTGCAAAGATATTGTCTTTCCATATACTTGAAACAAACTTTATCCCGTAAGAAGTCTCAGAAGCTGCAGCCCTTTCATCCTCTAAAATTACATAATATGAGTGGACAAAATAAAAGTAAGACTCATCATTTATCCCCTCATAAATAGGTGCCCTCTTTATGATTTTTATCCTGTTCCATCCCATGTGAGGAATTTTTAGCTTCCTATTAGTTGACCCTAAATCAGATAAATTTTTTGGAAATCTTTTTACCCTCCCCTTGATTATATCTAACCCTTTGTGCAGACCAAACTCTTCGCTCTCTGAAAAAAGAAGCTGCAGCCCCAGACAGATTCCGAGAAAAGGTTTACCTTTCTTTACCCCTTCAATAACTGGCTCAACAAGATTTAAACTCGTCAAATTATCCATACAGTCCTTAAAGGCTCCGACTCCCGGGAGCAGAATAGCATCTGCTCTTTCTATATCACTCCTGTCTCTGGTCACTAAAGCATCAAATTTTAGCTTTTCAAAGGCTTTCTCAACGCTTCTCAAATTTCCCATCCCGTAGTCAATGATGGCAATCACTTAAATTTTCCCCTTTGTTGAAGGCACACCTTTGACTCTCGAATCAATTGCCGCAGCCTGCCCAAGAGACCTGCCAAAGGCCTTGAATATTGCTTCGCAAATGTGATGAGCATTGTCACCATAGATTAAATTTATGTGCAAAGTAACTCTGCCTGCTGATGAAAATGCCTGGAAAAATTCCTTAAATAAATTTATGTCAAAATCCCTTAGACCTTTCCGGGGAAACTTAACATTGTAAATCAGGTAAGGCCTGCCGCTAATATCCACTGTGACTGCAGCGAGGGTTTCATCCATTGGGACAGCTTGATTCCCATACCTCTTTATCCCTTTCATATCCCCAAGTGCAGTTTTTAATGCCTCACCTAAAGTAATTCCAATGTCCTCTACTGTGTGATGGTGATCAACTTTAGTATCTCCTTTTGCGCGTATTTTAACATCAAAAAGGCCATGCCTGACCATGAGGGTTAACATATGGTCAATAAAGGGGATAGTAGTGGATATATCACCCTTACCGGTACCGTTTAACTTCAAAGAAACTGATATATCTGTTTCGCGAGTTTTTCGTACTACCTTTGAGCTTCTCTTCATAAATAAAACCTCTCTTCAGGTTATTACTTTAAAGGGGCGAGGAGCCAAGTGGTAGTACCCCCCCTTTACTTGCCTGCCGGCAGGCAGGGAAAAGGGGGCAAGGGGGGATTTGATTTCCACTGGAACCACTTGAATCTCCGAATCCTTGGATCCTTTTTATAAACAATTAATAACAACAAATTCCTTGCTATGAGCTTTAGAGTTAACTACAATATTTTTCAATGTCAAGAATTCTTTAGGAGTTAAAAAATGAAAAAGATGGTTTTCCAGGTAACGCTAACCCTGGGGATAATAATATTTTTCCTGATAATTTTATACCAGATCTATAACCTCAGCATGGAAGGGTTAGCAGAGGAATATACAGAAAGACAACAGGTCTTAACCAAGCAGGCTGCCTCAGGGATTGAAGGATATTTCCAGCACTTAAAACAGATTACAAATCTTATAGCTTCTGTTCCTGAACTAAAAGAGGAGAAATTTAAAGAAAACCACTTTGAACAGATAATCTACACATCCTTCAAAACACTCACAGAGCAAGGAATAAAAAATATTCTCATCCTTGACCAAAATGGTATTTGCAAATGGCAGGCATCAGGAGAAAATTTCTTAAATTTAGATTTAAGCAAAACTGAGCCTTTTCAAACCTCCAGAAATTTAAAACCGCAGCAGTCTTACATATCTGAGTTAAGCAAAAAAAATATTTTATCACCCATACCTAAAAATGAAATAATCCTTGGTATCCCAGTCTATAAGACGTTTTCTGGTATTAATTCACATTCTTCAGGCAAAGAATTTTCAGGGTGTATTTTCCTATTAATAGATCCTGATTACATCTTCACAAAGTATATTACTCCCCTGGCTCAGGGTAAAAAAGGAACTGTATGGGTAATGGACCAGAAAGGAACCCTTATTTATCTCCCGGAACATCCTGAAATGGTCTTCAGAAATATTTTTGACAAGGACAAAAGCTGCTTTTCATGCCATGAAAGTTTTGAACCAGAAAAACAAATGATAAAATCCAATAAGTTTATGGGAAGAAATAAAATAAGTCGTTCAACAAAGCTTGTTGCAGCAACGGGCTTTGCTTTCAGGCAAGGAAGCTACGGATGGGTGATAGCTACCAGTTCCCCTTTTGGGAAGGTAGCCATTTCTGCACGAAAAAGCTATTTCTATATCCTTATCCTTACCTTCTCAATAATACTGGTATTAACAGTTTCAAGTGGTTACGCAATCAGAATCAACAAGAA
>MGDB01000073.1:5466-5608 GCA_001790645.1 Candidatus Schekmanbacteria bacterium GWA2_38_11
GAAAACATCGTCAGAAATATTCCTATTGGTGTAGCTGTTATTGACAAGGAAAGGAAAATTATTACTCTCAATGAAGAGGTAGTAAATCAGATGAAAAGAGTTGGTACAGAACTCAATAGAAAGGAATTGATAGGCATGGATA
>MGDB01000074.1 GCA_001790645.1 Candidatus Schekmanbacteria bacterium GWA2_38_11
AAGATGTTGATTTTCCATTTGAAACGCCTAAACCAGTTCGCTTGATTAAGCGAATTCTTCAATTGTCAACCGACAAAGATTCCATCATCCTTGACTCATTCGCCGGCTCCGGCACGACCGCGCATGCAGTGTTGGCATTAAATAAAGAAGACGGCGGGAATCGGAAATTTATTTTAGTGGAAATGGAAGATTACGCGGATACTATTACTGCCGAACGCGTGCGGCGGGTGATTAAGGGATACTCTAAACCATTGTCATTGCGAGCGACCGAAGGGAGCGTGGCAATCCCCAAGATTGCTTCGTCGCAAGCTCCTCGCAATGACAAAAAAGGCTTGGGCGGAACATTTAGCTATTTTGACATTGGCAAGCCCATTGAGATGGAAAGCATTTTATCCGCAAAAGATTTTCCGGCCTACAAAGACTTGGCGAGATATGTATTTTATACCGCGACCGGCGAGGAATTTGACGAAAAAGCGATTGACGAGAAAAATAATTTTATCGGCGAAAGCAAAGAATACGAGGTCTATCTTTTTTATAAGCCGGATATTGAATATTTAAAAAATACTGCATTGACGCTTGATCGGGCGCGGGCGCTGGGTAAACTTAAAAACAAAAAACGGCTCATTTTCGCGCCCGCGAAATATCTTGATCAAGACAAGCTGGACGAACACCGCATCGTCTTTGCCCAACTGCCGTTTGAGATTTATAAACTGGCGGAGTAAATTTACTATTTTATGGTGGACATTAAAGAAACAATCAATATTAACAAAGAAGTTAAAATATTAGATCCCGAGAAAAGCGTGTGTGATCATAGTCGTATTGAACAAGGAATGCCAGAAAATGTCCATGAAGCTTTTAGGCACTATCGTCAGATGGCAATAGCGATGTCCGTTTCTTTAATGGGTTTATCTTTTACGGTTTTGGGTTGGCTATTAATAGCGAAAGTTATTTTATCCCCGTGGTATGTACATGTCATAACGATAGTTGCGCTCGTGTTAGTTATCGTTTGTGGCGCGACGGTTCAATTTTTCGCATTCCAAGGATACAAGTATCAAGCGAGATCAATGGTGGAAAAAGACGCAATAAAAAAACAACAATTGCGTGATAAGGCGAACCAATGGTTTACAAGACAAGATGAAATTGCGTGGATATTGTATATTTCGTTTGTTATTGCAGTTTTTGCGGCCTTTTTTGGTTTAATTTTTTAATTTGATTGAGCCTTAGGAATAGTTAGAGAAATCAAAATATGAATGAACAACAAATCAAGGAAAAATTGGAATTCGCGTTGCAGATCAACAGCGAGCTCCCAGAGCTGGAACTTAAGACGGCTAGTAATAATGTGCCAAAAGATATTTGGCGCTCAATATCTGCTATGAGTCACCGGAGGGGCGGAGGTGCGATTATTTTTGGTGTTAAACAAGATGTAGCTCAGCAAAAATTGGAGGTCGTTGGTTGCAATGATATTGATAGAATGCAACAGAAATTGATTGAATATTTTAACGATAAAATGAGCTATGTATTGCGGCCGAAGTATTACATTATTCGATATACTCAGGATAAGAACCTCCTTGCTGTGTATACGCCAGAATGTCCCCACGAATATAAACCCTGCTATTATAAACCAGTTGGATTACCTCACGGCGCTTATATAAGAGAAGGGCATACCAACAGACCACTAACAGATAACGAGTTCAGGACATATGTCGCGCTCTCTAAGCAGTTCCAATTTGACCTATCTGAGGCTCCAAATGCGAAGTTAGAAGATTTATTGGAAGAGAAAATTATTTTCTTGTTGCAGAAAAAGGAAGAGGAACTAAAGCGCGGCGCGATTGTCAAAATTGACAACGAATTATTGCAGAATATCGGAGTTGTTGGTGAATTTCACGAGGTAAAAAAGCCAACAATAGCTGGCTTTCTTATCTTTGCTAAAACATTACCCTATGAAAAATATCCTTACGAAAGGTATGTTATTAGATGTGTAAAATTTTCAGGAAATGACAGCGCTTCCAGCATTATTGATAAATTGGATGTTGTGGGAACCCTTGATCAACAAATAGATGGAGCATATAAATTTATTTTAAGAAACATACGAAAAACTGCCCACATCAGTGGCACTAAGCGGTATGAAAGATATGAATATCCCGAGCAGGCCATCCGTGAGCTTGTCGCAAATGCTGTTATTCATCGCGATTACAAAATTACTGAAACATTTACACAAATTCACATTTTTAAAGATAGATTGGAGATTGCTAATCCTGGAAGCTTGCCACCAGGAGTTACTGTGGACAATATTAAAGATGCACAATTCAGTCGGAACGCCATCATTGCTGGTAGATTGAAGGACTTGGATTATCTTGAGGAATATGGTCGGGGCATAGACATTGTTTTGAGCAAGATGGAGGAGTGGGGGTTGGCCTATCCACTATTTAGGAATTCCGTCAATAGTTTTCAATCAATACTTTTGGGCCAAAAATTTAAAGACCTAAACATTAGACAAGCCAAAATTATTGATCATCTATTAATTAAGGGACAGCTAACCATCAGGGATTGTTTAAAAATCCTTAAGGATGTACCCAGAGTAACGGTCAATAGCGATTTGAGAGAATTAAAAGAGCTTGAGGTTATTGCGCAAAAAGGAGCTTCTGTCAATACTTACTATACAATCGCAATATAGGCAATTATAGGCAATGTAAATTTTGTTTAGATTGCGGGATTTTTTGAGATCAAATCGGTGGCGACGGGATATAGGCAATTATAAACTCATTTTCAAGGGGGGTTGATAATAAAAAGCGAACAGGGTGATTTAGCTTTGTTTAAAAGGCTTTTTGATCAGCGTTATTATCAAAGGTGTAAAATATGTCAATTATGGTTTGTTTATAGCTATGGAACTCAAAGAATATCAAATCAAAACCGCAGACCAAATCAAACGATACTTGGAGCTTTTGGTTGAATGGAAAAAACGAGCGGATAAGAATACGGATCTTGAGATTGATTTTCCGGCGAAAGCGTGGGAGAAAGCGGAGATCGGACGGCATTATCGTTCGCATAAAAACGGTATTGGTTTGCCTTTGCCGTATTTTTGTTTGAAAATTCCCACCGGCGGAGGAAAAACTTTGA
This sequence comes from Candidatus Schekmanbacteria bacterium GWA2_38_11, assembly GCA_001790645.1. Classification (GTDB taxonomy): domain Bacteria; phylum Schekmanbacteria; class GWA2-38-11; order GWA2-38-11; family GWA2-38-11; genus GWA2-38-11. Next base: position 3,118 of record MGDB01000074.1, read on the forward strand.
TGGCCGTAAAAGCGATTGATTTGATTAATGCGATTTATCTTAGGAAGCGGACAGGTCTTGTTTTGTGGGTGGTGCCGACAACGCAAATTTATCGGCAGACAATCCAGAATTTAAAAAATCGCGAACATCCGTATCGCCAGTATCTTGATATAGCCAGCGGCGGCCGGACTATGATTTTGGAAAAAACCGATCGCTTTGCGCCGGATGACATACGGGAGAATTTGACCGTTTTGATGCTTATGCTTCCGTCCGCTTCAAGACAAAATAAAGAAACGCTCAAAATGTTCAAAGACAGCGGCGGTTTTCAAGAATTTTTTCCAGATGAAGATAATATTGAAGCGAATCAAAAATTGCTTAAACAAATCCCGAATCTTGATGCCTATGGAAAAGAAACCGGTTTTTGGGGCAGGCAAATCAAAACTTCTCTTGGCAATACTTTACGGCTGCTCAATCCAATAATTATTTTAGACGAAGGGCACAAGGCGTACAGCGAAACGGCGCAAAATACGCTAAAGGGTTTTAATCCATCTTTGATTTTGGAGCTTTCGGCAACGCCTCCTGAGGAAAGCAATAAATTGGTTGATATCCGCGGACAGGAATTAAACCATGAAGAAATGATCAAGCTGGATTTGCACATTTTTAATAAAGCGAGCACTGATTGGAAAGACACGCTTTTGGAAACCGTCAGCCGCCGCAATATGCTTGAGGAGCGGGCAAACGATTTTGAGGCCAATACGAATATTTACATCAGGCCGATATCGCTCATTCAAGTGGAAAGAACCGGAAAAGACCAGCGGGTATCGGGATTTATTCATTCCGAGGACGCCAGGGAATATTTGATAAAAACAGCCGGCATTCCTCCCGAACAAATAGCCGTTAAAACAAGCGAAAAAGACGAGTTAAAAGCTGTTGACGATATCGGCGGTCTCTTGTCTAAGAATTGCCAGATTCGCTACATCATTACAAAATCAGCTCTTCAAGAAGGGTGGGATTGTCCGTTTGCGTACACACTCACCATTCTTACTAATCCGTCATCAAAAAATGCGATTACGCAGTTGATCGGCCGGATTTTGCGCCAGCCGAACGCCAGAAAAACAAAAATTAAAGAGCTTGATGAAAGTTATGTTTTTTGTTTCCGGCAAAAAGCGGCGGATCTTCTTAAAGACATAAAAAATGGATTTGAGCAGGAAGGATTGGGCGATCTTGCCGCGCGCATCACCGCCGATGAAGATGCGGACGATATTGTTCAATCAGGCAAAGAAAAAACCATAGCCATCAGAGAGAAATTTAAAAAGGCGGCCAAACAGGTGATCTTGCCGGTGTTTGTCATTGATAAAGATAAAGAATCGTGGGCGGTTAATTATGAGCGGGATATCGCCAGCCGCATTGATTGGAATAAAATCAACATTGATCCCATTTATTCGCTGACATTGTCAATCGTTGAAGAAAAAGATATGGAACACATTGTTTCGCTCAAGGGTAAAAACAAGGACGAACTGATTGAACAAAAAGAAGTGAAGCATTTGAAAGACGGCGGATTGAGAATTGATTTGGTTTTTTTAACGCGTCATCTTTTGGATATTGTCCCGAATCCGTGGGTGGCGTATGAAATTGGAGAGAGAGCGATGGCTAAGCTCATCAAGCAAAACGGCGAAAATCCGGTTATCAATAATTTCGTTTTCGTTATTGAGGAATTGAAAAAGATTTTGTCCGCGGAAAAGGATCGTTTGGCGGAAGATATTTTTAAATCAATGCGCGATTCCGGAGAGCTGAAATTTTTGGTTATTGGCAATGATTTTAGTTTTACATTTCCAAATAAAATAAAAGCGAGACAAAGCGAAAGGCCGCTGTATAAATCAGACGGCCAAATGCTTCAGAAAAGTTTGTTTGAATTTATGCCGGAAGACGATTTTAATGAAACTGAAAAAGCGGTCGCCTGGTATTTGGAGGATCAAGATCGTTTATTTTTTTGGTACAGGAATGCCGCGCGCCGGGATTACGCCATCCAAGGCTGGAAAAAACAAAAAGTGTATCCTGACTTTATTTTTACCAAATCGGAAAATGATAAAAATAGCCGATTTGAATCGGTTTTTATCATTGAAACAAAAGGCTTGCATCTTAAAAATGAAGATACGGATTACAAAAAGTCCTTATTTGATCTTTGCAATAAAATGGCGGACAGGAAAAGACTTGGCGAATTGGAATTGGCGCTTAAAGAAAAATCCGTCAGATTTGAGGTTGTTTTTGAAGATGAATGGAAAAGAAAACTTAACGAGATGATGAGTTAGTTTTTTATGAAAAATTTTTTAAAAAATATTGTTCCGCAACCGGTTTTTGATTTGTACTATAAGTTTTTGGAATATTTGGCCGCGGCTTGGTATGGTTTCCCATCCAGAAAAATGATCGTGATCGGT
>MGDB01000075.1:0-759 GCA_001790645.1 Candidatus Schekmanbacteria bacterium GWA2_38_11
ATGAAACTAATGAAAAAACAAATATACAATTCTTTCCGAAAAGAAGCACTACTCTTATCAAAAACTAAATCCATTAATTTGAGAATAAGAGAGATTTAATTGCACTCGAATATCTCGTCCTTGGTCTCTTGTTTGGGAAGAAATCAGCTCCATAAAATGAAGTAACCATCTCGATAGGACAATCCACTGACATATTGCAAAATAGATAAAGTAATCTAAAGAATAATGGATATTAATGATTTGAATCTGCTGTCTTCGAATGAGGCTTATAAGTTGATACATAGTGAATGGCAAGAAGACCAAAAATGTTAGGTCACTCTGCATAGAATAGTTTGTGTTAAAAGGTCTCCTCAAATTAAGCTCAAAGCCATGAAATCCCATTTTAGTTATTTTTTTCTTAAGAAGATTTTTCTTCCCTGGATGAAAAAAGATAATCATATGGTCTTGGCTTTGAAAGTATCTGGCAAGATTGTCAACAATCGAGATAACACCACCAAATTTCTGATCCCATGGAACAACAAGTAAGATTTTCATGTTGCTATATTCACTCACCTTTCTTTAAGATACAAAACGACTCAGCAATTTCACCAGCAATCAGATAAAAGTGTAATTTGTTGTAAAAACGCTTCTGAGCATTAAATGTAAAGAACCATTTCAAAAAGCTTTCTAATAAGATTCGAAAAAAATATCGTGGTACTCCAAAGTAACACACTGCATTTTTTGATATACTTTCCATTTTAATCAAAGATCTTCCATATC
>MGDB01000075.1:765-1006 GCA_001790645.1 Candidatus Schekmanbacteria bacterium GWA2_38_11
ACCATAATTGAAAATATCTTTTCTTTGTCCTCTGCTTCTCTACGGGATGGTAAACAATAGCCTTAGGTGTATATATGAGCTTCCCCCCACTATTAATGAGCCTTCTACAAAATTCGCTATCTTCACCTTGTGTCCCCCCTTCCGCAATTGGGCCTACATCAGTTCGAAAAAGGCCGTATTTTTTAAACATCACTTTCTTAAAGGCCATATTGGCTCCAAAGGGTGGAATCTTCAACTCGCA
>MGDB01000075.1:1239-6639 GCA_001790645.1 Candidatus Schekmanbacteria bacterium GWA2_38_11
TTAAGGCGAAAGACTTCCCTTGCTGTTCCTCAAAGAGATATAGAACATTTAATCCAGAAATCCTTACAAAATCCTCAACTACTTGCTTCGTATCATCAGTAGAATTGTTGTCTACCACAATTAATTCCCAAACCAAATCAACAGGAACTGACATTTCTGAAAAACTCTTTAAAGTCTGCCCTAAACTCTTAGAACGATTGTATGTACAAATAATTACACTTATCATTTGATTGCTACAGTTTCTCTATGTTCCCCAAAAAAAATAAATAAGTCTTAGAAATTGAAATGTCTTGTTTTTTCATCATATAGATTCAATCCCAATTGATGTCTAAAAATGCATATCCCATCGATTTTGGAGCTTTCACAGAAAACTTTATAATTTCATCATTAAAGAAATGAAATTCTTTCATTGGCTCTTGGAAATAAATCCCACATAGGTATGTATTTGATGGGAGATTTACTCGAAAATGTATAGTTATTCCTTTATACTCATTAGCCGCAAAAGAAAAATACCTATTTTGTATGTCGACAGAATGAGTATTAAAAATAAGTAGTCCATCACTTCCCTTTAATGCAAAACCCATTATTAGATTCTGTATATCCTTATCAGAACAAGCAACTAATTTAAGTGTTGCATAATCTCCTGCTTGGAAGACCTCGCATAATTTGCCTTCTTTATTCAGAAGCTTTATTTCTATTAATTGTATTGATTTATTAACACCACTCACCTCAGCCCAGGCTCTGTAATAAAAACGACAAACTTCATTGCTATCGCCATACTTTTGTATTTCTCCTTTGTTAAGCAAAATTGCCTTAGGACAAAGCTGAATTATAGAAGGTATATTATGACTGATAAATATTATTGTTACCCCCTTAGCAATTATATCATGCATTTTTTTTATGCACTTTGTCTGAAATACAAAATCTCCTACACTCAGAACCTCATCTACCAGCAAAACCTCTGGATCTACATGAGCAGCAACTGAAAATCCTAACCTCGCATACATGCCGGATGAATACCGTTTTACGGGGGTATCAATGAACTCCTCAAGTCCTGAAAATTCTACAATCTCGTCGAATTTGCTATCAATTTCTTTTTTTTTCATTCCAAGAATAGTGCCATTCAAATATATATTTTCTCTACCTGTAAGGTCGGGGTGAAAGCCTGCGCCAACCTCGATTAATGCACTTAATCTGCCATTAACCTTGATGTCCCCTTTATTGGGTTTTAATATCCCGCTTAACAATTTGAGCACTGTGCTCTTTCCAGCACCATTGGGACCAATAATTCCAAGCGCTTCTCCTTTCCTTACCTGAAACGATACATCTTTGATTGACCAAAACTCTTTTTCCTGCAGTTCCTCCCCCTGGCTGCTATTAAAAAGCCTTTTGGCTATGGCAGGGATAAAATCTCTAAGAGAATCGTACCTTTCACCTTTTTTAAATTTCTTCCAGACATGATTAAATTCTAAAACAACATCACCCATCGATACCTTCCTATTTCTGATTTTGAATTGCGGATAAGGTAATCACAAATTTAATTACCTTTAAGCAAACATTTTTTACACTCTTTTAATTGTTCCTTTTCGTGGATTCGGTATCATGCAATGCTTGCTCTCTCCTAAATCCAAAATATGTTTATATATTTTCTGCAAAAGCAGGTTCGAGCTTATCGAATACCTTCCATCCAATCAAAGATCCTATTACTGTCCAACAAGCCGAATAGGTCAACCAAAACAGATCAGGTGAACGATGTAATACAACAACATCATTCATAGCTTCAAGGATAGAACCTATTGGATTTAATAGCAGTATAGAAGCCCACTTGCCAAACATAGTGACCTCGTAAAACACAGGTGTAAAGAATATTCCAAATGTAAGTATTACCTCAACTATGTATTTTACATCTCTGAAGAATAAGTTGGTACATGATAAAAGCATGCAAATAGCTGCGGTCACGAGAACTAATAAAATTAATAGCAGAGGAAGCCAGAATAGATGGATGCTAACCCCTATTCCTGCCGCTGCAAGTATCGCAATGAGCACCACAGCGGCGACGGCAAAATCAAATAGATTTGTCAGAACAGATGAAAGGGGTAAGACCGCCCGGGGGAAATAGATTTTTGTAACAAGATTGCTACGGCCTGTAAGACTATTTGTCGCAAACCGAATTGACCCGACAAAGAACGCCCATGGAAGAGCCTTGACAGAAACTGATGCCAATTCAGTAAATACCATTGGTTTTCCAGAGACAATAGAAAAACCTTTTTTGACAAGTATTCCTGCACAGACAATCATAATAGGCATAAAAATAGCCCATAGAAAACCCATTACGGATTGTTTATATCTAACCCTTATGTCTCTCCATGTAAGCATTAATAGAAGGTGTCTATATTGGATTAGTTTACTTATCATTTTTGGAATTTTTCTCCTCTAAAATTTTTATTTGCCAATGAAACTTCAGCAGTTTCTAGTGCTTATTTGTATTTTATCACTCCTTAAAATAGTTATTTTAAATATCCTCTAAAGACCTTCCTCACAGCTGAAATCACATCTGCCACATCCTCATCAGCCCACATTCAACCTTAAAAATTTCTTCAAAACGAGTTACCTTAGGCCCGGTCCCGAGCCACCCGGATCTTAAAGTAACAACCACCTCTTCTATTTCATCCTCCTCAATGGCCGGGTGCCCGAAAACTAAAAAGCTATCTCGTACCGGTTTTCCTCCTTCAACTGATATTTTCCCTTCTCTCATAGTTTTTTAAGAAAGTTTATCCTTTAATATTGAAACTATCCGACGGGAGGCCTTACCATCCCAAAATTTTGGGATTCGAAATCTCTTTTCTCCTCCATCAAGAACTTTGAAAGCCGTTTTTATAATTTTTTCCTTCTCTGTTCCAACCAACTGATTACTTCCCTCATTGACCGTTATAGGTCTTTCGGTATTTTCCCTTAATGTTAGACAGGGAACCCCAAGAAATGTAGTTTCTTCCTGAATACCTCCCGAATCGGTAAATACAATTTTTGCTCCTTCTAAAAGACTTAAGAAATTAAGATATCCCAAAGGCGAAACGAGATATATCCCTTTTTTCCCAATCCGGTTTCCTCTACTGGAAAAATACCCGTCAAAGAATTTTTGAAATCCAAAAACCTGTATCTGTTTTTTTGTCCTAGGATGGGACGGGAAAATTATAGGCAGAGATTCCGATATCTTTTTTAGGGCATCAAGAATTTCATAAAACTTAAATCTGTCATCGACATTGCTCGGCCTGTGCAGAGTAAGGAGAGCGTAAGGGAAAGAATTTGATTCCAAACCCAGTTTTTTTTTTATTAAGGCTTTTCCTGCATCTCTTCTATATTTGAACAACGTATCAATCATTACATTTCCTACAAAGTAGATCTTTGAACTTGGAATCCCCTCTTTTTTAAGATTGTCCCTGGCATCTCTTTCCGTAATGAACAGGAAATCAGCAAGGGAATCAACCAGTACTCTATTTATCTCCTCAGGCATGCTCCTGTCAAAGCTCCTCAATCCTGCCTCAACATGGGCTATTTTTACTCCCAGCTTTGCTGCCACTAGGGAACAGGCAAGAGTTGAATTCACATCCCCTACCACTAATACTAACGAGGGATTTAAGAGGTTTACTACCTTCTCAAATTTCATCATTATTTTGGCTGTCTGATATGAGTGAGAACCAGATCCAACTCCTAAGTTAATATCAGGTTCAGGTATTTCTAAATCTTTAAAAAAAAGCTTTGACATAGCCAGATCGTAGTGCTGCCCTGTATGAACGAGGAGGGACTTAAAGGATTTGTCCTTTTTTATCTCCTCCATTAAGGGAGCTATCTTTATAAAATTAGGCCTTGCCCCTACAACATTAATTATTTTGATCTGGCTCATAAGAGTTAAACTAATTTTTACCTTTTAACAGATTCCCAAAGAATGACAAGAGAAAATCAGATTTATAGCTAATTCTATTTTTGGCATAAAAATTATTTCAATATTTATAAATTTTAATTATATTCTCAAAAGAGGTGAATTTAAAATCCTTAATTAATCGGCAAAATCTTTTTTTAGTATTTTGTAAATTAATATAATGCCTAAACTTCGATAAAAAACTTCCATTTATTCTTGGCTGGTCCGGGTCAAACTCCCAGGGATGTAAATAAATTATAGCTGATTCATTCTCCACAAGGTTTATTTTTCTTATCCCAAATCGTATTAGTTTATAAGGAAAAATTCTAAAATATCCTCCACCTGCAATAGGAATGTTTTGGTTTAAAATTTTTATTGTTGAAAGAGGAAACTCTAAAATTCTGCCAAATCCTTCTCTATTTATAAAATGAGGGCTTCTTGGAAAATCCGGAATTCCATATCTATCATGAAAAATTGGAAAAATACTTGAATCATATTGGAAACCCATTTCTATTAAAACATCCAATGCCCACAGAGAATCCTTCGTTATGGAATAGGTGGGGGCCCTGTAACCTATCACTTTTTCACCGATTAAATCTTCTAAAATCGATTTCGAACGCTCTATATCCTTTTTGAATTCTTCTCTCTGCTGAGTAAATATCATTTTATGGGAAAAACTATGACATCCAATCTCATGTCCTTGGCTTTTTACTTCTCTTACAAGACTTTTATTTTTCTCAGCAACCCATCCCAGAAAAAAAAAGGTAGCTTTAATGTTCCCCTGGCTTAAGAGTTCAAGCAAATGTCTGGTATTTCTTTCCACACGGCTTTCAAATTTGTCCCAGTCCTCAAATCTAACATGCTTCTCAAAAGCTGCAACATGATAATAGTCTTCAACATCAATTGATAAAACATTTACTTTTTCCTCTCCAGACAGTATAATTTTTTTTTTAACTTCTTTTTTCATCCCAGTTTTCTCAAAATACTCCAGCTATGCCATTTCCTTTTGCGTTATCATAACCTGAAGAGTCTTCAGAACTATATAGAGATCTAACGTTAATGATACGTTTTGCATATAATAAATATCATATTGAAGCTTTTCTAATGAATCCTTTACTGAAGATCCATAATAATATTTAACCTGCGCCCACCCTGTTATACCCGGTTTAACGTTGAACCTAAGTGAATAATAAGGGATCTGTTTTTTAAGTTTTTCCACAAAAAACGGTCTCTCTGGCCTTGGTCCGATAAAAGTCATTTCCCCTTTCAAAACATTAATAAGCTGCGGTATTTCATCAAGCCTTGCTGGTCTTAATAATTTTCCAACTCTTGATCTTCTCGAGTCATTTTTTAAGCTCCAGACAGGACCTGACTTCTCTTCAGCATTAAACCGCATTGATCGAAATTTTATTAATTTAAATGGCTTTTCATTAAGACCAAGTCTTTCCTGAACATAAAAAACAGGACCTGGAGAATCAAGTTTT
>MGDB01000075.1:6690-9129 GCA_001790645.1 Candidatus Schekmanbacteria bacterium GWA2_38_11
AGAGAAAGAATTACATCAATTATCCTTTTTACTTTAAAAACTAAAGGTTTTTGTATACTTTCAAAACCACTTGAAAATATAAACCATGAATTCCTGACATGTTTTATTGGAATCTTTCCTGTAATTTTTCTGTAGAAATTGGGAGCTTCGGTAATCTGAATACCCATTAACTTGCATTCCAAAAGAGCTGTTATCAAATCTTCATGTTTTTCTTCATATGTTGAAACAATGATTTTATTTATTTTCTCTTTCTGGACTATTTTGACAAGATCATGTCTATCCCCTATCATGTTTATTCCTTCAAATCCTTGAGGTTGAGGATTTCCATTCTTATCACTTATGATACCTATAATATCATACGAAGAAATTGGTAATTCTTTTATTTCCTTTATTATTTCCAGTATTGACCAATCACTTCCTACTAATAAAATTTTTTCTGGAAGCATCGGTTTTTCTGATATTTTATAAAATATATACCTCCACAATAGAAATAGAATAATAAAATTAACTCCCCATAATATTAAAAAACCTCTTACGATTTCAATATAGAGAATATACCCTAAAATTAAAATAGAGATAATTCCAACAGCATCTATGGCAATTATCCGTGTTAAATACCGAAGTTTTGTTAACCTTAAATTAATATCGTATAATTCAAAGAAGTAAAATATTGTTGGATAGACTACTAAAAATATTAAAATTAAAAGCCAATTCTTCTCAGCGAATTCATAATTCCTGCCTTTAATTCTAAAGGATAAAATGGCGGTAGATAATATTACTAAAAGATCACCTAAAAATAACAAAAGCCCCAAAAGTCTAGTCTTTTTAATTGGAATATTTAATATAGAAAACATTTATATTCCCAATCATTTCATCTTTTTTATTTCCATACCAATGCAAGTATTATTCCAAGAATAAGCCATAGAGGTATAGAAATAATTATTGTCAAAAGTACGCCTTTAAAAAAATTCAACTGGTTCTCAATCTGTTTTTTTTCAAGCGCTCTGTTTAATGTCATCTCAAATTCTTCAAAATTTATTGGTTTCTCTAAATAGTCATAAGCACCTAACTTTAGTAACTCAACAGCGGAAGTAACTGAACCATAACCTGTCAGCACCACAATCACTGCACTCTTATCGAGATTTTTAACTTTTTTTAAAAAATCTTTACCATCTAATTTAGGCATTCTGACATCAGTAATCACCAGATCGTAATTGTTTTCTTTAAACTTGAATAAACCTTCAATCCCATCAGAAGCCACATCAATTTCATGGCCTAATAAAGAAACTAATTTAGAAACTGCTGCTTGCATTGAAACATCATCATCCACAAAAAGAATTCTACTCATGGATTTTCTCCAATTTTATTATATTTATTTATTAACCCCTGATCTTCCTTTTACCTTTTTAAACCACTATCCAAGGTTTCAAATCGGAAATTTACTCTCTCTGTATATCTGTACAAAAATATATACAAATATCATAAATTTTCTATTTGGAAAACTTGAGTAAGTTTTTAATCAAATAGGAACTTATTTTGAATATTCAGCATATCCATAAGCATAGCTATAGATATAAGAATAGTACGGCGAAATCCCACTTATATTATTTAATACAACTCCCAAAATCTGGGCATTCTTTAAAAGAGAAAGTCCGTGATTTATAATATCTATAGGAGTCTTTCTACTTTGAACAACAAGGATTACTCCTCCTACGTATCCAGATAAAATTCTAGAATCTGTTGTTGAAATAATAGGCGGAGAATCTATTATGAGGTAATGTCCTTTCCCCTTTGCTTCCTCGTTTTTTATTAGATCTCTCATTCGAGGTGACGCCAGTAATTCCGAAGGATTTGAACACGGTTCACCGGCTGGTAGAACAAATAAATTATCCAGATGAGTCGGTACAAGTAATGAATCAAGATCTGCTTCACCTCTCAAATATTCAATCAATCCTTTCTCGTATTTTATGCCAAACATTTTATGGACTGAAGGTATGCGCATATCCCCATCTATTATAAGCACAGAATGTTGTGGATTATTGGCTAATGTTACGCCTAGGTTACAAGCAGTAGTAGTCTTTCCTTCTCCTCGTATTGTACTTGTAACAAGGAATGTACTTATTAGTCTGGTTTCAGCCTCACCCATTAAATGTGTCTTTAAACTCCTATATTGCTCAGCCACAGGAGATCTGGGATCTAAGAGAGTAACCAAGCATTCATTACATTCCTCACTCATCTCTGAGAAAAACTTAGATTTTTTCTCTTTCTCAGGATCTCTTGAAACTCCTATCTTTTCGATTTCTGCTTCTTTAAATTTTAATACCTTCTTTAAAGCTGAACCTATTTTACTCATATTTTTCCTTAAAACGTCATTTTATATATATAAGTCTTACTTCTTTTTTCATGGATTATATTTTAAAAATTCTCTAATCGTCAGAG
>MGDB01000076.1:0-2496 GCA_001790645.1 Candidatus Schekmanbacteria bacterium GWA2_38_11
AGATTCTTTTTCAATGTATTTATGATAGTCTGCTATTTTTGAAATATCTTCATGGGTGATATTTTCTATCCTCCTTTTTTCTATTTTATCATTTATTAACTGGGAATATCCAAGTATCCCTGTAAGAGGGTTGTTGAGCTCATGGGCAATTCCTGCTGCAAGCTCACCAATGGCTGCAAGCTTGCTCGACTGGAGAACCTGGGATTCCAGCTCCTTCCTCTTTCTTATATCTCTCATTATTGCCATAGAGCCTGTTCTGTTCCCTTTTTCATCTTTGAGAAGACTTATGCTCCATTCTATAGGAATGAAATTCCCGTTTTTTGTTTTTAATACATCTTCAGATAAGATATGACCATTTTCAAATAACTTATTTAAAAATTCTTCACTAACTGCTTTCTCTTCTGCCTTAAATATAGAAATATGCTTTCCTATAAGTTCTTCGCCATAATATTCTGATAGCCTTTTAATTGATTCATTTGCATGGGTTATCACTCCACCTTTATGTGTTATTATTATCCCGTCAACAGAGGTTTCTATAATCTTTTCTAAAAATTCCTTCTTTCCTCTTATCTCTTCTTCAAGCTTTTTTCTTTCTGAAATATCCCTGAAAATCATCAAACCTCCTATAAACTTACCACCTCTATCCTTTAACAGTGTTGAACTTAGTTCAATCGGAACTGTTTCTCCGTTCCTTTTCCTACACAGAGTTTCATAGTTTATCACCTTTCCGTCTTCATATATTTTTTGCATAAATTCTTTACTTCTTTGAGTAGTCTTTCCATCTTCCCATCTAAAATCATTAGTATTCTTACCAATTAATTTCTCTTTCTCAAAATCATATATTTTAGCAGCAGCTCCATTTGCTTTTAAAATTTTTCCTTCTAAATCAACTACAAGAATCCCGTCTGGAGAGGTTTCAAAAAGGTCTTCTAAAAATTCATTCGCCTCTCTGAGCTTATTCTCAAACATCTTCCTCTCAGTTATATCCCTGACAGTAATCAATGAACCACAAATTTTCCCATCCTCATCTAAAATTTTTGCTTTTGTAACATTTACTGCTCTTGACTTTTCTTTCTCAGGGCTTTGTAAATTACCTTTCAAATCATCCTGCGGACTACCGGAATAATTTGGCAGCATGTAATCAAACTCTGCTTCATCCCCATTTAATCCCTCATTAAAACCCGGATAGCAGGCAAAAGCTTCTGAAATATTTTTATCAAAAATATCTTTTAGGTTAAAAATTTTCTGTGCAGAAGAATTAATCCTTAATATATTTCCTTCCTTATCAAGGACAATCAAACCATCCCTCATGCTCCTTACTGCCTGCTCCAATGCTGCCTTGAGAGGTGAAAACAATTTATGTTTTATAATAAAATAAGTGAAGCAGAGTGTTAATAATAAAGTTGAAAAATCTACTAAGAACCTTCTTATTAAATGATTTGTGATATTGTGAGAAATAGAAAGAATTGTAAAAGTAATAATATAAGCTATAAAAATCAGAGCAATCTGCTTCTTGTCAGAATTTTTACCTTTCCTGTACCCTAATGTGAGCAAAGTTATTACTAAAATCAAACTAATGATGTGATAAGCAAGAATTACAAAATGATAAGGTCCAAGCACAATAATATAAGCAGAGTCTTTTGCCACAACTCCATTTGTAATTAGATTAGCTTCAAAAAAGTAATCTATGAATGGCAGGGTAAAAAAAACAATTAAAAATATTAAATATGAAGAGAGATATTTTCTTGTTTTGATAAAAAGAGGATAATATAAAGAACTTATTAATAAAATCAGAATGGTGGTGAACAAAAAAGAAAATGCCATTATTGCCGGGTTTACCATGGCAGCAGTGCCTGCGGTTTTAGCAGTTGACTGGAACAAATTGCAAACATTAGAGATAACAGTTATAAACATCCACAAACCAAATAATTTATTTGGTAGTGATTCTTTATCTTTAAGATAAATAAAAGTCCCCAAAAAGACAGGTAGAATTATTGAAATAAGTAATAATAGAGTCATTATTTTTTACTCCTATTAAAAAACTATAGAATTTTTATGCAATTTTTATGCCAGAAACAATAGTTTCTTTTTTAAAGCTAATATATAATTAATTTTCAAATGGTTAAATAAAAAATTTGAACGAGATTTGCTGACAGGGAGAAAGGAAAAATGAAACTTTTCTATCAATTTCGTTAAAAAATTAACGGAAGAGAGGTAGGGAAAAACTTACAATAACTATTCCTGATTTCTCACTCTATTCATATTTAACACATATATTACCTCCATTGCCTTTGGCCATATATAATGCTTTATCTGCCTGATTAATTAACTGTTCAATGCCAATATCTGCTGAAGTATGAGTAATCCCTATACTGATTGAACGTGAAGCACTCTCCTTTTTTTCACCTCTGCTAACCACGAATGACTTCTGTTTAAAACCTTTCCGTATCCGTTCAGCAACCATATATGCCAGCATCAAATCTGTCTCCGGGAGTA
>MGDB01000076.1:2532-3928 GCA_001790645.1 Candidatus Schekmanbacteria bacterium GWA2_38_11
ATGGGACGGCCGTATCTGCAACAACGGGCAATTTCGTCCTCGAACACAGTAATAAGATGGTGCCGGTTATACAAACCTGTAAGTTTATCAGTTATCATCAACTCATGAATTTCCCGGTTCTTCATATCGAGCTGCTCTAAAGCAGAAATCAGCTCCTGGTTAAGAAGTTCAATCTTCTGTTTATCTTCTAACAACTTTCCCTTCTGCCTCAGCAAATAAACCATATTGTTAAAATGTTCTCCCATTTCTTCTACAATTGTAGGGCAAGAACCTTTAAAAACCTTACAGTTGCTGCATTTACCATATTTTTCTACAAAACTCCCCTGTGGGTTTCCACCGCAATAGGTACCTGCAATCTGCCAGCACCGCAATTCCTTAGAATCATCGCCATACAGAAGACAATTAGTCCTTTTACAATCCAAAAGCTTCCAGCATGTAATAATATTAGGGTTTGAAAATAAAACATCATCGCTTGTTACAATTTTTTCAAACATTGGAATAATATCTTCTCTCAGCCGTTTTATAAGATTGTCCAATTCATTTTTTGAATCTGAGCTCACTTGTAACCTCCCTTTATTTTTCAGCCTAACTATCAATTAAACCACCAATTAAACCACATGTATTAATTTATATACCAGGTATTCATAGTCCAATTCTATTTTTTGAAATTTTTGTTAATACTTAAATCTAAAAATAAAAGCAACAAAATTGTTATTTATAAGATTTTCTCAGTTCGTGCTTGTACTCAACTATTCAGCAACCCTCTGAGAATAATATAAAAAGTTTTCTTTATTCTTTCATCTGTCTTTCATCTTGACTTATTTTCATTTGAAGTTTATCTCGAATAAAGTTGATTGGTAAAATATTGACTGAGAAACCATAACCGCTGGCCGCTCTTTACAGATTATTATATCTTTAATAATTTGACATCATTCAATAGTTTTCCTAAAAGACATTTAAAGCTAAAGATTTAATCTCCGGTTTTTTTTAAAAATACTAAAAAACATTTTTTATATTTGACAAATGAAGCAGGGAAGATAAAAATCTGCAAACTAAAATTTTTTAAAGGAGAAAATTTATGGATTGGGAACCACAGGCAAAAGAAGTTGTAGATATGATTCCGGTGCCGGAAATCATCAAAAACATGACAATTCTTTACGCTGAAAAGCTTGCAAGGGCAAAGAAAAAATCTAAGGTAACAATGGATGAGGTAAGCAAGACCAGGGATGACTACTTTGAAATGCTGGGTGACAGCTTCAAGGAGAGGATCTGCTGCGCACGCGATGAAGGGAAGAAGGACGATGACATTGACCCTGAACTCACGCTTAACAAAGGCCCTGTACTTTACCGGATCGAGTTATGCCACCAGCGATTTTTTGGCTGCCCGCGCCAGATA
>MGDB01000076.1:3943-4217 GCA_001790645.1 Candidatus Schekmanbacteria bacterium GWA2_38_11
GTAGGAAGAAAGGTCAAAGAAAAACTCGAGGCAATAAAGCTTACAGAGATAATCGCTGATAAAACGGACGAACCCTTCATGCCGCATAACTTTTTCACTGTTTCAATATCCTCATGCCCTAACAACTGCACAGCTGCCGAGACAAAGGATTTTGGGATGCACGGTGTCATTGAACCTGAAGTTGATCAGGAGACATGCACAAAGTGCGGAAAATGCATTGAAGCCTGCCCTGATGATGCAATCCTTTTTAAGCACGATAAGCTAAAGATAAACA
>MGDB01000076.1:4236-9777 GCA_001790645.1 Candidatus Schekmanbacteria bacterium GWA2_38_11
CGGTGCATGCGTTGAAGCCTGCCCAGTAGGGGCAATAACGAAAAAAAAGGAGGGAGTCAGGGTGCTTGTAGGAGGAAGGTTCGGAAGATGGCATACTGACGCCAAAGAGCTTTTTAAAAATGAGCCTCTTGAAACTGCCATGAAGGCTATGGAAGTATCAGTTAACCTGATCAAGACTGAAGCCGGCCCTCACGAGCACCTCTACCATCTTGTAAACAGGATCGGGCTGAAGCCTTTCCACGACAAAATAATGTAACAGAAGTGATTTACCAGCAAGCAAGCTGGCGAGCATTCTGACAAAAATGCAAATTAATCCCCCCTCGCCCCCCTTTAGAAAAGGGGGGTTGGGGGGATTTGAAAACTTAAAAAAAAATAAAATTCTATAACCCAATCTTTACTCTGTATTTCACCTTTACCTCTTCATCTTTGGGAACTTTGACATCAAACCTTATTGTATAGGCATCAACTTTTTTGTAGGGATGACTGCTATCTATTACCCGCCAGTTGCCAAATAATGGTTCCACTATGCCTACGGTTATATCTTCTTTTTTATGATTTCTTAATGTGATTTCCCACTCTGATTCATGAAGCCTTGTAGTGATTTGTTTGTAGTCTGTCTGTACCCGCTCTGCTGTTACGTCAAAGGCTTCGCCGATTTTAAGCCTGATTTCTTCATCTTTCGGAGTATGCTCTATTTTGTCCTCCCCTATAAACTGCAAGCTTCCTTTATCATCCTTTTTATAAAGGCGCATGATCCCTGCCGGAAAAGGCATACCGAGATTATTATTTTTAGAATTATTATACTTGATGTAAACATTTACCGGCTGTTTCTGTTTTTCCCGCTCATTAAAGCGCATTGTAAAATAGTTTCTGGTACCATAAAAAAGAAATTCTTTCTGAGTTTTCACACCCGTAGCTTCAAGCAGGCTTATCTGTTTTGTCTCATTGTCCTTTACCGTTGTTTTCCTCTGCAAATCATATATGTGATATTCAAAAAAAGGCTTCTCTTCAAATTGCGGTGCTGCCATCTCAGCCCTCGCTACCTTCATTAATCTTTCTTCAGATACTTCGCTGACCTGATGGACTTCACCTGCTATCAGTTTTAAACGAGCATCCTTATATGCTGCGCCGCTTTTGTTATCAATCGTAACCCAGCCTGATATATCAGCAGATGAATCATCTTTATTTAAGACCACAACATAATCTGCTTTCCAGCTTATATCTCTGGTAAGATAGGAGACCTCCAGGTTATGGTCCTTTTTGGTTTTATTATCATAAAGCCACATAAGGGTTGGCTTTGCGATAAGGTTTCCCGGTATTTCCGGGAGAACTTTATAACCCGGGTAACCGAGATATATCTCATTATTTATTTTATAAACCTGGCCCTGGTTATTGCTCAGCAGAATTGCCTCCACCACATCCTTTTTGTCCTGAAACTCGTTCCAGTCGATTATCTTTATTTTTTTACCCACATACTTATCAAGAAGTTTGTCAGTATTTATGAGGTCATACTCGTAATTCTGCTCACGCACAGTAAAATCCTCAGGATAATTTAAAGATTTTGCGCGAACCGATACCGGGATAACACTCGAAGCAACATCCATAAACCATAATTCTCCCTCACCAGCCGGAAGCTCAACCTTCCTGGTATCTTTTACCAGACCAAGGTTATTATTATAAACTGTAACCTCAACCGTCAGTTGATCATCAGATGTGCTTTTAGATACAGTCTCCCCTATTGCTATTGCAGATGAAACAAGCAAAATGATAATACAAAAAACAGAGCATTTGATTTTCATGGTTTTACCCCTCCTTTAAAAATATTTTGGAATTGGAAGCATACCACCTTCTCTTTAAACAATCACCATGTCTTTATTTAAAAATCCGAGTGCTATTATAATATGACTTGCTGATGGAATGGCTATCTATTTTTAGGAAGTTCTTACAAGGATGATTCTCATCTCAGGCATCTCGGTATTGGGCTCATAGATTGGGCTTTTCTGGGAAAGCTCGCTGATCCTCTTGAGGACTGATTCCTTTTCTTTTCGGCTCAGGTAAGGGCTAACGTCTTCTAAGTACCAAAGACGGTAGGAAGCCATAGCGGCGGATTCGAGGATAGGAGTCACCTTTTTTACTTTCAATTTATAAAATATATGGTAAAATATTAATATGTTTAATTGGAAGGTATTTTTTTATGTCGTCACAAATAGAAAGGGGGACGTCAGGCTGTGTGAAAAGTAGATTTTTCAAAAATACGATCTAAAAAAATCAATAAGTTGCAAATCATAAAATTCTAAAAAATGGGGTTTTCGCACAGTCTGACGTTGTTGAATACTATCACTTTTCATTTTTAGTTTCGCATTGCGATCCTCACCATCTTGGAATATCGGGGAACCTTCAATCCCCCCTTATCATCAACATGATGAAGAGTGCTGGGTGCATCTAATCTTGCTTGTCGTGGCATGAGTATCTCTTATAACAACCTCAGACCAATCGTAAAGTGTTCTTTTTCAACAACGTCCCCCTCCCCCCGTCCATGAAAAAGATTTAAAGAAAGCTTCTAAATCGGTCAACCAGCACTATCAGGATGCCCGTCAAACAATTTACGGGCACAATTTGGGCACAGTTGAAGAAAAAGAACCAAATTTTGAGATTGAGAATCCAACCTTAGTTAACTGAGTAGTTTAAATATGGAAGGCTTAAAAGGACTGATAAATAATAATATATTACTTTCCTTCCTCTTGCATTTATCAAATGCCGGAGGGGGGAGTCGAACCCCCATGAGGCTAAGCCCCGCGGGATTTTGAGTCCCGTGCGTCTACCAGTTTCACCACTCCGGCTTTTTATTTCTCAATAAATTTTTACCTGATCATCTTCAATAATAATAAGGCTTTTCTTTCTTAATCTGCCTTCAAATTTTTCCAGAAAATCTCTCATGGCATTTAGAAGGAAGGCGGTCTTTGTTTTAGAAAGTTTAAAAAGAATAATTCCCAGAATATTATATTGCCTAAACCTCCATAAGTTTTGAAAATCTGTATCCCTTGTAATAATCCAGGCATTCATCTTCTCTGCTATTCGATAAACCTCTCCGTTTTTAATACCTGTCTTATTAAGTCTTTTGAGATGATAGGCTGTGAATCCTTTTCCAACCAAGAAATCATTTAAAGCATAAGGAATATTTTCATCTAACAGGAAGGTAATTTTCATATTGCATAGGCTTCAAATTCACAAAGCTCTGCTGCATATTGAAGCGCTGCTTTAATATCTTCTTTTGTAAGAGAAGGATAGTCTTTGATTATCTCCTCAAAACTCATTTTCTCAGCAACCATTGAAACAATCAAATAAACAGGTATTCTTGTTCCTTTTATACATGGTTTACCATGGCAGATATCTGGGTCAGAAGAAATTCGATTAAGAAACTTCTTTGTTTTCATTAACAATCACCTTTTTAAAATAAAAGCAGGATGTATAAAGCAAAATTATATCAAAACCAAATTTAAGTCAAACATTTTAAAGAGGCAGGTAATCTTTTGTGTTTTTGTGCTTACTATTTTAAATAATTACTTTACAAAAATAATCTAATATGGTTAAGAAAAACTTCTTAAAAAATTTAATATTTTTCTTTAGGAGGAGACATGGTAGTAGGAGACATCGTCAGAAATAACGCAAGGAATTTCCCAAATAAAATCGGGATTATCTCAAACGGTAAGAAATTTACCTGGAGCGAGACGGATAAGAGGTCAAACAGCATCGCTAATGCCCTTTTGAAGTTAGGTTTAAAAAAGCAGGAGGGAGTGGGGATCTTAGCTCCAAACTGCAACCAGTGGGTTGAAACTGCCTTTGCAGTTGCAAAGGCAGGACTGCGCCTTGTCCCTCTTAACATGGCTTTTGTAGGAAGAGAGCTTTCTTACATTATAAACAATGCAAAAATCAAAACGCTTTTTATAGACAGCAGCAAAGCATCTCTTATAAACGATATCCGTTTTGAGCTGAAAGATGTGGAACATATAGTTGGAATCGGAGAAAAACACGGGTTTTTCCTCGATTATGAAGAGATGATAAAATCAAATTCGGCAAAAGACCCTGAAGTACCTGTAAGCCCGGATGACATATTCCTTCTTCCCTACACAAGCGGCACTACAGGACAAGCCAAAGGTGCAATGCTCACTCACGCTAATAATATTGCTGAAGCATTGTGCGCAGGTTGGGAATTCAGGCTTCTACCCCATTACGTGGCTTTAACAGCTCTGCCTCTTTATTTCATAGGCGGCTGGGGAGGCTCTGCACTTCCGGCTTTAATAAGGGGCTGCACCCATATATTTATGAATTTTGAGCCTGAGCTATTGCTTCAAACTATCCAGAAAGAAAAAGTCAATTACACCCTGCTTGTCCCGACAATGATCAATATGATAACAAATCATCCTGATGTTGCAAAATATGACTACTCAAGCCTTAAAGTAATTCCTTTTGCCGGTTCGCCTCTCCCTGTGCAGCTCTGGATAAAAGCTGCTAAGACTTTCGGAAATATATTTCAGTCAATCTATGGGCTTACAGAGGTATGCGCTACCATAACAGTCCTTCAGCCTGAAGAAGTCCACCCGGAAGGTGACGAAAAACAGCAGAAGAGATTAGCTTCAATCGGAAAACCTATGATTGGCTCAAGTGCAAGGGTAGTAGATGAGGACATGAATGATGTCCGGACCGGATCAGACCAGGTAGGTGAAATCGTCCTCAGAGGAAATACGGTAATGAAGGGATACTGGAAGGATCCGGAGACCACAAAGGAAACCTTTAGAGGCGGTTGGCTCCATACAGGCGACCTTGCAAGGGTTGACGAAGACGGAAACATATACATCACTGACAGACAAAAGGACATGATAATAAGCGGCGGTAAAAATGTTTACCCGAGAGAGATCGAAGAAGTGCTGTATAAACACCCTGCTATCCTTGATGCCTGTGTTATAGGTATTCCAGATGATAAATGGGGCGAAACTATAAAAGCTGTTATTGTTCTTAAGGAAGGCAAATCAGCAACATCTGAGGAGATTATTGAGTTCTGCAAGCAGAACCTTGCTTCTTACAAAAAGCCAACTTCTGTTGACATGGTTAAAGCTCTTCCAAGGACATCAAGCGGCAAGATACTGAAACGCGCCCTCAGAGAGCAATACTGGCAGGGAAGAGATTCAAAGCTGGTCTGATTTTTCGCAGTGCGGTTTGGAGTCAGAGGTTGTCAATCAGCTGTAAGCTGTAAGCTATAAAAAGTTTAAACCTCAAAGCTGAAAGCGAAAAACTAAAAAACTTTGCACTTTGTTTTTTCGTTTTGTTCTTTTTACGCTTTTCATTTTCATTCCAATTTTCTGCTTAAGGCTTAAAGCTTACAGCTTATAGCTACTTCAGTCTTTCACCAATTTCAAAAACTCTTTAAACAGCGGAATAGCTGCCTCCTCCATCAACTCATACATCACAGCCTCAGTTGTGGTTATAACAGCTCCTGCCTCTCTCATCCTCTCAACTCCAAGATTGTGGTCAAGGCTTTTTCTT
>MGDB01000076.1:9989-12181 GCA_001790645.1 Candidatus Schekmanbacteria bacterium GWA2_38_11
TTTTCCTGGACATCTACAACAACAAGGCAGGCTTCGTCTCTTATTATCATATGACTGCTTTTTTTCATGTATCTGTTTCTCCTCTTAGTAGGACAGGCATCTCGCCTGTCCTTTTTATCTTGTCTATCTACAAACTATCATTTATCCATCCCTTTACATATAACCACTTATAATTTTTATATTCCTCCACCAAATCCGCCTTAACCGGATTGTTTACAATATAATTAATTTTCTCTAAAAATTCCTTTTCATTTCTTATAACTCTGTCATAGTTCTCATCCTGCCATACTTTACCTGTCCTGTTTAATATCTTATTAATTTCATGGGCAGTAAAACTTTTGATGCTGTGCATTATATTTGTTAATCCATCCACAGGGTTGATTACCATGTGAACATGGTCATCTAATACTACGGCAGCCAAAAGATTATATTTTTTACCATCCAAAAAATGAATTGCATTCAAAATACATTCTTTGTGTGATGGTAACAATAGCATCCTGTTATGGGTAGTAAATGTGATAAAATAATAATTTCCTGAAAGTTGAAAATGAGGGAGATGCCGTTCCCATGAATTAAAGGACAGGCGAGACGCCTGTCCTACTGGCTCTGGTTTATAAGAGTCTGAAGAGGTTTTGTTCTTCATATCAATTTTGCAATCATTTTAGTTAAAGTGCAATAAAACTTCAACCAGTGCTCGCCCTAAAACAATCCCTTTGCTAAAAACATGAAACCAACCCCTATAAGAATGTATAAGAAGTTTTGAAAACCTCTTTCTTCGTGGGTCTGTGGTATAAGGTCTGAAGCTGCAATGTAGATAAAAAAACCTGATGAAAAAGCAAGTAACCCGCCCATTATTTTCTCTGAAACATTCTGGACAAAAAGAAGTGTAAGCAGCGTCCCGATGGGCGTAACTGAAGAGATTAGGATGCCGTAGTTAATTACTGTACGCCTCAGCTCTTTTGCAAAAAAAAGAATGCTTGCAATGGCAATACCATCAGGAATCTTATGGGCAAGCACAGCAAAGGTAGCAAGAAAACCCAAACTTTCGCTTACTTCAAAACCGATCCCGATTGAGAGCCCGTCAAAGGCCGAATGCAGTGAGAGTCCTAAAACTGCTAATGCCCCGAAGCTGTGATGCCTTTCACCCGTGGCTTCTACATCTGAATGGGAATGGAGGAGCATCAGGGATTCAAGGAGATAGAAAAGTAAAAACCCTCCCAGAGTAAACCACAGGGCATGAGAATTTAAAATGATTGCCTCAGGAAGAAGGTGAAAAAAAATCAATCCAAGGAAAATACCGACTGAAAGGCAAATAAGTTTTAATGAATTTCTCTTTGCCCATTTCTCCCTGAAAAGGAGAATGGACATCCCCAAAATACCGCCAAGCCCTGCAACTAAGCCATATAGAAAAATATTAAATTTGCTCAAAATATCCTTTCTTAAAAATTATCTCCCACCTTTGAAAAAGGGGGAACAAGGGGGATTTTCCTAATCTAAGACTTTCAAATCCCCACATCCCCCCTTTTCCCTGCCTGCCGGCAGGCAAGTAAAGAGGGGAAATTGCTTTTTAATATCAAAAAATCTCTTAATAAAGCTGCCCTTACCCATTACTATCCGAGGCAAGATGCCTCGGCTATTTCTCTTACTTGAACCCTTGACCTCTTGAATCCTTGAACCCTTTTTAAAATCTAAAACCCCGGTATCCCTGAGAAAAGGCTGCCGAGGAGATATCCAATAAGAGCACAGACTGACCCGATTAACAAAATCTCAACCCCCCCAAGCCACATTTTTCTGTTTGCAAGCCTTGCTTTTCCTGCTCCAAGGCCAAAAAGAGCTAACAATGAGAGAGTAATGGAAAACCAAACCGGGTTACCGGTTTTTATTAAAAAATACGGAATAATCGGAATAATACCACCCAAGAAAAAAGAGATTCCCATTACCCCTGTTATTTTCCATGGGTTGTCAAAGCTTTCCTGCACAAGGCCGAGTTCCTCTTTCATCATTACATCAAGCCAAAGTTTCTTATCCTTTGTCACCCTGTTAACTATCATATTTACCTCTTCATCAGTAAATCCCTTGGAACCAAAGATTTCAAAAAGTTCCTGTCTCTCGCTTTCGGGGTACTCATCAATCTCTCTTTTTTCTCTCGCAACTTCTTTTTTAAAGAATTCCACCTGTGACTTGCTTGAAAG
>MGDB01000076.1:12265-13554 GCA_001790645.1 Candidatus Schekmanbacteria bacterium GWA2_38_11
TCCAAAATAAAACGAAAGATTTAAAAAATTAAATAGCTGAAAAAATTAGCACCGGCTTTCAGCCGTCCATTAGAAAGGCTTGTTCTGCTAAAGTCTTTCCTTCCAGTATCCTGGCCGTCGATTAAGATGGGCTACCGCAATGATGCGAAGAGTATGAGGCTTGATCTGATAAATAACACCGTATGGGAACCTATTGACTAAGCAACGGTGAGAGTTTTCTGACAATCTAGACCAGGCAGCTGGATACTTAATGATACGACTAATAGTGGCGTAGAATTCCTCAGCAAACTCAAGACCAAGTCCTGCTTGGCATTGCTCGTAATATGCCACAGATCTATCGAATTCAGCTTCGGCTTCTGGATGAAAGTAGAACTTCATTATCGCCGATACTTCTTGCGGATATTTGATAAAACCTTCTCACCAGCCACCAATTTTACCTTACCCTTGTCAATTTGAGAAATGCGTCGTTCAGCTTCTTCAGCCCACAACTGGTCAATTTCTGGCTGCGTGGGTAAGTTAAGACTGGCAAGCAATTTCTCTACAAGACTCACCCGAGTCTCGGCTGGAAGGGATAAAGCTTCATCAAACACTTTCTTTGCAACAACTGGCATACATATCCTCCATTCTACTATATGTATTCAAAAATATTTTGTAAAAACAAGCAATCTTAATCACCATAAGATACGAGAGCTTTCAAAAAGGAGACCTTCTTTTTTACTACCCAAAATTTACTCTTAATTATTCAACCGATGTCTAATTATATTATATAATGAGATGATGTTGACTGTCAAGATAGACCATCGCAACATTACAAATGTTACCTCTTTTCTAAATTGACAATACAAGCCTATTAAAGTTTAATAAAAGCAAAAGAGTTTTACCATTAAATGGCATGCGGTGAAAATGTTTTCAGGAAAAAGGAAGCTGGTGTTACTTTAATTCTGGAAAGAGAGAAGAAAAAAGATAAAAACGGTAGCCACAGACTTTCTGCCTGCCGGCAGGCAGGTCAAGGGGGAGGGAATTTCTCGAATTCCAGATAAAAAGTATCTAAGAATTATATAATTAAATAGCCTACCTTATTCCAAGAAGCAATGAAAAAAATCTTAACCGTTTTTATAGAAGCAAGGTATTTCAGTGGATAACTATGTTGATACTTTAAAAAAAGAGTGGCAGTTTTTTAAGTTTTCAGAATAGGACTAACGATTTAGGTCAGCGGTGGCTGTAAGCCATCCGCTGGAGTGATTTGTTAGACGCCCTCATTCTTCTGATTTCCTCCGTCCTTGCATGCC
>MGDB01000077.1:0-2300 GCA_001790645.1 Candidatus Schekmanbacteria bacterium GWA2_38_11
TACACCTATAAAAATAGATGTTATACCTGCAATCATGACATTCTGTTTCCGTTTTGGCTTTATCCTTTGCTCTGAAGGTACAGCCTTATCAATTACCACAAAGTCCATGGAATCTTTTGCTTCCTCAATCTTTGCAATCTCATACTGTTGGGATAGAAGTTCATAAACCTTTTCCTGCACCATCACTTCTCTTTTTAATCTTATATAATTTAATCCGACATCCGGTGTTTCTGTAATTGGAAGAAAAATCCTGTCTCCGTTTTTACGCGGCTTTCCATCATTTTGTCCAATATCTATTATTGATACCTGCTTTTCAACCTCTGCAATCTCATCTTTCAATTTTATAACATCAGGGTTTGAATCGGTGGCATAATTTTTAATGGTTCCAAGCTCGACTTTTTTTGCTACTAATCTCGCTTTAAGGTCTGCAGAGGTTTTTATAACTGATTCTGTCTGCTTATCAAGCGCTACTATCTGCTTTTTCTGCTGAAAGGTAGCTAAGAGATCTTCTGTCCTTAATAGTTCCTCTCTGGTTTTCCTGAGTTGATTTTCTAAGCTGATTCTGTTCTTCTTTGCCAAAGTCATTGTATTTTTATTTATGAATTCTTGGAGGGCAGATAAATATTCATTTGCAATTTTTGCTGCAAGTTTTGGATCTTTGTACTTTACTGAAACAATAAGTAACCCCTTTTTAGTATCTAATAATGTACTAACCATTCCTCTTAATCTCTTTACAATCTTTTCCATTGAAGGAGGCGGATTCTTTTTCCATTTCTTTTTTTCACTGTCCCAATTTTTTATAAAAAAAATCTTATCCAAATTTAAAGATCTTGCAACATTTTCTGTCAATGTTCTGCTCTCCAGAACATTGGATAGTTTAGTAGCGGAACTTCCGCTAAAACGCGACCCTAAACCAGACAGAAAAGGTAAGGATTCAGCAGCAGACATTAGAGAAGATGAAACTCCCCTTGTTGGCTCAATAGACATCAATGTTGCTTCGGCTTTGTAGATTTTTGTCATAAAAAGGCTTATGATGGAAGTAAAGATTACAGAGAAAAAGAAGAGATAAAAAATTAATTTTTTTCTCTTTTTTAAAACTCTTAAATAATCAAGTATGTTTATTTCTTCTTCAAAATCTTTTGTTTCTTCTCTATCCATAATGTTAAACTTTCCCGTACCAGCAACGATTAAACGATCGCGCGAATCAACTACCCTGCGTCAGAGACCGCAGGATATGAAGAGGTAAGTTATTTATTTTACCCCTCACCTTAGTCCCCTCCCATCGAGGGAGGGGAGATTTTGGGATACCCTGTGGTCTTGCCACAGGGTAGTTCATTCACTGTTTACTTAATTGTTTTTGCTTCAAGCTTCAAGTTGCCTTGAATCCCCATAAACCTCTAATACTGCAACACACCAAATATAACAGCCACAGTTGCAGCTACGTTGGCAATTGTTCTTGTTACCTGGTCAGCATATTTCAGATAATCAAGGATAATGACTCTTTTTGGAACAAGAATTGTGTCCCCCGGCTCTGCCTTGATGTTCATAAAGCTTGGTGTAAACCAGCCATTTCCTTCAGTGTTCCATGACCTTCCCTGCAATCTGCTAATTGTTGTCCCATCTGCCCTTATCAGATAAATCTCGCTTTCATTGGCATTCTTGTTGGGACCTCCAACACGGCTTATGTATTCTCCAACGGTCATCCCTTTAGCATACAATATAGAAGAATTAGGATTGTATACCTCTCCTAAAACAGAAACTGATGAAGGAATTGGAGGAATGAAAAGAGTATCATTCTTTTCAAGCTCTACATCATAGATTGAGTTCTTGAATTTGTCTAAAGAATCAAGTTTTACGAGAATCCTTCCCTCAATCTTTGCTTCCTTCATTTTTTTTATAAGTTCTGTTTTTAAACTCAAAAACTCTCTACGAGCTAAAAGCTCTTCAGAAGCAACACCGGCTTCGATACCAATACCGGGTCCAATTGCAGGTGTAGACTCTTGCAGGACTTCCTGTTCAAGCTTTGTTGTAAACTCATCAATTCTTTCCTTGATTTTTAGCCTCTCTGATTCCCTTGTAAAAAAAGCACCTTTAATAAAAGCCTTGTCAGTATATCCTCCTGCTCTTTCAAGGACTGAACTGAGGTGTTCACCCTTAGCAATTGTATATATGCCGGGAAATTTCACTTCACCTTTTAAAGTAACAGTATTATCCAGAACCCAGTCAGGAATGCTTCTGATTGAGAGGTGGTCATCCGGTTCAAGAAGTATATTCTGCTCTGGGTTCTCATTTAAAACCTC
>MGDB01000077.1:2310-5752 GCA_001790645.1 Candidatus Schekmanbacteria bacterium GWA2_38_11
ACGTAAATCTGTTTTGTAGCAGTCTTATCCTCAGTTTTTATAATCCTTGTAAGTTCTGCACTGGGAAGATAGGCATTTCGCATCAGGTTTCCTGCCTTAAATATTAAATCTTTTACACGCATATTTTTTAAAAGTTCGTAATCTCCGGGATTACCAACCCTTCCGGTTATTTTAACCATTGGTATTACCTTCATCTCTTCTTTAGAATAAATTCTTACCTTATCCCTGGATTTAAGCTCTAAATTCTGTGATTCATCTCCTTCAAGCAATAGTTTTCCAAGGTCAAAAGAAATAGTCTCTATATGCCTGTCTGGCGGAATTTCACGGGAAATAGATGCGTATGGAAGGTAAGGTTCAGGCAGAAGGGCATCTAAAGATTTAATAAGGTCTTTAACCCTCATGCCGTCTTTAAGCTCATATCCCCCGGGTCTTTGAACATTACCTTCAAAATATACAACCTTTTCAGTTAAAGATAGAATTGGAAATACCTTTACTAAATCTCCATCCCGGAGTTGTTCATTGAACTTTGGATCCTTAGCAAAATCTTCTTTTTCTGACAAACTCAAATCTACGACAATCCTCTTCTCGTGAGAGACAATCCTCTCACACTGGATTCTTTGCAAATACCCTGCAGCAGTTATCCCACCAGCCATCCCGAGCAGTTCTCCCAAAGTAATCTTGTCTTTATATTCATAAATTGCTGGTCTTTTTACGTTCCCTGAAATGCCAACTACGGGTCCAATAATAGGAATAAATAACGTATCACCCGATTGCAGGCGCTGGTCCTGGCTTTTATCACCTTTCAAAAGAAAATTATAGAGGTCAATATCCTTAATAACCTCTCCGCTTCTCATAAGATTAATCTTCCTCATTGTTCCTCTTTTTGTTGGACCGCCTGCTGCAAAAATAGCATTATATGCTGTAGCCAGCGAAGAAAGGGAAAAGCTTCCGGGAATCACAACCTCGCCTACAACAAAAACCTGAATTGTTCTTATCCTGTCCATTGTGACATTTAGATGAAAATCCTTATAATAGCTTGAGAATTTTTCATTGAGAAATTCCTTTAACTGCGAAAAAGTAAGGCCCCAAACCTTTAATATACCTATTTTTGGGATTATGATTTCTCCATTTTGATCAACATCCACCATGTAACTGGCTTCAATTCTACCCCAGATATCAATTGTAAATTTGTCCCCGGCCCCAATCACATAGTCCGGCCCGACAGGAACATCAGTCACAGGAGCAAAAGTAGAAACAGTGGTTTTAAATATATCATATCCAAACTGACTTATATCCCTTGAAATCACCTGAGGAATTTTTTCTTCCCTGAAGCTTTTTTCGATTTCTGAAAGAAGATCTTTCTCTTCTTTTGGGACTGCACTTATTTCTTCTGAAAAACTACTAAATAGCTTTGATTTTGTATAAGCCTTTACAGCAAAGAAATAGGTCTTATAATTAGCCAGGTTTCTTACTTTAAAGTTTATAACATTCCCGGCATCGATAATTTTAGTATATTCTCCTGATTTTTCCCCATAATGTATCTCATACCCGCCTATTTCAAACCGTTCTATTCCTGATGTTTCCCGTAATTCTTTATCCTCTTGTACTTCTTTTACTTTCCTTCCTTCTCTTATCGTGATTTCAGTTTGTAAAATTTCAAATGGTTCCCATCTCAACTCCACATAGGTATCCCCAGAAACCACTGCTACTTTCGTTTTAAAAGGAAAAGCGCCTTCCTTTCCCATAGATCTTGTCTCAAGTAATTCCCCGGCCATTTTTCCTTTAGCGGCTTTGAGAAGATCAGCTTTATCCGAGAGATTTAATCCTGTACTCTCTTCCTGCGCAAATGTTAATGAAAATGTAATAAAAAGAACGACTAAAAGAGATGACAGGATTAAAGAAGAAATTTTCAACATTTCAGACCCCCAACTTATTTTTAAGGTTTTTATTAAATAAAAAAAAAGAAAAACTGTCAATTACTTTATGACCTAATGGAGCCAGTTGCTGTAATCATAGCTAAAGGTAATACCTGTTCCTAAGTAACCGTAGTGATTGTCAAACAGTCCAGAGGTAAATCTATTATACAGAAAAGGAACTTCTCCAACGAGGAAATTGCTAAAGTATTTACCCTGAAAAGTAAGAGCCATGTATTTATTAAGAATATAATTTATTTTTACATCAACTATATTATTTTTCTTAAAACCACCCCTTATGTCATCATCTATGTCTCTGTCTACTTTGATAAATTTATAATTAAAATTAAATATCAGATAAGGCTTAATACGGTAGTGAAATCCGGCGCCGATGGCATAATTTTTCTGGTCATATTCCAAGTCTTTTAAGATTTTTTGGATTCCCTTTATATCAAGGTTGGTATTAAACTCTGATTTTACACGGGTCTTGCCAACTTCAAAAAAAGTGTGGACTACGAAGTTTTCAGAAAGAAGCTTACTAAGGTAAAGTGAACCGGAATAGGTTTCATCTTTTACTCCTCCTATTTTTATAGTCGGAGGTTTTGAATCCGTAGTTCCTATTGGAGCAGAGAACCTTCTTTTAATATCCTCCCCCCTGTCATTCTTATAGGTAAATCCCAGAGAGACAGCAGGAAACAATATTTTTTCAGTAATTATATTGCACCTAACAGATGGTGTAAGCTTGGTAACTTTCAAATCACCTTCACCAAAGTCTATCTTTGGAAACTCAGCCTTAAAGGAAAGGGTTATACGACCTGTGAGTCCAAAGTTGATTATCCCGCCAGGGCTCTTATAGTCTCCTACACTGCCTAATGATTTGTTACTAAGACTTCCTCCACCTTCTCCGCTTTTTCTGAAATTAAATACATCGAGATTCGAATCAATCCTTTCATATAAGAAGGTACCCTCAAGCCTTCCCCCGTCAAGAACATAAGCCATTGGTGTATCAAGGATAAGGCTGAAATGACTGGTTGGAGGTTCAAGGCAAAGCCCTTGCTCTGATAAAAGAACTATGGAAACAAAAAAAAATAATGTGAAAATCTTTCTAATCTTTACAGCCTTCAATAAATTTATCTCTTAGTATCTAACTTACTAATTTAAAAAAAGTTTAATTAACAAATACTATCTCGATAGTCAAGGATTACATTTTTGAAGTCCAAAAACATCATACTTTATCTAAAGCGCTTCTGAGGTCTTTTATTAAATCCTCTGGCTCCTCAAGCCCAACTGAAAGGCGGATACCGCCCGGATCAATCCCGTCTTTAATCTGTTCTTCCAAAGGAACCATAGAATGGGTCATGAGGCTTGGGTTCTCAATAAGGGTCTTTATCTGGCCTAAGCTAACTGCTAAAGTAATTGTGTATGAGTTTTTGGCAATGTGATCTATTATTTTCCTGCTTGCAGTCCGTGCTTTTTTTGGGGCACCTTTCAGAATAAAATAGAGCATATTTCCGGGAGCAAAATTTCCA
>MGDB01000077.1:5815-6277 GCA_001790645.1 Candidatus Schekmanbacteria bacterium GWA2_38_11
CAGACTTTTTCAACCTTTGGATGTGTTTCAAGAAACTTTGCTATCTGCATTGCAGATGCTTCCTGTTTTTTTAGCCTTATGGAAAGGGTTGAAAGCCCGTAAACAAGAATTGACCATGCGCTTTTTGGCGAGAGGACACCACCAAAATCCTTACGATAATTTAGCAGATCCTTTTCAAGCTCTTTTCTGGCAATTACAGCTCCACCCATTTCTGTCCCAAAGCCACAGATATTTTTGGTTAAGCTATGAACTACTATGTCTGCGCCAAGTTCAAGGGGCCTCTGGCAGAAGGGTGTTGCAAAGGTATTATCAACGATGACTTTAATTTTTCTATTTTCATGAGTTTTTTGATTATTTTCCTTAACTATAGCACATAGCTTTGCAATATCTATAAGTTCCATGTTAGGGTTAGCAGGGGATTCGAGATATATTGCCTTGGTATTCTTCTCAATATTTTTTTTC
>MGDB01000077.1:6317-23523 GCA_001790645.1 Candidatus Schekmanbacteria bacterium GWA2_38_11
TTCCCAATTTAGGATACCAGTTAGTGAAAAGGGAATATGTGCTCCCATAAAGGACTCTATGGGAGATTATACTGTCTCCTGCAAACACACAAATTCCTGCTGCTGCTGCTATAGCAGCCATTCCTGAAGAAAATGTTACAGCACAATCTCCCCTTTCAGCAAATGCGAGGTTATCCTCAAGCATGTCCCTGGTTGGTTCACCGAGACGGTCATAGATATAAATGGGCGGATGATGAAGTTTGTCCGTTACTTTTGCTCCAAACTCCTCAAATCCTTTTGCACCTCTTCTGACCGAATCCAGGCGGTAAGCTGAGGAAGAAGAGATTGGGGGCACAACGTGGTGCTTGTAGTCCCATCTTGTGGACTTGAATCTTCCATGGATCAAGAGGCTTTTAATCGAGTAAATACCTCTTCTGACCTTTTGAAACATTACCATATCTCTCATCCTTCCTTGGTTCTATCAGTGCTTTTTACAAAAACACTTCAAGGTATTCTTTAATAATATAATACAGACAAAGTTAAAAATGGCAAGGAAGAAACAGTAGAGGCAGTTCAGAAAACAATGGATCTACAGCAGAAAAAATTTAAGAATTAATTTCAAAAATATTATTTAGATTTCTAATCCCGTTAGGAATAGCTCCAAAAACTTTTTTCCATACATCCTGGTCTTCCATGCAAAGGTAGATAGGAATATCGTTATCATATTTTTTAATATAATCTACCATCTTTTTGAAGGCGTCAACTCTCATTGGTTTGAAATAACGCATTTTGTTATCCGGGCATAAAACCATTTCACCATATAAAATATTATTTTGTGCAAAGCGTTCACTTATAATTGGCTTTAATTGCGGGGAGAAGCGAAGCCCTCCCAAGCTTATCCACAATATTGATTTAGAGTCTATTGCATTAAAAATCTTTTTTACTATTCCATTATAATCTGTTTCCCATCCTTCATACAAAATTATCGGGTCAAAGTGGAAAGCAATTTTATATCCTTTCCCCTGACAGCGGGCTGCAGATTCCATTCTTTGTTCTAATGAAGCTGAATATAATTCCTCACCGTCAATTATCTTCTGCGGGTTAAGAGACCAGGCAATAACTGTTTTTCCTCCATGATCTAAATACATTAGATTTTCTATACAATCTGTTTTTGTTTTAAGTTCTAAAATTACGTTTTGTTTGCTTGCAAAAAAGGGGACAATTATTTTTGAGAAACCGGTTATATTATCAAGTGCAAGACTGTCAGTAAGCTCTCCAGTCCCTATCCGGAAATATTTATTGCGATTTGCCTCGAGAAATGATTCTGTTTCTGAAAGCATATCTTCCACATTTGAAAATATTTTTAAAACCGGGTTATTACAAAGATACTCCTGCATGATGCAGTAAGAACAATCCAGCGGGCAGTTTGTTGCAAAGTTTAAGAAGTAGTAGTTGCAGCAGATCATCCTTTTTGTCCCTGGACATTTTTTCAGGAAAGAGCCTTTATTTTCTGTAATTAGTAAAGTTTTTTTCCCTTTGCTGATTGGATCAGGTAATTTTAAGATTTCAGATAAAATTTCTTTTGAAGAATCTATGTAAGTAATTTTGGAATTTTTTGATGATGAGATTATGTTTTTAGTTATAATGCTTTCCTTGGAATTATTTTCAATATAGATATTTTCTATTGGAAACATAATAAATAATAAAGGGGTTCAAGGAGTCAAGGATTCAAGGGTTCGAGTGCTTAATCATCCCACCAACCCCCCTTTAGAAAAGGGGGGATAAGGGGGATTTGATTTTCGCTTGACTCCTTGGCTCCTCGAATCCTCAAATCCTTCCGTTTTATTCCTTTCTAAATCATTTCTAAGATTTTACTGAAATCCTCAGAATCAGAGATTTCTATTAGTTTACTGAGAATTTCCTGATAATCTTTTTTATTTTTAAATTTAAACCGCATAGCAATAGTTCCTCCTTCAAGATTTTCAGGAATATCCATTGCTATTTCATGCGGGAGGTGAAGATTTTTGATATTACTTTTGATGCTTTTCTTGAAATCATGGATATGAGGATATCTCATAGCTTTTAGCAGTGAGATAAGGAGCTTTGTTTTGACATCTCTGTTGATATCTTCAATACTTAAAATATCGTTAACAGATTTATCTAATAAAAGATCTGAGATAGAAACCCTGTCTATTGCTGCAATCTCTTCTAAAAGAGTTAAAAATTCGTTTACCAGATTAAATCCGAGGCTCAATTCTGTTGCCAGTTCGAGAAAGGATTCCTGGTCTTTATCAGATAAGAGAGATAATTTTGCGAGGGTTTTAAGAGGGAACTTTTTTACTACTGCTAAGGTCTTAATCCCATCAATGAGGTTCTGGAGGGAAATAAATTTTTTAAAAATAAACATGCTTTTCTCAAGACCAAATAATGGGAGATAGGTCTCAATAATTTTTTCCGGTTCAATGCTTAAGTCTTTTTCTAATTTAAAAAGGGAATTTGAAATCTCAATATGGTTTATCTCTCTTGTGTAAAGATTTTCAAGAATGCCCAGCCTCAACGCTTCTTCATTATCAAGCTCTCCATCCTTGAAAATATATGCCGGGATAAAATCTACTCCGAGTTCTTTTAAAACAATTCCTCTTCTGTAGCCTGATATTATCTGAAGGGAACTATTTTTACTTCTGAGAATTAGTGGTGTCAGTAAACCGATTTCCTGAATTGAAGTTTTTAGTGTCTCAAGAAATTTTGGATAGGATATGGAAAAGGCATCATCTTCTAAATCGATATCTTTTAAACTTATTTTTCCCGGAATGGTTACTTTCATCATTAATTCTTTTTAAAATGCAGGGTTAGAAAACCCTGCCTGCCTGCCGGCAGGCAGGTAAAGGCTGTCCCTACATTAACTCAAGAAAGGGCTCAAGGGGTCAAGGATTCAAGGGTTCGAGGGTTTAATCATCCCACCAACCCCCCTTTAGAAAAGGGGGGCAAGGGGGGATTTGATTCTCACTTGATCTCTTGAACCCTTGAATCCTCGAATCCTAAAATACTCACCTTATATTTGAGCGGTATTGCTGCGTATTTTTCTCCTTCTTCGATCTTTCCTCTCTTGAAGCATCCTTTTGAGAAGATTTCACATTTTTTTTCAAGCTCCTTGAATGTTGCATCTTTTTTTGAAGGATCAAGCCCACCTTCTAATAAAAGCTTTTCTAAAACTTTTATTCTGAACCGGTCCATACCCCAATATTTTTTTGAGAGCTGGTCTTTGTGACCTCCTCTTTTTATAATAAGTTTTTCCGGAATGAAATAAACCGGATATTCATTGCTTATTCTGAGCCACAGGTCATAGTCTTCGCACACAATGAGAGACTCATCAAAAAGGCCGACACGGGTTAAAACATCTTTTTTTATCGTTATGGATGAAGCACTGATAATGCAGAGAGGTAAAGATTTCTCAAAAATATCACCTGAGTATTTTGCATGTTTTTTCATCTGGTTAACTCTTTTCCCGTTCCTTACCCATATCTCATCTGTGTAGCATACCTTTGCTTCTTTATTCTTATCAAAAAAATCTATCTGCTTTTCTAATTTCTTTCTTTCCAACATATCATCTGAATCAAGAAAACTTAAGAATTCTCCTTTTGCTTCTCTTATCCCCAGGTTCCTTGCAGCAGATACTCCTTGATTTTTCTGGTATAAATATTTAATCTCTCCATTAAAATTTTTGACTACTTCTTTAGTATTGTCTGATGAACCATCATCAACAACGATTAGTTCGAAGTCTTTATAGGTCTGAGATGTTACAGAATTTAAAGCTTCAGCTAATAGTTGTGCCCTGTTATAGGTTGGTATAATGACAGATACTCTGTGATCCATAATGGTTTTACCTTGTTCATTTTCTATGAACTATAGTGGGTTGGTAATATAATGTCAAATATCAAGAGGCATTTGAAAATTGTAAAAACTGGTCTTTACCTGCCTGCCGCAGGCAGGTGGCTGTTGATAATTAACAGACCTAAAGGTCTGTTTCTACAATTGAAATTAATGTAGGGACAGCCTTTACCTGCCTGCCGGCAGGCAGGTGGCTGTCCATTATAACGGACAGGGACAAGCCCTGTCCCTACATGGTTAATTTTAGTTTATGATTTATGAAAATTTTTGGAACTAAAATCCTCTTATAAACGTGAGAAAGTGGGAAAGCTTTTTTTTATGGACGAGGCGATAATAAATCCGGTTAAAGGCAAAAATGATCCTGATCTTCCGGAGAGAATCATTTTTTCTCCCACACTGCAAATTGCAGGAATTCTTCTGAGACTAAACAAATGGAAAGTTACAAGATTTAAGAGGTTTGATATAACACTGTTAGCAATTTTAAAAGATAGGAAAGGGGAGTTAGCACTTGTAGGACCCGGAGTGGGAGCGCCTATGGCGTGTGCAATTTTAGAAAAGGTCATTGCGTGTGATGGGAAAAAGATAGTCATGGTCAGCTGCTGCGGTTCATTAGGGAATGGATTAAAAGTTGGAGATTTTTTTATACCTGTAAGTGGAATAAGTGAGGAGGGTACTTCGAGGCATTATATTAATGGGAACAACATTCCTCCGCCTGATATGACAATAGTCGAGGCCTTAGAAAGGGAATTTACAGAGAGGGGATTTAAAATAAAAAAAGGCAAGATATGGACAACTGATGCTCCCTATCGTGAGACAAGGGATAAGGTTAGAAAATTTAAAGAAGATGGTGTAATGGCTGTTGATATGGAATTCACAGCCCTTTGTTCTGTTGCAGCATTTCGAAAAATTTCCTTTGCAAGTCTTATGGTTGTTTCAGATGAACTTCATGAGCATAAATGGAATCCGGGTTTTTCAGGTAAGGAATTTAAAGGAAGTTTAAAGACAGGTTGCAGGATAGTTTTAGATGCGGTTGAGAATATAATTTAAAAGGAACTTTTCAATGAAGAAATCCAGCCTAAAATTAACAAGTTTTGGCATAGGCATTATTGTTACAGTATTCATGCTCTTAATATGCCTTTTTCATGGACCCAATGCTAATATCACTCTTATTGAAAGGCTGGAGTTAACTTCTCTTGATACCATGTTTAAGCTTCGTGGCACAAAGAATCCAGGAAATGAAATCAAGATAATAGCAATTGATGATAAAAGTATCGAGAGACTGGGGAGATGGCCATGGGACAGAGTCAGGTTTGCAGAGATGGTTAATTTTTTAAAAGAGACCGGAGTCAAAACAATAGGGTTTGATATTATTCTCAGCGAACCGCAGATTACCGAGGAAGAGAGAAAATTAAAATTTCTGGAACAATACTTCAGGGAACTTAAACTCGAGAAGTCTGACAGGAACTCTTCCTTATTTTATAAAGAGATTTTAAAGTCTCAGGAAGGGATAAATAACGATAAACTTCTCTCTGCATCCTTTGAAAAATCTGGTAATGTAATTTTAGCAGCGGCATTAGATCCTGAGAATAGAGATGAAGAAAACAGCAGAAAGAAAATAAGCGCCGAGGTTTTAGAAAATTTAAACCGTTTTTCTTATTTTTTGACAGAAGATCCCGGAAGCCTTGAAACAGCGCTTCAGCCTCCGGAAGCAAATGCTGTTCTCCCCCCACTTGTACCATTTATGGAAAAAGCTCTTTCAGTTGGTAATGCTCAGGCAATTATAACTGACCTTGACGGGATTTCGCGTAAAGAATCTATGGTAGTCAGATATAAAGACTTTTACTATCCACCCTTAGGATTAGAAATAGCAAGAATATACCTTGATATTCCCTTTGAGAAATTAAAAATCGTATTTGCCCAAGGCATAAAACTTGGGAAAATATTTATTCCTACAGATGAAAGGGAGAGATATTTGATTAACTTCTGCGGCCCGCAGAATACTTTTCCTTATTATTCCTTTTCAGATGTACTGGATGGAAAAATTCCCAAAAAGAATTTTAAAGGGAAGATAATTCTTATAGGTTATGCTGCAACCGGGCTTGGTGATAAATGGGCTACTCCATTTCAGATAATGTTCGGTGTTGAGAAACAGGCTACACTCGTAGAGAATATAATTCATAGAAATTTTTTGAATCGTCCTGCCAATGCCTTCCTTTATGAGATTTTTGCCCTTTTATTTCTGGGGATATTATCAGCCCTGATACTTCCAAAACTTTCTCCGTTGAGAAGTACTTTCTTTTCAGCCGGATTAGCATTTGTTTATCTCTTATTTGCAGTTTTTCTTTTTATATTTTATAAGACATGGATCAATGCAGTATTTCCTATCCTGACAACTGTATTTTCATACGTTATAATTACATCTTACCGCTTTTTGACTGAGGAGAAGGAAAAGAGAAAGATCAGAGGGGCTTTCCAGCAATACCTGAGCCCGGAGGTTGTCCATGAGGTAATTAAAGATCCTTCAAAATTGAAACTTGGCGGTGAGGAAAAAAATCTTTCCATACTATTTTCTGATGTAAGGGGGTTTACTACCATCTCTGAGAAACTAAGGCCTGATGAGTTGGTAAAACTTCTTAATGAATATTTTAATGCCATGACAGAGGTAATAACCAAGAACAACAGGGGAACACTGGATAAATTTATAGGCGATGCAATAATGGCTTTCTGGGGTGCGCCGGTTGACCTGCCGGATCATTCTTTGCGTGCATGCCTCTCGGCTTTGGGGATGATTAGGAAGCTTAAGGAACTTCAGGCAAAATGGGGCCGTGAAGGGAAACCACTGGTTGAAATAGGAGTCGGAATAAATACAGGCACAGTAATAGTAGGTAATATGGGGTCTGATAACAGATTTGACTATACTGTAATGGGAGATGCAGTCAACCTTGCCTCAAGGCTTGAAGGATTAAATAAGGCCTACGGAACAAAAATAATAATAAGTGAATTCACCTTAAATTCTATTCAAAATCCATCCACACCCCTCTTTAGTAAAGAAGGGCAGTGGGGATTTGAAGATAAAATTATAACTCGTGAACTTGATTGCGTAAGAGTAAAGGGGAAGGATAAACCGGTTAGAATCTTTGAGCTGATTGATGAAAAAGCATCAGTTACCGGCAGGTATGATATTATTGAAATTTTTCATGAGGGTTTAAAGTGTTATAAAGAACGGCAATGGGTAAAAGGAATAGAAAAAATTAGCGAGGCTTTAAGAATCAATCCGGATGATTTACCTTCAAAAATCTATTTGGAACGGTGTACCCATTTCAAAGCAAATCCTCCTTCAGATGATTGGGACGGGGTGTATACGATGAAGACAAAATGAAGTTGTCAGTGATGAGTGAATAGTGACAAGTAACGAGTTATGAGTAAGTATTTTGGCAAGAAAGTATGATCCTCTCTATAAAAGCATTTGCTGCTTGTGACTGTTAACTCGTTACTCGTTACTTCCTGCTACTCACTTCCCGCCATGCTTTATAAACTCTATAGCTTTATCAATATTGAAATTGGGATCTTCCCGTTTTGTGTGGCAAAGCTTGCAGGTTCGCGGCATACCGCATATGGGACAATCCCTTGTGATACCTGAAAGGGAAGATATTTTTTTATCCGGACTTGCTTCTATATGGTTTTTTCCAGGGCCGTGGCAGCTCTCACAGCCAACTTCCTTAAGGTAAGGAGTATTTTCCTCGTCTAAAAATCCTGATGATTTCCCGTACCCAGTGGTATGGCATCGCAAGCAGCGGGTGGTTTTCTGTTCATCTGTTTTCTTTAAAGTCTCAAAGCTCTTCGCATGGCGTGTCAAAGACCAGGAATTATATTCTTTTACATGGCAGTTCCTGCATGCTTCATTTCCTGCATAAGAGGATACCTTAAGCTTAGGAGCAGATTTGAGCAGAACAATATTTCTCTTTTCTTTGCGCAGTTCTTCATTAATTTTAACAATCTCCGGCATATGTAATATTGATTTAAGTCTGGTGCCGAAATTAAAATTTCTGTCATTCTCCTCATCATGACACTGGATACAAACCTCTCCAGGTGGATTTAGCACTATGCTTTTCTTCTTCTGTATTGTGTAAAGATGTTTTGCAAAATCAGCATGGCATGAATCGCATTTGGAATTATCTTCCCCTTTTGCTTCAAGGTCATGACATTCCAGGCAAACCTTTTCAGAAAAAGGTTCTATCCTCTTACTTCCAATGTGAAGAGAACCGGGTCCATGGCATGATTCGCACTGGACATTTGCCATTGCAGGGGTTTTGTCTAAATCTTTAAATCCTGATTCAATCCCATATCCAAGTGAATGGCACAATAAACATTTAGAGTCCTCATCTTTTCCTCTGGATGATAAGGAAAGAAATGCCCTGGAGTGTGGTGTTTCTTCCCATTGACGGAACTCATCAGGATGGCAGGGAAAGCAGGTCTGGCTGCCAACAAATGAGGCATCTTTGTCAAAAAGCTCTTCAAAAGCTTTTGAATGCAATCTGTCTTTATCTTTTGGCATACTGTTTGAAGGAAAAAATAAGAAACAGAAGAGTAAACCTATAATAATAAAATATTTTCTAAAAATCATAAACTATATTAATCCTAAAAAATCTTTTAATGCTTCATTCCAGGGTCTGAAGACAAAACCCGTGTCCCTTTTTAGTTTATTGCAATCAAGTACTGAATAACCAGGCCTTTTAGCAATCCTATTGGATTCTGCTGTTGGAATTGGCTCTACTGAGACCTTTAATTTCAGCAACTCCACTACCTTACATGCGACTTCAAACCACGAACAATGCCCTTTATTAGCAGCGTTATATATTCCCCGGCAGTCTTTTTTTAAAAGGGCTAAAATTGCTTCTGACAGGTCTTTTGTGTATGTGGGAGCACCTATCTGGTCATTGACTACTTTCAGCTTCCCTGCATTCTTTGCTTTTTCAATTACCAGGTTAATGAAATTTTTTCCTCCGGCTCCGTACAGCCATTCGCTCCTGATAATCAGAAAATTTTCAAAAACTTCTTTTATGTAATTCTCCCCTCTGAGCTTGGATTCTCCATAAAAATTGATGGGGTTAGTTTCGTCATCCTCTTTATAAGGTTTTTTTGAAGTTCCGTTAAAGACATAATCTGTGCTTATGTGCACTATTTTTGAACCTGCTTCTTTGCATGCCTCTGCAACGTTTTTTACACCCAATGCATTAACCTTAATGGCATGGTCTTTATTTTTTTCACACCCATCAACATCCGTATAAGCAGCTGCATTGATTACAATTTCTGATTTGACCTCGTTTATCATTTTTTGAATTGATGTTTGATCAGTTATGTCAGCTTCCTTTGATCCAAAGGCGATAACCTCAAAAAACCTTCTAAAGCTTCTTACTATCTCTGAGCCGAGCATGCCATTTGCACCTAAAACTAAGACTTTCATACGAATACTTTTCCCATTGTAATCTTTCAATTACGAAAATGCTTCAGAATGCCCTGTCCTGTGGACGGGGATGAATGCAGCAATTTAAAACCGATAGACGGGACATTCTTGTCCCGTACCGCATTTTCGCCGAGGCTGGAAAGCCTCGGCTATCCGTGAAGCCCCGCCCTGTGGGCGGGGAGTTTCACTCTCAAAGTTTATGGATTACCTCTTTCTATCCTTGGTTTTCCTACCTATTCCCGTACATCCTTTCATAATATTTCATATATTCGCCGGATTTTATTTTTAACCACCAGCTTCTATTTTCATCATACCATTTTATTGTCTCAGAGATTCCCTGGTCAAAATTATATTCCGGACTCCATCCCAGTTCCTTTCTTATCCTGGAGGCATCAATGGCATATCTGCGGTCATGCCCTGGCCTGTCTTTTACAAACCTGATTAAAGATTCATCCTTTCCCATCTTTTTAAGGATGAGTTTTGCAATATCAATGTTTCTTTTTTCACAGTTGCCGCCAATATTGTAAGTTTCTCCGACTTTACCTTTATGAAGAACTGCATCAATGGCTTTGCAGTGGTCTTTTACATGAATCCAATCCCTCACATTAAGACCATCCCCATAAACTGGCACCTCCTTATCTTCAAAGGCATTGGTTATAAGAAGAGGGATGAACTTTTCAGGGAACTGGTTAGAGCCGTAGTTATTAGAACATCTGGTAATAACAGAAGGGAATTTGTAAGTTTCAAAATAACTTCTGACAATCAGGTCTGCCCCTGCTTTGCTTGCAGAGTAGGGGCTATTTGGCAGGAGGGGAGAGTTTTCTCTAAAATATCCCTCGGGCCCAAGAGAGCCATAAACTTCATCAGTTGAAATCTGAATGAATCTCTGGACTTTATTTTCTTTTGCTGATTCAAGGAGGACCTGTGTCCCTAATACATTTGTCCTGATAAAAACAGAGGGTCCCTCGATGCTCCGGTCAACATGTGATTCAGCAGCAAAATTAATAACTGCATCAACATTCCTTGTTATCTCTTTAACCAGGTTTTCATCCGCTATATCACCTTTAACAAAGGTATATTTTGGATGGTTCTTGATCTGGTCAAGGTTTTCCAAATTCCCAGCATATGTAACAAGATCCAGATTTATTATTGAATAATCATTATACTTCCTGATTATATGTTTTATAAAGGTGGATCCTATAAACCCGCATCCGCCTGTGATGAGCAATCGCATGCAATTTTTCCTTCAGTGATTAGTGCTTTAAAAGCGATAGACGGGACATTCTTGTCCCGTACCGCATTTTCACCGAGGCTGGAAAGCCTCGGCTATCCGTGAAGCCCCACTCTGTAGGCGTGGAGCTTTACTATACTTTGTTTGCTCCGGTTTCTGCCACTAAATTTGTTGCTCTTCTCAGAGACTCAAATGTTCCGGCATCAGTCCACCATCCATCCAAAATTTCCCAGCTCATTTCTCCTCTTTTTATATACGCATTGTTTACGTCAGTGATTTCAAGCTCTCCTCTGCCAGAAGGTTTTTGTTC
Organism: Candidatus Schekmanbacteria bacterium GWA2_38_11; assembly: GCA_001790645.1. GTDB lineage: Bacteria > Schekmanbacteria > GWA2-38-11 > GWA2-38-11 > GWA2-38-11 > GWA2-38-11. Next base: position 17,190 of record MGDB01000077.1, read on the forward strand.
ATTTATAATATCAAATACTGTATTGTCATACATGTAAATCCCGGTAACTGCAAATTTTGATTTTGGAACTTTTGGCTTTTCCTCAATATTTATGACTTTATCTCCTACCAGTTCGGGGACTCCAAAACGGCTTGGATCTGAAACTTCTTTCAGGAGTATCATTGAACCTTTCTTTTGATTTTTAAAAGCATTAACCTGAGACCTTATGTTTTTTTCAATAATATTATCACCTAAAATAACGCATATCTTTTTATTATCAGCAAAATGCTCTGCCAGTCTCAATGCTTCTGCAATACCTCCCTCGCCTTCCTGGTAGGTATAGTTAATATGCTTAAGTCCAAATTCTTTTCCATTGCCTAAAAGCTTTAAAAAATCACCTGCATGATTTCCGCCTGTGACGATCAGAATATCATCGATGCCTGCATTGATTAAAGTTTGGATGGGGTAATAGATCATAGGTTTATCAAAAACCGGAAGGAGATGTTTATTTGTTATCTTTGTTAAAGGATGGAGGCGGGTTCCAAGCCCCCCTGCTAAAATAATTCCTTTCATCTAAAAACTCCTTTTAGGTTATCTAATAGATTTTTCTAATATGGTCAATATCCTTTTGGAAGCTTTTCCATCACCGTATGGATTGTGGGCCCTGCTCATTCTGTTATATTCCTTTTTACTATCCATCAGTTTTTGAGTTTCCCTGGCTATCTCCTTTTCCCGTGTCCCAACCAATCTAACCGTTCCTGACTTAATTCCCTCCGGTCTTTCAGTGGTATCTCTCATTACAAGCACGGGCTTTCCAAGGCTTGGTGCTTCTTCCTGGATTCCTCCAGAATCAGTTAGTATTAAATATGATTTCTCCATAAGATACACAAATGGTTTATAATTGAGGGGATTGATTAATCTGATATTTTCTACTTTTCCAAGAATCCTGTGCACAGGCTTTTTTACATTTGGATTGAGGTGGACCGGATAAATGATTATCAAGTTCCTGTTAATATCAGCAATCTTTTTTAAAGCCCTGCAGATATTTTCAAACCCTTCACCAAAACTCTCCCGCCTGTGGCCGGTAACTAAAATAATTTTTTTACTAAAATCAATATCCCTGAGTTCTTTGAACTTTTCAACCTTTAAACTTTTCAACATGCCAACAGTCATTAGCAATGTATCAATGACAGTATTACCTGTAACAAAAATTTTTTTTGGATCAACTCCTTCACAAAGGAGATTTTCTTTTGACTGATTTGTGGGAGCAAAGTGGTAATCCGTAACAACTGATGTCATCCGCCTGTTTATTTCTTCAGGGAAAGGGCTATATTTATTATCAGTCCTTAAACCGGCCTCCACATGAGCAATTTTTATTTGTTGATAAAAAGCAGCCAGAGAAGATGCAAAAGTAGTGGTAGTATCTCCCTGTACCATGACCAAATCAGGCTTTTCTGATTTTAATACGCCTGTCACTCCGTCCAATATCATCCGGGTTATTCCGGAGAGGCTTTGGTTGTGTCTCATCAGGTCTAAATCATATTTAACTTTTATTTTGAAAAGCCTTAAGACCTGGTCAAGCATCTCGCGGTGCTGGGCAGTGACACAGACTATGGTTTTAAATTTGTGTTTTGCCTCTTCTAATTTTTTAATTACAGGCGCTAACTTGATAGCCTCAGGTCTTGTTCCAAAAACAACCATTATTTTAGGTCTTTTATTCATGGGAAAACTTTCAAATAATTTTACGAGTTATTATATTTGCTTACTATTTTTTCAATCAGCATGGTTGTTGAAGACCCCTGGAAAACCGGGATAAGCTCTACTCTGCCGCCGTAAGATTCTACTTCTTTGTGCCCTACCACTTCATGGCGCTTGTAGTCTCCTCCTTTGACAAGGACATCGGGTTTTATTTCATTGAGCAGTTTCAAGGGTGTATCCTCAGAGAATATAACTATATAATCTACACAATTCAGGGCAGATAAAACAAGGGCTCTTTCTTTCTCTGAAATAAGAGGCCTTTTATCACCTTTGAGATTCCTTACCGACTCATCGCTGTTAAGTCCAACGATGAGAACATCGCCAAAGGATTTGGCTTTCTGCAATAAAAATATGTGGCCTATATGAAGGAGGTCAAAACAGCCGTTGGTAAACACTATTTTTTTATTGTTGGCTTTTAACCTGCTTATGACAAAGGGGAGCTGTTTAGGCATCAGAAATTTATCTACAATGCTAAAGTCATCATCTATCTTTTTTAAGATCTCTTCTTTTGTGGCTGTGGCTGCACCAATTTTCCCAACCACTATCCCGGCAGCTATGTTAGCCAGTCTTGCTCCGATGACTTCATCAAACCCTGAAAAGAGTGCAAGCCCCAGAGCAGCAATAGCTGTATCTCCGGCTCCAGACACATCATATACTTCTTTTGCTTCAGCCTTTATATGGACAGTATTCTTTCCGCGCCTGCATACTGACATTCCGTCTTTTCCTCTGGTTACAATGATTGTGTTGCAATTTGTTTCTTCCATTACTTTTTCAGAAGCTCTGCGGATTTCGTTCTCGTTCACCTCTTCAAGGGAGGAGTCTAACTTTATTCCTGATGCAAGTTCGAGTTCTTTCAGGTTTGGCGTAATTATAGTTGCTCCGCGATATTTCCTGTAGTTCATGCCTTTGGGATCAACAAGTATGATTTTTTTTGCTTTTTTACAGAGCTTCATCAAGTTTGCAATAAGATCTTCAGCAAGTAACCCTTTTGCGTAATCCGATAAAATGACACCGTCAAAGAATTTTATTTTTTTTTCAATGTAAGAAAGGGTTTTTTCCCTGGTCTCCTTTTTTACAGGTATGGCTGTTTCCTCGTCAACCCTGACTACCTGCTGGTTATGGGCGATGACCCGTGTTTTCAAGGTAGTTTTCCTTCCACTTTCTGGAAAAACCCCGGAGTTCCCAATCCCGGTTCTTGAGATAAGTCCATTTAAAATTTTTCCATTATCATCATCCCCTATGACTGAACAGATTTCAACAGTTGCCCCCATATCAGCAAGATTGTGAGCAACATTTGCTGCACCTCCCAGAACATAATTTCTTGAATCAACTTTTATTATCTGCACAGGGGCTTCCGGAGATATGCGGTCAACCTTACCCCACACATATTCATCAAGCATTATGTCTCCGACTACTAAGGCATTAATTTTATTTTTTTTAAAAAATATTTCCTTTAATCTTTCCATAGTTTTTCTATTGTTTTATTAAAATATAACTTGAATATCTAACAAGGAATGGATTCCCGTTCCCCGATCGCGGTCGAGGACAAGTTTCACGGGAATGACAAACGAACAAAATAAATTCAAAAGTCCCGCCTTTAGGTGGGGCCCTTTACTTTGAACTTTGTCATTTGACATTTACTTTACCTTTCCTTTTCCAGCCTTTCAAGTATTGCTGCTGTAAGCAAAGGGAATAATATCTCATACTGGCCAATTAAGTTTATTCCTCTTCCTCCTTTTAAGGTTGGCCTTTTAACGACATTTGTCAAAGGCCTGTAATGAGGAATCATGTCAATATTTACTGACAGGAATTTTTCTACTTTTATACCAATATTTCTGCATACTGTAATTGCCTTTAAAAAAACCTCGGGCAGTATTACTGCTGAACCCATGTTAATCCATATCCCTTCATCCAAGGTGCTCACTACAGAGCAGATTTTTCTAAAATCTAATAAACTTGCCTTCCCAATGGCCTCTCCATCAGCTTCTGCACACATATGAACGGTATCCGTACCTATGGCAACATGGATAGTGACTGGGACATCCAGAACCAGGGCGTTATAGATAATACTTAGTTCCTTATGCGGCTGCTTTTCTCTTTTAATCAATTTCCCAAGTGCATTTCCAAACCCTGAATTTTTTTTAGCTCCTTCTGTCGCAGCCATGTTCAAGGCTTTTCCGGTTTCTGCAGCCATTCCAAAAATTCCTTCTCCTATCTGGGCAGCCACATCCTCTGAGGTTTTGCCAATCAGAGAAATTTCATAATCGTGGATAGCTCCGGCACCGTTCATGGCTATTGCTTTTATAACACCTTTTCTCATTAATTCTATAATTAACGGGGAAAGACCGCATTTAATCACATGGGCCCCTATTGCCAGAACAATTGTCTTATTGTTTCTTTTTGCTGTAAGGATTTTATCAAGAAGAACTTTGAAATCTCTCCCGCCCAGGATATCCGGCATGGAGCCAACTAAGGAAGATACGCTATTTTTTTTTGATAGGGTTGCGAAGTCTTTTATGGAGACTAAATTTTTTCTTTCAGTTATTGGATATTTTTTAATCTTTTTAAAATTTAATTCAGGAAATTTGACCATAGCTTTCCTAATGTATTGCCTTTTTTATCGCTTGTATCACCATCTCCTGCTGCTCCCGGGTTAATTCCGGGTAGATAGGAAGAGCTAAGGTTTCTTCTGCTGCTAATTCGGCATTAGGGAAATCTCCTGCTTTATATCTTAATTTTTCATAACATTTCTGTAGATGGAGAGGCAAAGGATAGTATTTCCCATAACCTATTTTTTCTTTTATGAATATCTCTTCTATAACCTGTCTCTTCTCACTCCTGATTACATACTGATTATAGACATGATAATTTCCATCCAGACAATATGGAATTTTAACAATTCCTTTGAGGTTTTCTTCGTAAATTTGAGCCCTTTCCCTACGTGTTTTTGTCCATTCCTCAAGATACTTAAATTTAACCAATAAAACCACAGCCTGTACAGTATCAAGGCGGCTGTTTATTCCTACCATAGGGTGATAGTATCTTTTTTCCGAACCGTGCGCCCGTAATGCCTTTAATTTTTTTGCCACTGCCTCATCATCTGTTGTAATCATCCCTCCTTCACCAAAACAACCCAGATTTTTTGTAGGATAAAAACTGAGACACCCTGCATCTCCCAGGCTGCAGGCACGTCTGAGAATGTTGGGTGATGCTTGGTTAGTGGGCAGTGGTCTGTGCTCAGTGGTCAGTGAATTTGAACGTTTACCGTTTTCCTGCTGGTTGCTACCCCCTGTATTTTCCTTCAAAGAAGAGAGATTTATACTGGTTACTGGCCACTTATCACTTTTCATCATGTAGGCGGCGCCGATTGCCTGGGCAGCATCTTCAATTACATTTAGGTTATATTTTTTTGCGATTTGAAGAATGGGCTCCATATCCGAACACTGGCCAAAAAGGTGAACAGGGATTATTGCTTTTGTATTTTTATTAATTTTCTTTGCAATCAAATCCGGATTAATATTGAATGTATCAATATCAATGTCAGCAAAAACTGGTCTTGCCCCTAACCGCGAGATAGATGAGGCTGTAGAGAAAAAGGTATAAGGTGTTGTTATTACCTCATCCCCCGGACCAATATCAAAAGCCATTAGTGACAAGAGCAGTGCATCAGTGCCGGATCCGACTCCTACGGCAAACTTTGAACCGCAATACCCTGCTATAGTTTTTTCTAATTCCTCAACCTGGGGACCCAGTATCAGGTTTTGAGTGTTTAAAACCTCATTCAGTTTTTCAATGGTCTCTTCTTTAATAGCTTTATATTGTGCCTTCAGGTCCAGGAATGGAACACCATTGCCTGTTTTTAATTTATCCATTTGTTATAAAATTGTAATAACCTAATTTTCAAAAGTATTATATGCCATAAACCTGGAGCAGATCTCAACAAAAACACGGTTTATTTAAAGCCCTTTTATATCCTTTTTCTTGCTTGTGTCAATAGAGAATATCTAAAAGAGGTTTTTGAAAGAGGTATTTTTTTGATTACTTGGGTAAATTACCCTTTTCCAACAGTCTGTAGAAATCTGTTTAATTGAGGGTACTCGGTATTTTATAAAATACCTGTTGACAAAAAAGGGGAACCTAATAATATAATACCAAAAAATGTAGAAGCTTATTTTTGATAAAATAACTTTTTATTAGATTTATTTCGGAGTTAATAAAAAAAGGGGTTGACAAATTCCCCCTTTTCTATTCTAATAGCAAAAAAGTTTTCTGCTATACAATTGAATGTAAGGAGGTGATGGGATAACTTATTCCGCAGAATAAGCATCATGATTTTAAAGCATTAATTTCTTAGATACAAGCAAGCATATCTAAACGTTAGTAATCTTAAAGGGTTAAGGAGAAGGGGTGAGTATATGAAAAATTTTTTTAGGAGAATAAAAATGAGAAAAAATATTTTAGTCTCATTGAGTATTTTGGCATTCGCAATTGTTTTTGCGTTGTCTCCAACAATCGCTTCAGCTAAAGATCCAAAATTCATTTTAAGTAACGTAAAGCAGGATAATAAAAGCCTTAAATTGGCAAAACCTGATAAGAC
>MGDB01000078.1 GCA_001790645.1 Candidatus Schekmanbacteria bacterium GWA2_38_11
TAATTTTACATTTATTTGAGCTTTGATATTTGGGTTTGATTACATCATTCGCAGGCTAAAGCCTGCGGCTACCCAAATAAAAACCCCTTTTTCAGCCCGTATGATTTTCCTATCTCACATGCTCTATTATATTCCTGTGGCGTTATGCTTCTTGAAATCTCCGGGTAATCCCCTGCTTTATAGCATGGATAATACTGCCTCATAATATTCACATAACTATCTTTTGATAGCTCTTCAGCTATGAACCTCAAGACCTCTTCAGAGCCTGCCAGCTTATCAGGCATCACAAGATGCCTGATAAGCACTCCCCTGGAAGCTATTCCCGTCTCATCAGTTTTTAAAACACCAACCTGCCTGTGAATCTTCTTTAAAGCCTCTTTAAGGACTTTATAATAATCCCTGGCATGGCATAATTTCTCAGATACCTTTGGGTCAGAGAACTTTGCATCAGGCATATATATATCAATAATCCCTTCAAGGAGCTTTAGTACCTCTACAGATTCATAACCTCCACAATTAAAAACAATTGGCACTTTTAAACCGCCTTTTATTGCTGTTTCAAGTGCTTCAACAATCTGCGGAACAAAATGTGTGGGTGTTACAAGATTTATATTATGGCATCCTGTCTTTTGCAGATATAACATCCGGGAGGCAAGTTCTGAAGAAGGTAAAACCTCTCCATGTCCTGAATGGCTTATGTCGTAGTTCTGGCAAAAGACACATCCCAAATTACAGTAAGTGAAAAAAATTGTCCCTGAGCCGTTTCTTCCCGTAAGGGGAGCCTCTTCCCCGAAATGCGGACCAACGGAAGAAACACAGGCTTCTGCACCTGCCCTACAGAATCCCTTCTCACCTTCAAGGCGGTTAACCCTGCAGTTCCTCGGACACAGAGTACACTCACGCAATATTTCTTTAAGTTTAATGACCCTCTCCGGAAATATTCCTTTATTGAAAAGTTCAAGATATGATGGTATGTATTTAACGGTTTCTTTCATCTCAAAAACATTATCATGACAGGTCAGGAAACCTTCCAATGATTTTTATTTACCCCTCTCCCTCACCCTCTCCCACAAGGAGACTGTGTCATAATGTAGCCGCAACCTTTAGGTTGCGAATAAAATTTTTTTAATATCAATGAGTTTAACGCAGGCCAAAGCCTGCGGCTACCATTAAAACATGAGTTGTGACACAGCCTCAAGGGGAGAGGGAATCTTTCTTAATTCCCTTATCCTCTCTGTAAAAAGGACATCTCATCATTTATTTCCCCTCACTTGATGGGAGGGGATTAAGGGGAGGGTGAAAACATTTCATTATCTTTTCCAGATAACTTCTAATTAAAAATTTACTTTAATTTTTCAAGGTATTTTTTTGCCTCTTCACCAAACCCTGAGTTTGGATCAAGGACAAGGACCATTTCAAATTCCTCGATCGCCTCTTTCTCTTTTTTTAATTTAAAATAATTCTCGCCAAGACCAAAATGGGCTGGTACAAATGCCTTATCAATGGTAACAGACTTCTTGTATTCCTCACAGGCCAGGTCATATTTCCCGTTTTTCTCATAAATCCTTCCCAAATTGAAATGGGACATAAGGTGATCAGGGAAAAATTTTAAAACTGCATTATAATGTTCTGTTGCGGAATCAAGATTGCCTGAGTCTAAATAGGCATTTGCTATATTAAAGTGAATGGTTTCAGGGAATCGGTAGGTTGGGTCTGCTAAAACTTTTTTCCACTCAGAAATTGCTTCATCAACCCTCTTCAGTATTGCAAGAGTAGATGCAAGGCCATTTCGTGCTTCCGAAAAATCAGGATTAAGCTTCAGAGCCTTTTTAAAATTCTTACATGCTTCTTCATAGTCAGTGAGTTTTGAATATGTCAGGCCTAATACATTGTAATAATCAGGGTGGTCAGGGTCTTCCAGTACAGCTTTACTGAACTCAGCCTTTGCTTCTCCTAAACTATTCTGCTGCAGATATTTCAAACCAGCATCGTAGTGAAGCCTTGCTCTTTCAATACCTCCCTCTCTGGTTTGACTGACAAAACAGGCAGGAAAGAAAAAAAGTAGGCATAAAAAAATATATTTTTTCATTTGGTTCACATTAGCTATTGGCTGTCAGCAATCCCACCACCCCCTTTTTACAAACTGTGTCATAACTTATGTTTTAATGGTAGCCGCAGGCTTTAGCCTGCGCTAAGCTCATTGACATTAAAAGAATTTTATTCGCAACCTAAAGGTTGCGGCTACATTATGACACAGCCTCAAGGGGAAAGGAACTTCCCATCTTCCTAATTTTTAATTCCTCCAAACTCTTAACTCTCAACTCTTTACCCTAAACGCTGAACTCACTCACCTTCCCGAAACTGCCTGACCCAAAGCACCGCAGCACTTTTTGTATTTCTTTCCGCTGCCGCATGGGCATGGATCGTTCCTTCCTACTTTTCCTCCTTCTCGCTTAACAGTCTTTTTCTTTTCTTCTTCCCCTTCCCCTCTGTTCATTGAGATATCCTTCAACTTTTCTTTTGATCTTTCATAAACTTCCTGGTCACTAACAAGCTCTATCTTGAAGAGATGATCCACAGTTTCTTCTTTTATACGTTCAATCATATTCTGGAACATATCAAACCCTTCCTTCTTATACTCAACGAGGGGATCCCTCTGTCCATATCCTCTTAAACCGATTCCTTCTTTTAAATGATCCATTGCAAGCAGATTATCCTTCCAGAGATTATCTATAACCTGAAGCATAACCATCCGTTCTATTCCTTCAGCCTGCTCTTCTATCTTCTCCCGCCTTTCTTCTCTTTTTTTCCTGTAGATTTCTTTTAAAAGCTCAAATACTTTTTCCCTCTGTTCCTCAATCTCAAGACCCTCAAACTTTTTTATACCATGCTCATTGATATCCACACGGAACTGCCTGTAAATGGCATCCTCAATTTCTTTCCTCTGTTTCTCAAGGTCTTCCTCTCCCTCATATGTAGAAAATATTCTGTCAACCAAATCCCCAATCATGTCTGATACAGCTTCCTCTAAACTTTCACTCTCCAGTACCATCTTCCTCTGCTCGTAAATAACCTCTCTCTGCTTGTTCATCACATCATCATACTCAAGAAGCTGCTTCCTTATGCTGAAGTTATGAGCTTCCACATTTTTTTGTGCCCGCTCAATGGACTTAGTCACCCAGGGATGTTCTATGGGCTGGTCTTCCTCCATCCCTATCCTCTTCATTAAACCTGAAGTCTTCTCCATTCCAAAAATCCGCAGCAGGTCATCTTCCATAGAGAGATAGAACCTGGACGAACCGGGGTCACCCTGTCTTCCTGCCCTTCCCCTGAGCTGATTATCAATACGCCTGCTCTCATGCCTTTCAGTCCCGAGTATATGGAGTCCTCCAAGTTTTACAACCTCTGCTTCCCTGCCAGTGTCCTTTTCCTTTGTTTCCGGGTCAACTCCTCCGAGCACTATATCTGTTCCCCTCCCAGCCATGTTGGTAGCAATAGTAACTGCCGCTTTTCTTCCGGCCTGCGACACTATCTCTGCTTCCTTCTCATGGTATTTTGCATTAAGGACGGTGTGAGTTATACCTTTTTTCTTCATCATACTGCTCAGAAGTTCGGACTTCTCTATAGAAATTGTCCCAACAAGTACAGGCTGTCCTCTCTTATAAAGTTCCTCAATCTCTTTAACAACTGCCTTAAACTTTTCAGGAACAGTTCTGAAGATGACATCAGAGTGCTCTTTTCTGTTCAAAGGCCTGTTAGGTGGGATAACCACAACCTCGAGTTTATATATTTTATAAAATTCCTCAGCCTCAGTATCAGCAGTTCCTGTCATTCCGGCAAGTTTGTTGTACATTCTGAAATAGTTTTGGAATGTGATTGTGGCAAGAGTCTGGTTTTCATTTGCAATCTTGACCCCTTCCTTTGCCTCAAGAGCCTGATGAAGTCCTTCGCTGTATCTTCGCCCGGGCATTAATCTTCCGGTGAACTCGTCAACGATTATTACCTCTCCGTCATTTACAACGTAGTCCACATCTCTTTTGAAAAGAGTATGGGCTTTCAAAGACTGGTTGACATGATGGATCAATTCAATATTTTTGGGGTCATAGAGGTTATCAACATGCAAAAACTTTTCAGCCTTTGCAACACCTTCTTCGGTAAGTGCAACAGTCCTTGTCTTTTCCTCTAAAGTATAATCAGTATCTTTTTTTATTTTTGGAACAATCTTATCAATTATATAATATTTGTCTGTTGACTCCTCTGTGGGTCCGGAAATAATAAGAGGAGTTCTTGCTTCGTCAATTAAAATGCTGTCAACTTCATCCACAATCGCATAGTTAAGTTCTTTCTGGCAGTAGTCTTCCAGCCTGTACTTCATATTGTCTCTTAAATAATCGAACCCGAACTCGTTGTTTGTCCCGTAGGTGACGTCGCAGTTATATGATATTTTTCTCGCAGCATCATCCATATCATGCTGGATAAGCCCTACTGAAAGACCGAGGATTTTGTATATAGCTCCCATCCATTCACTGTCTCTTCTTGCCAGATAATCATTCACGGTAACAACATGGACTCCCTTGCCTGTAAGGGCATTGAGATAAACAGGAAGTGTGGCAACAAGCGTCTTACCCTCACCTGTTTTCATTTCAGCAATTTTACCCTGGTGAAGAATCACACCGCCGATAAGCTGCACGTCAAAGTGCCGCATTCCTAAAACCCTGCGTGAAACCTCCCTCGCTACTGCAAAAGCTTCACACAGCAGGTCATCAAGCTCCTCACTTTTTTCCAGCCTTTCCTTAAACTCACGGGTTTTTGCTCTGAGGCTATCATCGGAAAGCTTTCTCGTTGCGGGTTCAAGACTATTGATTTTATCAACCAGGGGGTGGATTTCCTTCAATATCCTGTCATTCTTAGTTCCAATTACCTTTTTTATAATGATTCCAATCATTGATATCTGCCTTCAAGCATTTTGCTTAACCAAGTATTTTTTAATATATTAAATTTACTGGAAAAATTCAAATTGAATATACTCTTTTGTATTTGCCTTTGTCAATAGAGACGCAAAAACATAGAGACGCAAAAACAAACATTTCCTTTTCAGTGACTAAAGAGGAAAATGCGGGTTGTTATTTTGCAAAAGAAAATGCTTTCCAACTTTA
>MGDB01000079.1 GCA_001790645.1 Candidatus Schekmanbacteria bacterium GWA2_38_11
AAAAAAAGATTACAGAGATTTTAGCTTTATGATTTTTTGTTCTTTCTATGGTAATTGAAAATTACCTGCTACGATTCCTGGTACTGTGATATCTTCATCTATAGATTCCCATCTTAAGGCATAGCCATTCAGTCTCACTTTGACCTCTTTTAGTTGTTCATTAGTCGCATTTTTAAGTATTTTGAAGCGGTCTGCCGGAAAACCAATGATACGACCATCTGTAAGTTCTACAAAAATAATTCTGCCTTCTGCCCATGACCTTATAGCTGCGGGTTCAACCGAAGTTTTTTTCTTAACGCTTGTGGTGCTCATGATATTTCTCCTTTAAAAAAAACTGATGTTCAAAAACTAATTTTTCAATTTCACGAATTTTGCGGGGCGGAACACCTTTATTTCTCGCAAGTCTTATAGGTTCTAACCAGAATTTACACTCGCCTTCCGGAGTATCTACATGTATATGAGGTGGTTCCCTAAACTCATCAGAATAAAAATGAAATCTATAGGAACCAGCCCTTAATACTGTAGGCATACTTACTCCTTTAGCTTATCTTCCAAATTCACTCATTTTTATTAATTAGGTTATCTCTTTTAGTTTTAATTTAATTCAAATAATCACTAAGGTCAATGAGTTTTTGAGTGCAATTTTGCTTGACATGCTTATGTAATCAAATATAAATAAATTAATAGAATAAAAGATAAAAATTAATGTTAGGCGAAAGCGAAGAATGAGAGAACAAGAGTAAATGCCAACAGTATTTAGGATTGGCTCATATCGTTTTTTCTTTTATGCAGGTGATAGGGGTGAGCCACACCATATCCATGTTGAACGAGATGAAAATATTGCAAAGTTCTGGCTTGATCCCATGAGGCTTCAATATAGCTCTGGATTCAATCGAGTAGAAATTACTAAAATTGAGAAAATAATTAGAGAACACCACTCGAAATTATTGGAGGCATGGAATGACTATTTCAGCGGTTGAAATTGATATACCTAGTGCTGTAAATGTAACAGTAACTGAAGATACACTTAGCATAGACCTAAGTGATGGGCGTACTGTTTCTGTTCCGTTGGCTTGGTTCCCTAGGCTTGCCCATGCAACTGTTGAAGAAAGAAACAACTGGAGACTGATTGGCAAGGGGCATGGAATACATTGGCCTGACCTCGATGAAGACATCAGCGTTGAAGGGCTGATAGCTGGAAAGCCATCGGGTGAGAGCCAGGCATCTTTTAAGAAATGGTTGAATCAAAGACAATCTCGCTCAACAATTAGTTAAACCTGAACAAAAGCAGCGAGAACTGAAAAAGGGGACAACTGTTGTTTTTATATTTAAAAACATTTGCTGTGATTTTATCTTTAACATCTTAGCCAATCTCATATTCTATCCCTCTCTTCTCAGAAATTGCATTTCAGAATTTTTTAAATTCAAAGAACATGATTCCTCCTAATTCTCAATCTCCTCCAAAATCTTTCTTGCTGCCTCTACAGGATCATGAGAAGACCGGATCGGTCTTCCAACTACGATAAAGTCTGCACCTAATTTAATTGCTTCTGAAGCTGTGGCAGACCTTTTCTGGTCATCAGGAGCGTCATGGCTTGACCTGATCCCGGGTGTGATGACTTTAAAATCTTTTCCGCATTCACCCTTTATCAATCCAATCTCTTTTGGAGAACAAACCACACCATCTAATCCACAATCCATGGCAAGCTTTGCGAGGTAAACCACCTCATCCGGCAGTGACCTATTTATTCCTAATTCTTTTATATCATTTTCTCCTAAACTCGTGAGTATTGTAACAGCCATGATTAGAGGCTTTTTTATGTTATCTTTTACACATACATTCTTCACTTCATCTGCTACTTTTGCCATCATCTCTCTTCCGCCAAAAGCATGAACATTGAAAATAGAAACTCCGAGCTTAGCTGCCTGGATCCCTGCTTTTGCTGCTGTAGTAGGGATGTCATGAAATTTAAGATCAAGAAAGACCTTTGACCCGTAATTTAATATTTTTTCTACAACCTCTGGACCGCACCTTGTAAAAAGCTCTTTTCCGACCTTAAAAACTCCTGCATAATCTTTTAACCTGCAAACCCAGTCTTCAGCTTCATTAAGACTTTCTACATCAAGAGCAAATATAAGTCTGTCTTTACTTTCCATTCAGAAACCTCATTTCCTGTGACAAATTATTTTAACTTTTATAATAGCTTATCTCTGAAAGTCAAAGAAAAACAGAAGATCTGAAATATACAGGAAGCCTTACCGTAATTAATCACCACAACCATTTCCGTATATCTCTGTTTTCACCTTGACTATGAGCCAATCTTATTATAAAAAAGCGTAAAGAGTTTATCGGTAAACCCTGTTGTGTCATTCAGACTGTGTCACAATGTAGCCGCAACCTTTAGGTTGCGAATAAAATTCTTTTAACATCAATAAGCTTAGCGCAGGCTACCATTAAAACTCCCTCGCAATGACATTGCGATACAGTCTGAATGATGTATTCCGGCAGACTCCTATGCGGAATCCGAATAATTGAATTCATCTAACCATCTATGAAGTTTAGTGAGTTTTGAAATGACAAAAAAATTAGAAGAGAATCTTAATCAATGGGAAAACAGCCTTAAGGGAGAAAAGAATATCGATTTATCTAATTCAGTAGAAACTTCCTCTCACATACCGGTCCAGCTTCTTTATACTCCTTTAGACCTGGATGGTTTCGAATACGAAAGAGACCTTGGTTACCCAGGACAATATCCGTTCACCCGGGGTGTCCAGCCTACAATGTATAGAGGGAGGCTCTGGACAATGAGACAATACGCAGGTTTTGGGACTGCAGAGGAGTCAAATACAAGGTACAGATATCTTCTTGATCATGGACAGACAGGTCTGAGTATCGCCTTTGATCTGCCCACTCAGATGGGGTATGACTCTGATAACCCTATGGCAATGGGGGAAGTTGGTAAAGTAGGAGTTGCTATTGATTCCCTCGAAGATATGGAAATCCTCTTTGACAAAATACCTCTTGATAAAGTCAGCACCTCAATGACCATTAACTCCACTGCTATAATTCTGCTTACAATGTATATGGCTGTTGCTGAAAAGCAGGGTGTTGAAATTAAAAAAATATCAGGCACAATTCAAAATGATATATTAAAGGAATACTTTGCCAGAGGGACTTATATATTTCCTCCCAAGCCATCAATGCGAATCATCACTGACATCTTCGCATTCTGCAAAGATAATCTCCCGAAGTTTAATACCATAAGCGTCAGCGGTTACCATGTAAGGGAGGCAGGATCTTCAGCCGTGCAGGAGATTGCTTTTACTCTTGCTGACGGGATCGCATACGTTGAAGCGGCTTTAGCCGCAGGGCTTAAGGTTGACGATTTTGCCAAACGCATATCCTTTTTCTTCAATGTTCATAACAATTTTTTAGAAGAAATTTCTAAATTCAGGGCTGCAAGAAGGCTCTGGGCAAAGATAATGAGGGAACGATTTAAAGCCCAGGATCCTTCATCCTCTATGCTGAGATTCCATACACAAACAGCCGGATGCAGCCTGACTGCTCAGCAACCAGACACAAATATTATTAGAGTTACATTACAGGCTTTAGCAGCAGTATTAGGTGGGACCCAATCTCTGCATACCTGCTCAAGAGACGAGGCTCTGGCCCTTCCTTCTGAAGAATCAGTTAGAATCGCGCTTAGAACTCAGCAAATATTAGCCTATGAAAGCGGCATACCAAACACTGTGGATCCCCTTGGAGGATCCTATGCAATAGAAAAGCTTACCTTAGAAATTGAAAAAAGAGCTCAGGAATACATAGAAAGAATTGACCAGATGGGCGGGGTGCTGAAAGCTATTGAAGCAGGATTTATACAGAGAGAAATCCAGGAGAGTTCTTATGCCTATCAGAAAAAAATTGAAGCCAAAGAGCAGATAATCGTTGGAGTTAATCAGTTTCAGGTAAAAGAGAATCCTCCTGAAAACCTTTTAAAAGTTAACCCCGAACTTGAAAAGAAACAGCGGGGAAAAATAGAAAAACTCAAAAAAGAAAGAGACTCGATCAGCGTAAAATCCAAGCTTCAACAGATAGAGAATTGTGCAAAAGGGAATCAGAACCTGGTCCCCGTAATATTTGAAGCAGTAAAGTCTTATGCCACTTTAGGAGAGATATCAGATACCTTAAGATCAGTTTTTGGTGAATACAGGGAGAATGTGGTTTTTTGATGCTGAATAAGATTGATCATATAGGAATTGCAGTCAAAAGTCTCGAGAAGGCAAAGGAGTTTTACGAAAAATCTTTGGGGCTTACTCCCTCTCCGGTAGAGCCTGTCCCCTCACAAATGGTAACCACTGTTTTCTTTAAAATAGGTGATTCAAAAATAGAATTTTTGGAAGGAAGCTCTCCGGAAAGCCCAATAACAAAGTTTATTGAAAAAAAAGGGGAAGGCATCCATCACATATGCTACGAAGTAGATGATCTTGAAGAGACCTTGTCAGAACTGCAAAAATCCGGTATTCAATTAATAGATAAATCGCCCAGAGTTGGGGCTCACGGGAAAAAGATTGCTTTCATCCATCCTAAAAGTACTAACGGAATATTAACAGAATTAACTGAAAAGGATAAATAATGCGCTATCCTTTAAATACCATTGTATATTCATGACAGCCGGGATGGCTGTCCTACCAGATAAATTCCGATTTTGATATCAGTAGGACAGGCGTCTCGCCTGTCATCTTGTTGGCAAGGAATGGTTTAAATAAATTACATTTTTAAATTCCGATAGACGGGGTTTTCTAACCCCGTTTTAGCGGGACAAGAATGTCCCGCCTATCGAATCTAATACTATTTTGGAGAACTAATTAGCAATGTATATAGTCATAATGGCTGGAGGGAGAGGAACAAGGTTCTGGCCTCTTAGCAAAGGGAGTTTACCTAAACAACTTCTAAAGCTCATAAATAACAGGACCATGTTACAGCTCACTGTTGAAAGAGTCATTCCTGTAGCAAAACCGGAAAATATTTTTATTGTCACCAATATTGACCATGCAAAAGAGGTTTCAAGGCAACTTCCGTTTATCCCGAAGAAAAATATCTTACAAGAACCTATTGGTAAAAATACTGCGGCATGCATTGGTTTATCAGCCATATATATAAACAGAATTGATCCCAATGGAAAAATGATCGTCCTTCCTTCAGACCACTACATAAC
>MGDB01000080.1:0-647 GCA_001790645.1 Candidatus Schekmanbacteria bacterium GWA2_38_11
ATTGAGATTTGCAAAGAAAGCGTTACTTCTTTCTGTACCGCATCGCCAGAGCAAGACCTCCAAGGGAAATATTTATAAAAATATAAGATATATAGACACGAGAAAGGTTAAGAAAGCCTCATTAAAACCAACTGACACAAAAAGTGCACAATTTTGAGAAGATAGAAAAAGGTGAGGATTATAAGCCATTGAATTATAAAATGGAGCTGAGGGGGATCGAACCCCTGACCCCAAGACTGCCAGCCTTGTGCTCTCCCAGCTGAGCTACAGCCCCATAAACTAACAAATTTTATTATAGGAATATCATCTCATTCCGTCAACTAATTTCTGGGAGGTCTCTCTGGAAATATAGGGGGAAACCCTTGATTACAGAGATTTCAGAAAGATTACACAGATTTTTCCCTTTCCTTCTTGACCTTTTATTTTACCAAACTCTATAATTAAAGTAATAAGGATTAAGCAAAAAACTTAATTCGTAATCCTTAATTCTTAATTCTGATTTTTATGGACTGGATTAAAGCTATAGACATAAAAATTTTTTATTTTATTAACCAGACTCTGCGGAATGAACTGTTTGATTTCGCAATGCCACTGATTACAGATTTTGGAACGTGGTATTTTGCAATAATGTTAGCAGTTCTGTTTTG
>MGDB01000080.1:843-2150 GCA_001790645.1 Candidatus Schekmanbacteria bacterium GWA2_38_11
GCCTTTGCAACTATCTTAGCCATCAAGCTTCCAAAAATAAGAATCCCTGTTATTATAATTGCTATCTTAATAGGATTCTCAAGAATTTATGTTGGAGCTCACTATCCTTCAGATGTTCTGGCAGGAGCTGTGTTAGGTTGCAGTGTTTCTACTCTTATCCTCATTGTTGAGAGGGGAATTAGAAGGAAAAGAGTTTCAAAAAATCCTAATATCTAATTTCTAAATCCTAAACAATATTAAATATCAAAATTCAAAATCCCAAAAAAATGCCTGAAAATAGTTTTGAACATTTATATTTAGTATTTCGAATTTGTTTAAAATTTAGGATTTAGAGCTTAGAATTTTAGCAATCCAGTAAAACCAAAAAGAATAGGATTGACATATTATTATTTATTTATATATCTGACATATAAAATCATTGGCTTATAAAATAAAAAGATAAGGATTTTTAAAAATGTTAATCGATTCCCAAAACAGGGTCATAAACTATCTCAGGGTCTCAGTAACTGACCGCTGCAACCTCCGCTGTATCTATTGCATGAGCAGAGACGGGGTTAATATGAAGGAGCGCTCGGAGATTTTATCCTTTGAGGAAATTGAAAGGATAATCAGTGTAGCAGCAGAAGTCGGTATTTCAAAAATCCG
The DNA here is from genome assembly GCA_001790645.1 of Candidatus Schekmanbacteria bacterium GWA2_38_11. Taxonomy (GTDB): domain Bacteria; phylum Schekmanbacteria; class GWA2-38-11; order GWA2-38-11; family GWA2-38-11; genus GWA2-38-11. Next base: position 1,489 of record MGDB01000080.1, read on the forward strand.
CCTCACCGGAGGAGAGCCATTAATCAGGAAAGGCATTATTGAGTTTATAGAAAGGATTTCAAAGATCCCTGGTATCAGTGACTTGAGCATGACCACTAACGGTATTTTACTGAAAAAATATGCCCCGGCTCTGAAAAAGGCAGGGCTTGCGAGAATAAATGTGAGCCTTGATACGCTTGATCAAAAGAAATACAGGGAAATAACAGAAAACGGAGAAATTAATGAAGTCTGGGACGGAATCTTTGAGGCAGAGCGTGTTGGCCTAAGCCCGGTAAAAATAAATCTTGTGGTGGTACGGGGGCTAAATGATGATGAGCTGGTTGAGTTTGCAAACCTTACAAAAAAGCATTCCTTCGATATAAGGTTCATAGAATATATGCCTATTGGCTCAACAAACTACTGGAGCAATGAAAAGTTTGTGTCAAGCATGGAGACACTGGAAAGGATTTCTAAAATAGAAAAGATAGAACCTATGGAGCCAGAAAATCAAAGCACAGCCAAATATTATAAACTCAGTGATTCTATTGGAAGGATCGGATTGATAAGCCCGATTACAAGCCATTTTTGCAAAAGTTGCAACAAACTGCGTCTCACTTCTGATGGAAGGTTAAGGACATGTTTATTTTCTGATGAGGAAATAGATCTCAAAGCAATCTTGAGAA
>MGDB01000080.1:2162-10127 GCA_001790645.1 Candidatus Schekmanbacteria bacterium GWA2_38_11
AGGAAAATATAAATAATATCCTCAAAGAAGCTGTACTAAAAAAACCGGAAGCCCACAACCTTAAAGAGGGTAAATCCTACTCTTTTAAAAGGACTATGTCTGAAATAGGCGGTTAAATATTACCCTCTTTAAAAAACTTAATCCACCCTCCTCCTCAAAAACGCCGGAACCTCTAAATCATTTTCATCATAGACAACAGATTCTTTCTTCACTTCCTTTGAAGACTGGTTAGCTGACTCTGTAGTCTTTCTCCTTTTGTAAGCAGGTATATCCCTGTTCTCGCTGCGGAACTGATAGACAGTCGCCTCTTTTTCCTCCTTCTTAATCTGGATAATCTTTTTATCTTCTTCATTCCCGAAACCTGTTGCAATTACTGTAACAATTACTTCATCCTCTAACCTCTCATCAATTACAGACCCCAGTATTATCAAAGCTTCCTCATCAACACATTCGTTTATAATTGATGCAGCCTGTGTAATTTCATGGAGTGTAATACTTGGCCCGCCGGTTATATTGATTAAGACTCCCCGCGCTCCTTCAATGGACCCATCTTCTAAGAGAGGACTTGAGATTGCCCTCTGAGCAGCTTCTGATGCACGGTCATCTCCTGTGGCAACGCCTGTACCCATTATAGACCTTCCCATGTTGGCCATAACAGTCTTTACATCAGCAAAGTCCACATTTATATGCCCTGGTTTTACTATTATATCAGAGATACCCTGGACTGACTGCCTCAGCACATCATCAGCTATCTGGAATGCCTCAAGAAGAGGAATTGTCCTTCCGGCAATATTCAAAAGCCTCTGGTTAGGTATAACAACCAGGCTGTCAACAGCTTTCTTAAGCTCATCAATTCCCTGTTCAGCAAAAAGCGCTCTCCTCTTTCCCTCAAAGGCAAAGGGTTTTGTTACCACTCCCACTGTCAATGCACCGCATTCTTTTGCAATCTGTGCAATTACAGGAGCTGCCCCTGTGCCTGTCCCACCACCCATACCTGCTGTAATAAACACCATATCAGCCCCGGTACAAACCTCAAGTATCTTAGAGGTATCCTCCTGGGCGGCCTTCCTTCCTACAGACGGGTCAGCACCTGCACCAAGACCCTTTGTAACTTTCTCTCCGATCTGGATCTTATGAGGAGCCTGTGATGCCCTGAGTGCCTGTATGTCAGTGTTTATGCTAATAAAATCAACCCCGGAAAGAGAAGCTTTTATCATCGTGTTCACAGCATTTCCACCACCACCTCCAACCCCGATCACCTTTATCTTTGCATTAAATTTTGTTTCCTCATCAAATTCAAACATGGGTTAACCTCCAAAAAAAGGTTTAAATTAAAAAAATAAAAACTTATTTTTTTGATTACAGAGATTAAGAGAGATTGCACAGATTATACTCCTGACAAAAAATCTCTATAATCTTTTTTAAAATCTGTGTAATCAGATGCCTTTTTTATTCCCAAAGGCATCAAAAAAATTCCTGAATCCATTCCTTCATCCTTTTAAGAACCTTATTGAAAAGGCGGGTATCCGAGCTGGTACTACCAAAGCCTTTCCCGTTATGGTTTTTAACTGCATAGAGAATCAGACCCACTGCTGTAGAATAAAGAGGGCTGCTCACTATATCAACAAGACCCCCAACCCCGCTTGGTGTTCCAAGCCTGACAGGAAGCTCAAATACCTGTTCTCCAACCTCCTGGATTCCCTCCATAATTGAAGCTCCTCCCGTAATTACAACTCCTGAAGAAATTAAATCCTCTATCCCTGAACGTTTTATTTCCTGATGGATTAGCCTGAATATCTCCTCAACTCTTGGCTGAATTATCTCGCTTAAAACTTTTCTTGAGAGTATACGTGGCTCTCTTCCGCCCATACTCGTCACTTCTACTGTTTCATTTGCCTTGACCAGAGAGGCAAAGGCACATCCGTATTTTCTTTTTATCATCTCAGCTTCTTTGGTCGGGGTTCTAAGGCCCACAGCTATATCATTTGTTACATGGTTTCCCCCCAATGCTATTACAGAGGTGTGCTTGATGCTGCCCTGATAATATATGGCAAGGTCAGTAGTGCCGCCGCCTACATCAACAAGGGCTACCCCAAGATCTTTCTCATCAGGTGTTAACACTGCCTCGCTTGATGCTAATTGTTGAAGCACAATATCCTTCACATTAAGGCCTGCACGGTTACAGCTCTTAATTATGTTCTGTGCTGAAGCAACAGCCCCTGTAACTATATGGACCTTGACTTCAAGCCTTACCCCTGAAATGCCAAGTGGATCTCTTATCCCGTCCTGGTCATCAACAATGAATTCCTGTGGCAGAACATGGATCACCTCTCTGTCCAGTGGCATTGCAACAGCCGTTGCAGCATCTATGGCACGCCGAATGTCCTTATTTGTAACCTCCCCTTCTTTCACCGCCACAACACCATGGCTGTTAAACCCGCGAATATGACCGCCGGCGATTCCTACATAAACTGAGTCAATCTCAATTCCCGCCATCAATTCCGCTTCTTCAACAGCCTTCTTTACTGAAGCAACAGTGCTTTCAATGTTTACGACCACTCCTTTTCGCAGTCCTAGGGAAGGATGGGTTCCGATTCCAATAATATTTATTTCCCTTGCTTTTGAAATTTCTGCTACCAGAGCGCATATCTTGGTAGTACCGATATCAAGACCTACTACGAATTCCTCTTTTTTGCTCAAGCTAATCACCACCTTTAGTTTTTAAATTTAATTTTGCAGGTTTTTTTTAAAGCTTTTCATAAACTGTCTCCTTTATCTTGATCCCCTTTGCCAAGGGGCATAACTATAACTCTGTCTCTGAACCTCAGGTCAATATAAGAGACTGGAGGTAGTGTCTGATTTCTGGTATTTTCATAGAGAGCTTTGAGTTTCCTGATCTTTTCCCCTATCTCTCCAAGACCTAAATAAATCTGCCCTGGTAAATCCTTCAAAGTCAGAATCGGATTAGAGTCATTTCTTACATCCAGAGTCGAAATATTGGATACGGGAATCAGGCCATTACCCTGAATCTCCTTCAGGATCTCTATCCCTGTTTTGAGATTTGGAAACGGAATCCTGTCCCCTGGTTTTAAAGAAACTTTCTTCTTAAAGCCTGTCATCACTGGTAATTCTTTTTTTTCTGTTTCGCTGACTATCCTTATTATAACACCTTCTTCATCAACAAGGTTTATTAAATTGTTAAGCTGAACATAAGCAAATGGTGTACGTTCCTCAACTGTTATGCAAATTCCCTTTGGAAGCTTCCTTCGTAAATCCACCTTCTTTATCCACGGGTTCTTTGCTATCTTCTGCGCAGTTTCCGGCAGCTTTATTTTAAGGAAATTTTTCTCTTCCACCTCTGATAATCCTATAATCTCTTTCCCCGAAACATTTTTGTTGCCAATTATTTTGACATTTCTGACTGTCAGGAATTTCTGATCTAACCAGGTATGGGGAGCAAATTTCCAGATGATGAAAGCCACTAAAAAAGCAGAACTCAAAAATATAATACCGTAGAAAACAGTCTTCCCCTTTATGAGGAGTTCTTTTTTACTCAGCTTCTTTGTTCTCCCTCTCCTCACCCGTTTATTTTTTATTTTTGATCTCTTATAATCTCTCATTAAAAGATTCCTCTAATATCATCTCAACAAGCCGGTTAAAATTTATGCCAACCCTTGAAGCAGCCATTGGAAGCAGGCTTGTTCCCGTCATTCCGGGAATAGTGTTTACTTCAAGAATGTAGGGCTTATTTGCGCTACTTAACCGGAAATCGATCCTTGGCGCACCCTTACATCCCAATGCCCTGTATGCCTGCAAAGCAATTTTATGAATTTCTTTTGTTGTCTTTGCCGGAATCCGGGCCGGGCATACATATTCAGTCTCACCTTTTGTGTATTTAGCTTTATAATCATAAAAACCTCTTTTGGGAATCATTTCTACAATTGGAAGAGGCTTGCCGTTTAACATTCCTACTGTAAGATCTCTTCCTTTGATGTACTCTTCTATGAGGACTCTGCTATCAAGGAAAAGGACTTGAGAAATAGCCTTTTCAAGTTCTTTCCTGTTAAATACAATGTAAACTCCTATAGTGGATCCTCCTGTGACAGGTTTTACAACAACCGGCAGTTTAAAAGATTGCTCTTTTAGAAACTTTTTAATTCCGGAATTATTTCCTTCATAGACCCAAAACCCTGGTGTAGGAAGGCTATGATATGAAAATATTTTCTTTGATAAGATTTTATCCATTGCTACTGCACTTGCACATACGCCTGAGCCTGTATAAGGAATTCCCATGATATTTAAAGCCCCTTGAATTCCACCGTTCTCACCCCATCCTCCGTGAAGAGCGATAAAGGCAATATCTATTTTTAATTTCAAAAATCTTTCAAAAATATCATCTTTTGCATCTACTCTGATTGCTTTATACCCGAGGTCCCTGAGTGCATTAAAAACAGCTTCACCAGTTTTAAGTGAGATCTCCCTCTCAGGGGAAATCCCGCCCATCAAAACCCCAACCCACTTTTTCTTCAATGAAGACTTCTGCATTTTTACTTTTCCCAGTGCTCCACTTCTCAGTCTAACAAAAATATATTCTTGAAAATTTCAAATCCCCCCTTCCCCCCTTTTCTAAAGGGGGGGAACATTAAATGTTCCCTTTAAAGAAATAGCAAAATTCTCATTCTATTTTTTAAAAAGCATTAAGATTTAAAACTCCCCCTTTGAAAAAGGGGGATATAGGGGGATTTATCCCCTCAAAAACCTTATTTAACTCATTTTCCCTCACTAATTACCCTTCCCCTATAACATTCACTCTTTTTGAGCTCTTTGAATTTCAAATCTATAAAATCAATAATCTCCCGATGCAGGGCTTTTGAGTTTGCAGCTACAAGGGACTGGATGTTATCCTCTGCTGAGTTTGTCATTAATGTATCATCTAAGCCTCTGCCATAGGCGTCAGTAATTATGCATCCTGCCTCTTTTGCAATAAGTGATACAGCAGCAATGTCATAAGGGAAAAGACCCACAACTGCACCTTTACCAGCCTTTAAAAATTCCGGGCGCAGGTGCGGAAATTCCTTGAGCATCCTGTTGCCAATGTCCACGAAGGCATCTAACTGACCTCTGAGAATCCTGGTTATGGAATAACATGTACTGGCAAGGGTAAAAACTCCTCCTGCAAGGGAAGATCTGTCTACAAGCTCACCAAGCAAATCAAAGATAGGCTTAGACGGTCTTCCGGTAATTTCAAGACTCCAGCACAGGCTGTCAAGACTCCGGTTTTTAGAGAAAGAAACTTCCAGCTCTTTTTCTCCGTCAAAAACCGATGCACCTTTTCCCCTCTCAGCATAAAAGCAAAGATCATCCATAAGGTCCAGAATACATCCTATAAATATGTCCTTAAGTTTCACAGTTTCCTTATATTTTGCGACTCCGACAGAAACAACACAGGACGGAAAGCCTATCTTTGCCCCTCTGCTTCCGTCAATGGGATCGATAATCAAAATCTGCTTTGGCAAGCCGGATTTTATCAAACCCTTCTCTTCAGAATAATACGCCAGGTCTGTCCCCCGCTTTGAAATGAATTTTCTTACAACCTCCTCAGCAACCAGGTCTACCCTAAAAGTCATATCACCGCTCGCCCCTTTGCCAACTACTTCTGTGCAAGGCCCTTTCTCAAGGTAAGGAGTGACCTCCCGCTTAATCTCTCTTGCAAGGTCTATTGCAATATTTTCTGGCATTCTTAGATTTCCCCTCTAAGGAATAACTCTGCAATCTTATAGACATCACCGGCTCCAAGTGTAATCAGCAGGTCTCCCCTGGATGCTGCTTTACCAATGTATTTTAAAATCTCTTTCCTGTCCGGCATGTAGATCACATTCTTGTGGCCATGGGCAATTATCCCTTCGTATAATTTGGAGCTATTTATGCCTTCAATCGCTTTCTCTCCTGCCGCATAGATATCAGTTATTATGAGGACATCAGCATCATAGAAAGAAGTAAAAAACTCTTCCATAAGGTCCTGAGTCCTTGAATAGCGATGGGGCTGGAAAAGGACAATAATCTTCCCATCCCAGTTTTCCCTTGCTGATTTGAGAGTAGCTCTGATTTCTGTAGGATGATGGCCGTAATCATCTACCACAGTTACACCATGCCTCTGCCCCTTTACCTGGAATCTCCTTTCAATTCCCGAAAACCGCTCCAAGGCTTCCTTAATGTCACCAAATTTTATTCCAAGCTCAATGCCCACTGCAACAGCAGCAAGGGAGTTATAAATATTATGGGTACCTGAAATATTAAGGCAGATTCTCCCCAGAATCTTATTGTGTTCAAAAACATCAAACTCAGACCTGAACCCTGAAAAATTTATGCTGTTAGCTGTGTAATCAGCCTGCCCCTTGAGGCCGTAGGTTATAAACCTCTTCTCTATGCCCGGGATAATGCTCTGAATGTTTTCATCATCCATACATACTACTGAGACACCGTAGAAGGGGACTTTGTTTATAAAATCTAAAAAGGTCTCTTTTATCTTTTGTAAACTCCCGTAATAGTCCAGATGCTCCCTGTCTATATTGGTCACAACTGCTATTGACGGAGAAAGCCTTAAAAAAGAACCGTCACTCTCGTCAGCCTCCGCGACCAGGAAATTCCCCTGGCCAAGTTTTGCATTGGAGCCAAGGCTGTTTAACCTTCCACCTATGACAACTGTCGGGTCAAGTTCAGCATGGGCAAGTATCTGAGATATGAGTGATGTGGTCGTGGTCTTGCCGTGAGCCCCTGCAACTGCAATCCCGTATTTCATCCTCATAAGCTCTGCAAGCATTTCTGCCCGCGGAATAATTGTAATTTTTTTTGCAGCAGCTGATCTTACCTCAACATTTTCTTTTAAAACAGCAGAGGAGATAACAACCACATCAGCCCCGTCAACATTCTCAGCCTTGTGGCCTTTATAGATTTTTGCTCCAAGCTTTGCGAGCCTCTTAGTGATTTTTGAGGGTTTGAGGTCTGAACCGCTGATCTTGTATCCTAAGTTTAACAACACCTCAGCTATCCCGCTCATCCCTATCCCGCCAATACCAACAAAATGTATTTTGAGATCTTTTTTGTACATACTAATCTATAGAATTATAACCATATCCACTTCTAATTCCCTTTTCTCTCTGTAATCTAATTTAGATATTAGTATTTAGAGTTTTCTACTCCTTTAGGATTTCGAATTTAGAATTTCTTTACCTCCTTAGGAAAAGCCTTCCGCTTTTATTAGCTTCTCGCATTCATCAACTATTCTTGACGTTGCATCTATCCTGGAAAACTTGATGCTTTTCTTTTCCATCTCTTCAATTTTATTTCTTTCCATTATCAAACCTGTAACTGCACCGGCTAAGGTTTCCCCGGAGAGTTCCCTGTCAAGTATCATTAAGGCAGCTCCCCCTTCCACAAGCACCCGCGCATTGAGCTCCTGGTGGTTATTTGCAGCATAAGGGAAAGGAACTAATATTGACGCCTTGCCGCAGGCTGATATCTCGCTCAAAGTTATAGCTCCGGCACGGCAGAGAACAAGGTCTGAAACTGCGTAAGCATGGTTCATCTCATTTATATAGGGAGCTACGTAAGACCTTATTTTACTCCTGCTGTAACCCTCTTTGACAAATTCAAAATCAGCCTTGCCTGTCTGGTGCATGATCTGGAGAAGATCAGAATATTTTTCAAAATGCGGCAATGCCTTGACAACACTCTGGTTAATCTTTCTTGCACCCTGGCTTCCGCCAAATATAAACAGGGTGAACTGATCATCTCTTAACCCCCAAAGTTTTAAAGCCTCTTCTTTTGACCCCTTTGTGATATCTTTGCGCACAGGATTACCTGTAACTACGACTTTCTTCTTATTAAAAAATTGCTTTGAGGACTCAAAATTTATTGCAACTCCCTTTACCACCTTTGCCAATATCCGGTTGGTCATCCCCGGAT